>JAKSKI010000016.1 GCA_024401865.1 Bacteroidales bacterium
TTGAGGGACAGGATGGAGCCGCAGGAAGAGTACACCTCCGGGTCGAACACCAGATGTGTTCCCGACAGATAGTTCTCCACGGCGGAGGCATATTCTCCGGGGGTGCTGAAGACACTGCGGATAATCTGTCCGCCGAGTCCTGTGACGAAATCCGCCGTAGTGCGTATGTTCATCAGCGAGAATTCACAAAGGCTGAACTGCCCGGCAGTGCCTTTCATATTGTAGAGGGCCTGATTGAGGACGGAGTGCTTGCCGGTTTTCGGGGGTTCGTACATTACGATGTTCTCGCATTGTCCCAGAAGGTTGGCGGTAACGGTGACCTCGTTCTTTCGTCCGATGAAGTTCTTGGCTATTACGGGGGTGGAATATATAAAAGCGCCTTCCATTTTGAATAACAATATTGTTTTTACGCAAAAATACAAAAATATTTGTGTGATAGGAGAATTTTCGCTATTTTTGCAGTCCAAAAATATTTGATAGCCGCCAAGCCATTGATAAAGAGCTGTTTCCGTAACAGACGCTTGCGGTTGAAACTACTAAAGTTTTTTAAAAGATGTTCGCAATCGTAGAAATTGCAGGCCAGCAGTTCAAAGTTGAGGCTGGCAACGAGATCTTCGTTCAGAGACTCCCTGAGGCCAAAGGCACGGACGTTGAGTTCGGCAAGGTGCTCCTTCTCGAGAACGCAGGCAAGTACAAGGTAGGCGCTCCTTATGTAAAAGGCGCCACAGTCAAGGCTACTGTCATTGATGATGAGGCTCGCGCCGACAAGGTTCTTGTCTTCAAGAAGATTCCCCACAAGGGATTCCAGAAGTGCAACGGACACCGTCAGCTTCTCAGCAAGGTCAAGATCAACGAAATCGCAATCGCTTAAAGGAAGAGGATTATGGCACACAAAAAAGGTCAATCAAGTTCAAAGAACGGTCGTGAGTCACAAAGCAAGCGCCTTGGACTCAAGAAATTCGGTGGCGAGGTCGTCAAGGCCGGCAATATCATAGTACGCCAGAGAGGTACAGTCCACAATCCCAGCACCAACGTCGGTATGGGCAAGGACCACACACTCTACGCTCTCGTAGACGGTACTGTCAAGTTCGTGCGCAAGAGAGAAAACAAATCTTACGTATCGGTCATTCCTTTTGAGAACTAATCCCGAAGGTCGGGTAAATATCAGGGACTTACATTTCGGGATTGGAGTGTAGGTCCTTTTTGCTTAAAACAATATGCTGACTCTTAAATTGCTTCGAGACGACCCTCAGTTCGTCGTCAATAAACTGAAGATAAAGAATTTTGATGCACAGCCCATCGTGGACAAGGTGCTTGAACTCGACAGCCGCAGGCGCGCCTTCCAGACTGAGAGCGATTCAATGCTCGCCGCCCAGAAGCAGAAGGCTGCCGAAATCGGCGGGCTTATGAAACAGGGGCTGAAAGAACAGGCTGAGCAGGTCAAGAAAGATGTGGCGGAGCTAAAGTCCAAGTCGGCTGAACTCCTGTCCTCGATGGACAAGACGGCAGAAGAGCTTGAGAACCTTCTCGTGCTTCTCCCCAATATTCCCTGCGATCTCGTCAAGCCCGGCAAGGGAGCGGAGGACAACGAAATTGTCAAGGTGGCCGGCCCCGACCCCGTTCTCCCCGAGAATGCTCTTCCGCATTGGGAACTCGCCAAGAAATATGACATCATTGATTTCGACCTGGGTGTCAAGATTACCGGTGCGGGATTCCCCGTGTACAAGGGCAAGGGAGCGAAACTCCAGCGCGCACTCATCAATTTCTTCCTCGACTGCAATACTGAGGACGGATATACCGAGATCGAGCCGCCTGTAATGGTCAACAAGGATTCCGGTTTCGGTACAGGACAGCTTCCCGACAAGGAAGGCCAGATGTATCACGCCACGCTCGACGATTTCTATATGGTGCCTACAGCAGAGGTTCCCGTCACCAATATTTTCCGTGACGTCATCCTCGCCCAGAACGAGATTCCCCAGCGTCTCACCGCATACACTCCCTGTTTCCGCCGCGAGGCCGGTTCGTATGGCAAGGATGTGCGCGGTCTGAACCGCCTGCATCAGTTCGACAAGGTCGAGATCGTGCGTGTCGAGAAGCCTGAAGACAGTTACAAGGCCCTTGACGATATGGTCGCTCACGTCGAAAGCATAGTCAACAAACTCGGTCTTAAGTACAGGATACTCCGTCTCTGCGGCGGGGACATGTCCTTCACTTCCGCAATAACCTATGACTTCGAACTCTGGTCCGCAGCCCAGCAGCGCTGGCTTGAGATATCGTCCGTTTCCAATTTCGAGACATATCAGTCCAACCGTCTGCACCTGCGCTATCGTGACGCGGAAGGCAAGACACAGCTGGCGCATACGCTCAACGGTTCGTCCCTGGCCCTTCCCCGTGTCGTGGCCGCCCTTCTTGAGAATTTCCAGACCGCAGACGGCATCGTGATACCCGAGGCTCTGCGTCCTTATACAGGATTCGACAAGATTGACTGACAGCAGGACCATACTTGGAATAGATCCCGGAACCAACCTGTTGGGCTTCGGGATTGTTCGTGTAGACGGGGCGGGTAAGGCTCATTATGTGGATATGGGCGTTCTCGACCTCAGACGGATGCCGGATCCCTATCAGAAACTCGGAATCATACACGAGAAGGTAGGGGCGTTGTGCGATCTCCACCATCCCGACGACCTGGCCATAGAGTCTCCTTTCTACGGCAAGAATGCCCAGGTGATCTTCAAGCTCGGCAGGGCACAGGGAGCCGCGATGACTGCGGCCATAGCAAGGGACATATCCGTTTATGAGTATGCCCCCCGCAAGGCCAAGATGGCGATATGCGGCAACGGTGCCGCTTCCAAGGAGCAGGTGGCGCTGATAGTGCAGAAGACACTTGGCATAGATATTGCTGAAAAGTACCTTGACGCGACGGACGCGCTTGCTTTGGCAATGTGCCACTACTATCAGCTTACAAGCCCGTTGAGCAGCCTTCAGGCGGCAACCTCATGGGCCAGGTTCATTCAGGCAAATCCCGACAGGGTCAAATGAGATGAAACATCTATACTCTATCATTCTTCTTCTGACTTGTATGCTGGCAACGGCCCTGACGGCAAATGCCCAGAATACACTCAAGGCCTACGTGGTGGATGCGAACAACGGCGAGGCGGTGGGATTTGCCACGGTATCAGTAACCAGAGCGGGAGCCGACAAGCCGGTTTCGTACGTCCTGTGCAACGACAAGGGCGAATTCTCCGTCCCCTCCCTTCGCAAGGGAAATTACATACTCAAGGTCGAAATTCTTGGATACAAGGCCCTCTCGAAGGAAATAACCATTACCGGTAATCTTGATATTGGCAAGTTGGAACTGTCTCCGGATTCGGAGCAGCTGCAGGCGGCTACCGTCACTGCGGCCGGCAATCCCATAATAATACGCAAGGATACGATAGAGTACAACGCCAGTACCTTCAAGACCACAGAAAACGATGTGTTGGAAGACCTTCTCAAGAAACTTCCCGGAGTGGAGGTTTCGGAGGACGGAAGCATCACAGCCAACGGGGAGAAAATCACCAAGATAACCATAGACGGCAAGACATTCTTCCTGGATGACCCTCAGCTCGCTTCCAAGAATATCCCCGCTAAGATAGTCAACAAACTCAAGGTTATCGAGCGCAAGTCGGACCAGGCTCAGTTCACCGGTATCGACGACGGTGAGACGGAGACTGTCATAGACCTCAGTGTCAAGCCCGGTATGATGAAGGGATTGTTCGGCAACGTGATGGCTGGCGGAGGTCACGATGCTCCTTCCGGCACCGGCTCGGGAGACTGGCGCTACCAGGGAGCCGGATTCGTGGGAAGATTCACCGACAAGAGCCAGATAAGCATACTCCTCAACGGCAACAATACCAACAACAGAGGATTCAATGACCTTTCCGGATCGATGATGCAGGGGATGAGAGGTGGAGGTGGCGGAATGGGTCGCGGCCAGGGTGGCTGGGGTATGGGCAACGGCATCACTACGTCCTATATGGGAGGTTTGAACGGGGCCTGGACTCTTTTTGAAGACAGGATGAACCTTGGAGGCAACTACCTTTACAACTACACGGACAAGAACGTGGCGGAGAGAAGCTCCAAGAGAGTGTACCAGGAGGGTGAAGGCAACGATCTGCTGTATGAATCAGGAGGTTTGAGCAACTCCATATCCGGGGGGCACCGTTTCGGCATCAGACTCGAGCACAAGTTCTCCGACAATACCAAGATCATCTTCGAACCGAGGGTCAATTTCGGTGACGGAAGATATTCTGAAAACAGCAATGACACCACGTATCGCAACGATTTGTCCCAAAAGCTGAACGATGCTTTCACCCGCAACTCGGGAAGCAACCGTAATGTCTCCACAAGCGGATTCCTCCTGTTCCAGCAGAAGTTGGGCATTCCCGGCAGGACCATATCCGCCATGATGAGGTACAGCTATTCCAACAATAACCTTGAAGGCATCAACAACAACGGTTCAACTACATACAAGGAGGACGGCATAACGCCCGACGTTACCACAACCGTCAACCATTTCTTCCAGAACAGGCAGAACAGCGCTTCAATGATGGGAAGGCTCAACTATACGGAACCTCTGGGCAATCATTTCTACGTTGAAGCAAACTATATGTACAGCTGGAACCGTTCCGCCTCCAACAAGGACACTTATGACAAGGAAGACGGAATGAAGCCGGTGGACGCGTATACCAGCAGGATCACCAACACATACGTCAACCAGTCCATCGGGGCCAACCTCCTGTATCAGACCGATAAATTGAAGTTGCAGGCCGGATTCTCCGCCAAACCCACCAAGACCGTCAATGACACCAAACGCGCCTCAAGGGACACCACCATCACGATGCAGGTATGGAATTTCGCTCCGCAGGCTATGGTGATGTGGGAAATCCAGGAGAATGCCAACCTGAGATTCTTCTACAGGGGCAATTCGAACCAGCCTTCCGTATCCCAGCTCATACCTATCCCGGACAATACCAATCCGCTCAACGTGTCGTTCGGTAATCCTTCCCTGGAGCCGTATTTCTCCCACAATATGTATGGGGACTACCGCTTCAATGACAAGAAGACATTCACTTCCCTGAATGTGAGGTTTACAGGTGGATTCGTCAAGGACCCCATCGTCAATGCGATGTGGTATAACGGCGGTACCCAGTATTCGATGCCGTTCAACGGCCCAACTTCGGCCAATGCTTCGGTCAACCTGTTCGGCAATTTCCCTATTGCCAAATCCAAGTTCTCCATTGCAAACGTGACGAGGGCCAGCTGGTCAATGGCCGCCTCATATGTGGGCGAAGACATTCCCACCGGCAAATATATCAGGGATGACGGAGACTTGGACTATGACCTGTTCCTTGCCGACTATAATGCCGGCAAACTGAAGTTCGTGGAGAACAGGACCAGAAGTCTCGGAGTGACAGAACGTCTGAGGCTGACTTACAGGTCGGACGACCTCGAACTCACCGTGAGCGGAAGGACAAGAGTCAACCGCTCCTGGTATTCAATCTCCCAGGAGAAGGATCAGACGACCAACTGGAACAATCAGATACGTGCCACCGCGAACTGGACCTGGAGCGGTCCCGGACTGACGTTCAAGACGGATTTCAATTACAACTGGTATCTGGGATACGCATCGGCCCAACCTGATGAATATATCTGGAACGCCGAAATCCAGAAGCTCCTCTTCAAGAAGAAATTTACACTTGCCCTCAAGGCTTATGACATACTCGGACAGGCCAAGAACCTGTCGGTCACGGACTCCGCAAACTATCACCAGGAAGCTGTCAACAACACTCTCGGAAGATACGTCATACTGTCTCTGACCTATCGTTTCGGCAATATGGACAAGTCCAGGATGGGAGGTCCTCCAAGATTATGATACTGTCTCTTCTTAAAGCATTCCTCATCGGAATCTGCGCTTCCGCGCCCATAGGCCCCACTGCGGTGCTGATACTGCAGAAATCCGTCACTTGCGGACGCAAGACAGGATTTGTCACGGCATTGGGCGCCACAATTGTGGATACAAGCTATTCGGCCATAGCCATGATCGCCGTCTCCTTCGTGGAGAGTTTCATCCTGGCCCACCAGAATCCGATAATGATAGCCGGAGGAGTGGTGGTATGCATCATAGGTGCGGGTATGGTATTCAAAAAGATTGATTTCGAGGCCAGGGACAAGGTCAATGTGGGCAATACGCTTCAGGCTGCATGCTGCGCTCTTGCCAATCCTGGAGCCATCGCTACAATGCTCGCCCTTGTGACAGTGTTCAAGATTGACGTGAACGTTGTGCCGATCTGGATTCTTGTACCCTGTGTGGCACTCGGTTCGGTGACTTACTGGCAGTGCTTCACAACCCTGTTCTCCCGTATCAGCGGCTCGGTTAGCACCAAAAATATCGCAAGATTCAATATGATTGCGGGAATTGTTGTAATTTTGCTTGGCGTGCTCCTGGCCGTCAAAGGAATCATCAACTTGTAATTATGACCAAAATACATTCGTCCGGCAATTGGATATTAAGGAATCTGGTACTCGCAGCACTCTTTGTGCTGGGAGTGGTATTGCTTGTCAATGTTGTGCTCGCCATCCTGACCCAGCACCACACGACTGTCAGTGTGCCTGATTTTACCAATCTTTCCTACACTGAAGCGTGTGAAGTGGCATCCCGCAACCACATCAGGGTCGAGATAGGGGATTCTGTATATGTACGCCAGATGAAGAGAGGCGCCGTGTTCTCCCAGAACCCCAAGGCCGGCACTCAGGTCAAGAAAGGCCGCCGCATCCTTCTGACCACAAATGCCGTCAATGCCAAGAAAGTCGGTATGCCTTCTCTGGTCGGATGCTCGATGCGGCAGGCCAAGGCCGAACTCGCATCCAAGGGACTTACACTTGGGCGCCTTACCTATGTGGATGATATCGCGACCAACAATGTGCTCAGCCAGCTCTACCGCAACCGTCAGGTCAGACCCGGCACTAAGCTTGACAGCGGATCGGTCATAGATCTTGTCCTTGGACTCAACCCCGAGGACAGTGATGCCTATATGCCCGATGTGCAGGGAATGAAATTCCTGCGTGCCGTCGACATCGTAAAAGACAATTCCCTCAATATCGGAAGGCTGGAGTTCGACAAGGCTGTAAAGAATTACAGCGACTCCCTCAACGCCGTGGTTTACAGACAATCACCCGAAGCCAATGGTGCAAACTTGCCCAAGGGCTCCGAAGTCACCCTGTATCTCAGACTCGAATAAATGGAAGAGCCCGAACTCCTCGAACAGGAGATGTATGAGCATTTCCGTATGGTCGTTGACAACGGCCAGGCTCCCGTCCGTATAGACAGCTATATGGCCGCCCATATGGAGGATACATCCCGTAACCGTATTCAACTGGCCATAAAGGAGGGGTTCGTGCAGGTGGGCGAAAAGACGGTCAAGGCAAATTATATAGTCCGACCCGGTGACGTGATACGTTTCATAATGCCGTATCAGCGTCGCGGAATGGAAATCATACCGCAGGATATCCCTCTCGACATTGTTTATGAGGATGATGACCTGCTGGTTGTCAATAAGCCGGCCGGAATGTGTGTCCATCCCGGACACGGCAATTTTGACGGCACACTCGTCAATGCTCTGGCCCACTATCTGGGGATATCACAGGGTCCGGAGGCTCAGGATGAACGAATGGGGATTCTGGTACACAGGATAGACAAGGATACGAGCGGACTGTTGCTGGTGGCCAAGAAGGATGAAGCCCAGCTTCGTCTGGCCAAGCAGTTCTTCGAACATTCTATTGACCGAAGATACAGGGCAATTGTCTGGGGGGACATCAAAGAGGACGAGGGAACCGTGGACGCAAACATAGGGCGCGACCCCAACGACAGGCTCAGATACCGTATATGCGATGATCCGGAGCAGGGCAAGCACGCCGTTACGCATTACAGGGTGCTGGAGAGGTTCGGCTATGTGACATATGTGGAATGCATTCTGGAGACAGGAAGGACGCACCAGATACGTGTGCATATGGCTTCGATAGGACATCCCCTGTTCAATGACGCCCGTTACGGCGGTTCCGAGATACGCAAGGGCACCATCTATTCAAAGTACAGACAGTTCATAGGCAACTGCTTCGAGATATGCCCCCGTCAGGCCCTGCACGCCAAGACACTGGGCTTCGAGCACCCTTCCACACGCAAATGGCTGCAGTTCGATTCGCAAATCCCGACCGATATGTCGGCGCTTCTGGACAAATGGCGCCGATATGCCGGCAATATGCCTGAAGAAGATGAATGAAAGACGTACCATAGCAATTCTCCCTCTGCTGTCGGCAGCGCTGATGAGCATTCCCTGGCTGGTGCCCCACACAGGTTGGGTGGCCTTGTTCGGACTTGTGCCCCTGCTTTGTGCCGAACGTATAGCTACCGGATGCCATATCCGTCATTTCTGGAGATGGTATCTGCTTGGTTTCGTCGTCTGGAATGCCGCCACAACCTTCTGGATATGGAATGCGACTGCAGGGGGAGCCGTATTCGCCATACTCTACAACTCCCTCCAGATGTTCCTGGTGTTCGGCCTGTTCCGTATAAGCAGACGCAGATTCGGGGGATGCCTTCCGTATCTGTTCCTGATGTTTGCCTGGATTGCCTGGGAGAGGATCGATTATTCGGCACAGTTGTCCTGGCCCTGGCTCACATTGGGCAATGCTTTCTCCGGCACTGTATCCTTGGTGCAGTGGTACTCCGTGACGGGTGCGCTCGGTGGCTCGCTGTGGGTGTGGGCTGTCAACCTGTCCCTGTTCGGACTGATGACCGCATTCTCCGAAGGAAGTTGGTGGAATCGGAATTATAAGGCCCAGATGGCCTCGCTCTTCGGCATACTGGTCCTGGTGGCTGGCCCGATTGTCGCTTCCGAAATCATATACAAAGGATATGAGGAGAAATCCGAGGGGACAAGCCGCGTGGTCATTGCACAGCCCAATATCGACGTATACAACAAGTTCGGCGCTATGACCCAGGCGGAGCAGACCGAAACCCTTCTCGGCCTGTTCCCGGAAGAATCCGGGGAGCAGCTGCTTCTGGTCGCTCCCGAGACTTTCACTTCGGACGTGGTTCTCAATGACATACAGTCAGGCGCCACCTGGCGTCGTTTCCGTGAGTTCCTGCAATCCCGTCCCAATACGGACTTGTTGTTCGGTGCCTCTTCCTGGGAATTCATCAACAAGCGTTCACAGCCTTCACTCCTTGCACGGCCGTATGGAGACGGTTGGATCGAATCTCACAACAGCGCATTGATAATGGATGCAAGCGGACGGACCGAAGTCTTTCACAAAAGCAAACTTGTGGTCGGGGTCGAGAAAATGCCATATCCTCGCATTTTTGCCCCGGTTGACGACTGGCTGGGTGGAGTAATGGGACGCTGCGTGCCCCAGGACAGGATAAGCTGTCTGCATCTTGCCGACGGCACGACTTTCGGCTGCGCGGTATGTTATGAGTCTGTATACGGGGATTATTGTACGGGGTATGTCAGGGAGGGAGCTGAATTCCTGACCATCATCACCAATGATGCATGGTGGGGAGATACGCCCGGCTACAGACAGCACCTCAGATACGCGTCCCTGAGGGCCATCGAACTGAGAAGGGATATTGCCCGATGTGCCAACACCGGCATCTCCGCGTTTATCAACCAAAGGGGGGATATTGTCTCGTCCACTTCCTGGTGGGAGAGGAGGTCACTTGAAGGGCAGGTCAACTACAATTCTCAACTGACGGTTTTTGCAAGGTATGGTGACGTGACCGGCAGGGTCTGCACGCTCGCCTTCATTCTTATGCTTCTCGCACTGTTGGTCAGAACAGTGTCGGGTGGCACTCGTCGAGCATCTGCATAACCCGCTCCATTGTTGCCTGGCGGATAAGAGCCGAGTGGGATGATACCTTGAATCTGCGGCAGTATTCGTCAATGGCCGCAATTTCTTTCTTGTTGAAAAGAATGGTCTTGCGGTAATTGCGCACAAGTTCCGCCTGCTGCTTGCGCAGGTACTCGGGATCGATTGCTCCGGATTTCTTCTTTCTGTTGGCCATTAGTCCGTATTGTTGATATGCTTGTCGTAAACTGATTGGATGGCGCCCGCCACAGGGATGAGTTCCATCAGGCTTTCCGGCTCCAGCCGCCTTCCCATAATGCTCCCCTGAGGTTCCGTCATATACATCTTTGGAGTGGATATGACTCCGTACAGACGGAGGTAGTCCGTGTCAAACTCCGGGTCCCACAGGTGAATCATCCGCAGCGATCTGTTCCTGACTTTGAACTGCCTTCTGAATTTGTTCCAGGCCTTCCTGTCCGAACCGCAATACACTGCAACCACATCGGCAGGGAAGTCTATGCTCTCCAGGATTCCCGGCAGAACCTTCATCTCCAACTGGCATTTCGCGCAGGCGGTATCATAGAAAAACAGTATGTTGATTCTGCCCCGGGAGGGGAACGTCACCGCCCTTCCACGCTGGTCACGCATAGTTATTGCCGGAGCGTCGCATCCGATGAGGGTGCTGCGGTTGAAGTCAGCAAACATCCGTGCATCGAACTCTTCCATTTCTCCGGTCATCCTGATCGTACCGTCAGAAAACCAGCGGTCGAAAATGTGCACCGCCACTTCTTCTTCACCCATCACCTTGGATTCGCGGTAATGGTCAAATACGGCAAGTGCCACGTGCTGCCTGGTCAGACTGTCATTGCAGGTTGATATCAGTCCGTCGAATTCGCGGAACTTCTCCTCCGACGGCTCTGCAGTCATCGCGTCATAGAACTGTACCAGCAGGCTGTCAAGTCTGCTGTAGTCCTGCGCGTGTCCTGATACGGACAGCAACGCCATTATTATCAGAGCCGGGATTGAGCGCTTCATTTGACCGATGGCAGTTTGACGTTGGCAGGCTCGAACATTGACGTGTCTCCGTGATGCCTGAGTATGTCCCTTACCGCCGAGGACGAGATATGCGCGAACTCCTGGGCGGTGGGAATGATGATGGTATCCACTTCGGGAGCCATACGCTTGTTGGCATCGGCTATGGCTCTCTCGTTCTCGAAATCGAGCATATTGCGGACACCTCTGACAATATGCCGTATCCCCAGTTCGCGGCATACGTCCACCGTAAGCCCGTCGTATTTGATTATGCTGACGCCGGTAATGTCCTTCGTAGCCTGGCGTATGATGTCCATACGCTGGTCCATGTCATAGAATCCGGTCTTGTCCTGGTTGACGCCGACCGCGACGACCACCTTGTCAAACATAGTGAGCGCCCTGCGCAGAATGTTGAGGTGACCGGCCGTGAAGGGATCGAAGGATCCCGGGAATAATGCTACAGTTGCCAATTTATAGGAGTTTTGTGTTGTGATGTCAGAATGGCGTTGGTTTGCGAGAAATGGCGGCAACCGAAAAACGCCCCCCTTGCAAGAGGGGAAGGATGGGCCGCCTGCAGGATATGATGCCTTGTCCCGTCAATCAGGGGAGCCTTGCTGCGTGCATAATTGCCCCATAGCAGGAACACAACGCCGTCACAATTGTCCGAGATGGTGCGGATTACGGCATCGGTGAATTCCTGCCATCCTATACCGCTGTGTGAAGTGGGTTCTCCTCCTCTCACTGTCAGTACGGCATTGAGAAGCAGAACGCCCTGACGCGCCCAGGATTCGAGATTGGGCCTGCCCGACATTCTTATGCCGAGGTCTGTCTCGATTTCCTTGAAGATGTTGCGCAGTGAAGGCGGAGCGGGGACGTTGTCCGGGACCGAAAAGGACAGTCCCATAGCCTGCCCGGGTCCGTGATATGGATCCTGGCCAAGTATCACCACCTTGACCTTGTCCAGAGGGGTCAGTTCGAATGCCTTGAATATCAGACTGCCAGGAGGATAAATGGCTTTGCCCTGCTCCTTCTCCCGATGCAAAAAGCCGACAAGCTCTGCGAAGTAGGGTTTGTCAAACTCACTTTGCAGGGCCTGCCGCCAGGTGTTTTCTATCTGTACTGTCAAAATATGAAGTCTACCACATCCTTTATTGTCTTGACATAATGGAAGTTCAGTCCTTCCACATAGATATCCTTGATATCCTCGATGTCCTTGCGGTTGTCCTCGCAAATGACTATGGTGGAGACTCCGGCCCTCTTGGCGGCAAGTATCTTCTCTTTGATGCCTCCTACGGGCAGCACCCTTCCCCTGAGAGTCATTTCTCCTGTCATTGCGATACCCTTCCTGACAGCTTTGCCGCGCAGTATGGAAACCATCGAGCTGACCATCGTGATGCCGGCTGACGGTCCGTCCTTGGGAGTAGCTCCCTCCGGTACGTGGACGTGGAGGTCCTTGGCTGCGAACTGCTCGGAAGTCATTTCGGCCATTTCGGGATGGGCCTTGATGTACTGATATGCAATGGTGGCGGATTCCTTCATCACGTCGCCAAGGCTGCCCGTCATCGTGAGGACGCCCTTGCCGTTGCTTACGGAACTCTCGACAAAGAGAATCTCTCCGCCCATTTCGGTCCAGGCAAGACCTGTCACCACGCCGGGCGCTTCATTGCCCTTCTGAATGTCGTGGAATGCTTTGGGCAGACCGAGGTATTCCTTCAGGTGCTCTTTCTCGATTGTGTGGGGCCATTCCTGCTCGAGAGCGATTTTCTTGGCGGTGACTCGGGCTATTTTGGCTATCTGCTTCTCCAGTCCGCGCACACCGCTCTCGTGGGTGTATTCGTCAATTATTGCCTTGAGCGCACTCTTGCTTATGCGGAGGTCCTTGCGGCCTATTCCGTGCTCTTCCAACTGCTTGGGTACAAGGTATTTCCTGGCAATCTCCATCTTCTCCTCGGCCAGATATCCGCTTACGTTGATGACCTCCATCCTGTCCAGAAGGGCGGGCTGGATGGAAGATATTCCGTTGGCGGTGGTGAGGAAGAGAACGTTGCTCAAATCATAGTCCAGGTCAAGATAATTGTCGTGGAAAGTGCCGTTCTGCTCCGGGTCAAGAGCTTCGAGAAGGGCGGATGAGGGGTCGCCCTTGAAGTCCGAACTCAGTTTGTCAATCTCGTCAAGCACAATCACTGGATTGGAAGTGCCGGCTCTCTGTATGCCGTTGAGGATGCGGCCGGGCAGGGCTCCCACATATGTCTTCCTATGGCCTCTGATTTCGGCCTCGTCGTGCATTCCTCCCAGGGCGATACGTACATATTTGCGTCCCAGAGCCTTGGCCACAGACTTGCCCAGACTGGTCTTTCCGACTCCCGGAGGACCGTAGAGACAGAGGATGGGGGACTTCATATTGCCCTTGAGCTTGAGGACGGCAAGATATTCGATGATTCTGTCCTTGACACTCTCCAGACCGAAATGGTCATTGTCCAGCACCTTCTGTGCGTGGGCGAGGTCCATATTGTCCTCGGAATATTCGTTCCAGGGCAGGTCGAGCATAAACTCCAGGTAATTGTACTGGACACTGTAGTCGGGGGAGTTGGGGTTGTATTTCTCGAGCCGGCTCAGCTCCTTCTCGAAGGCTTCTGCAATCTCCTTGGGCCATTTCTTGGCTTCGGCGCGTGCCCTGAACCTGTCGAAATCCTCACCGTCATCCATTCCAAGCTCTTCCTGGATGGTGCGGAGCTGGTTGTTGAGGAAGTACTCCCTCTGCTGCTGGTCAATCTCTGTCTTGACTTTCTGGTTGATCTCCTGCTTGATTTTGATGAGCTCGATCTGAACATCCAGGATGGACAGCAGTTTCATCGAGCGCATCTTCATATCGTCATACTGCAGGAGTTCTATTTTCTCTCCGAAGTTCTCGACTTCGATGGTGGTGGCTATGAAATTGACAAGGAAGGCAAAATTGTCGATGGTCTTCATCGCCGTCACGGCTTCCTTGCTCGCGAAATTGGAGTTGCGGATGATGTTGGTAGCCTTCTCCTTGAGCGCTTCCGAAATTGCCTTCACGCTGGCGCTGTCCTCATCACGGAGTACGTCTTCGCGATATCTCACGCGTGCCGTGATGTATGGTTCGTAACCCAGCACATCTTCTATCTCTATCCTCTTGAAACTCTGGAGTATGGCTGTGATGGTGCCGTCGGGCATCTCCAGGGTCTTGATGATTTTGGCCACGGTGCCGAAGGCATAGAGGTCATCCCTGCGCGGATCCTCGATGCTGATGTCCGTCTGGGGGACCGCTCCGATGAAGAATCCCTCCCTTTCGGCATCCTCTATCAGTTTGATGGATTTCTCCCTTCCTATGGTAATGGGGAATATGGTTCCCGGGAACAGCACGGCATTGCGCAGCGCCAGAATCGGAAGCGCATCGGGCAGTTCCGAATCATCAACCTTCATGATTCCGTCACCGGGGACGACGGGGATTATGCTGACCTCCGCCCCTACGGGGAATGCATATTTCTTTTCTTGTCTCATCTCTGCCAAATTGTCAGTGATACCTACTAATTATTAACACGGCTAATATAGTCAATCTCCGTGCCAATGCCAAAAAGGACAATTATTTTGATTATTGAAAAATAAAATCTAATTTTGTGTCCCCAAAAAACTGGGGAATACAGATATTGTTTCAAATCAGAAAATACAAGCATTATGACAAAGGCAGAGATTGTAAATGAGGTTGCAAAGGCAACAGGTATCGAGAAAGTGGCTGTTCAGAACGTTGTTGAAGCGTTTATGGAGACTGTCAAGGACTCCATCATCAAGGGTAACCCCGTTTATCTTCGTGGATTCGGCAGTTTCATCATCAAGCATCGCGCAGAGAAAGCCGCCCGCAACATCACAGCCAAGACAACACTCACCATACCTGCTCACAATATCCCTGCATTCAAGCCTGCAAAGGTTTTCGTATCACAGGTAAAGGGCGAATAATTCTTTAATACACAATTATATATGCCTAACGGAAAGAAGCATAAAAGACACAAGATGGCCACTCACAAACGTAAGAAACGTTTGCGTCTGAACCGCCACAAGAAGAAATAGTCGATAGAGGCCTGACGGGGGATCCGGCGGGCCTCTGTGTTTATAGTTCACCAACATAATCTTTATGGAAGACCAGAAAGCTGAAAAAGATCTTGTCGTAGACGTATCGCCTTCTGAAGTCCGTATAGCTTTGATGCAGAATCACAAGCTTATCGAACTCAACCGCGAGTCAAGCCAGGGTCACAGTTTCACCGTGGGTGACGTATTCCTCGGAAGAGTGAAGAAGCTCCTGCCCGCGTTGAACGCTGCTTTTGTGGATATAGGTGACAGCAAGGAGGCATTTGTCCATTACCTGGACCTCGGACTTTATTTCGATGCGTTCGATGCCTTCGTCCGCGATTCCAATCCCAACACAAACCTCAAGGAGCTGTACGAAAGCATACAGCTCGGGCCCGTCCTTGCCAAAGAGGGCCGTATCGAGGACCATCTCAAAGTCGGGCAGATGATAGTCGCGCAGATTGTCAAGGAACCTATTTCCACCAAAGGATCCAGGCTCACTGCAGAGATTTCGTTGGCAGGACGCAATATTGTACTGCTCCCCTTCGCCCGGAAGGTGAGCGTTTCCCAGAAAATCTCCTCAAAGGAGGAGAGACGCAGGTTGGAGACTCTGGTAGGCAACATCCTCCCCAAGAATTACGGAGCCATCATCCGCACCGCGGCCGAAGGCAAGAATGCGGCCGTGCTCGTGGCGGAGGTGAAATCCCTTATCGAGAAATGGGAGAACTCGTGGACACGACTGTCCCGCAACAAGGGTGTGGGCCTTCTGTTTACCGAATATTCCAAGACCACCACCGTCCTGCGTGACCTTCTCAACGACACTTTCTCCAACGTTTATGTCAATGACGTGAAGATATTCGAAGAGACGGCCAACTATGTCTCTCTCATTTCTCCCGATCAGGAGAAGATTGTGAAATTGTATGACGGGAAGGAACCTATTTTCGACCATTTCGAGGTTACCCGTCAGATCAAGAGTTCTTTCGGCAAGGTGGTCCCCATGAAACAGGGGGCATATCTGGTAATCGAAACCACCGAAGCCCTCAATGTGATAGACGTCAATAGCGGTATACGCACAAAGACGGACAATCAGGAGGACAATTCGTTTGAAGTCAACAAGATAGCCGCAGAAGAAATCGCTCGTCAGCTCAGGCTCCGCGATATGGGAGGCATCGTCATAGTGGACTTCATAGATATGGACAGCGCCGAACACCGCAACGAACTCTTCAAGTTTATGCAGGACTTGATGGCGGAGGACAGGGCCAAGCACAACCTGCTGCCACTCACCAAGTTCGGCCTGATGCAGATTACCCGTCAGAGAATACGTCCCGTGACCGAAATCAACACTACCGAAAAGTGCCCCCTTTGTCACGGTACCGGCAAGATAGCATCCACCGTTGTGGTGGACGAGCAGATCGAGCGCCGGATCTCCGACCTGGTTGCCGGGAAAGGGCCCTCCTCACTCATCATCAAGGTCAGCCCCATACTGGGCGCCTATCTTACAAGAGGATGGAATTCCTATTTCAGAAAATGGAAACGCAAGTACAAATGCAAGTTGAAACTGGTCGAAGAGACCGAGTTCAGCATCCTGCAGTACGAATTCTACAACGAAAAAGGAGAGGCGCTCGATTAGGAGCACCTCTCTTTTTGATTCAGTCCAGGAACATCGCGTGGGTGACATCTGACGCCTCTTTCTCTCCTTTCACCCTCTTCAGGATCTCCAGAGCGAAGGCAATGGCATGTCCGGCGCTGCGGCCGGTGATGATCTGTCCGTCAGTGACCGCGGGCTTGGGGACAAACAGTCCGCCCTTGGCCTCGGGTTTGTCGCCGAATCCGTCGAAACAGGTGAATACCTTGCCCTCCCAGTCATCCAACTGGCTGAGCACCAGTCCCGGAGCCGCGCAGATTGCTGCCACTGTACCGCCTGCCCCGTAGTGGTCCTTCATTGCCTTGATGAGAGTCTTGCAACCGGCCAGATGCTTCGAACCGGGCATTCCTCCCGGGAATATCATCACGTCACGGAGAGTCGTGCCTTCGTGGCTCAATTCCATTTCACTGAGGAAACTGTCGACTCCGATAGTGACCCCGTGTGAACTTACGACAAAGGGATCGTCTGATATGGCGATGAGATTGGTGCGGATGCCGCCTCTTCTCAGGACGTCATTCGTGCCCAGGGCTTCCACGTCCTCGAAGCCGTCGGCCAGAAATATGTTTACTCCTTTCATGTCGCAAGTATAGCGATTTTTATTAAATTTGTCTCACTTATGGACGAAAAGAAACTATACCCCCTGAAGTTCTGTGCACTGCAGGACGATTACAGTTGGGGACGCGAGAGATTCCTTCTGGCAGACCTCGGATATCGTGACTCGATGGTCAGGGACGGATGGCTTGCGGGCAACCTTATGGGAGAGGTGATGGATACTTATATGGACCGTATGGTGGGAGACAACGTGTATGAATACTACGGCCGTCAGTTCCCCGTATGCGTGAGACATATACACGCCGACGCTCTCATGCCCCTTCGCGTGCACCCCGACAACGAGACTGCCCGTCAGAGATATGACCTTCTCGGCAAGGACAAGATATGGTATGTGGAGCGTTGCGGCAGGAATTCCAGAATAATGCTGGGGTTCCGCGAAGACACCGATGCCACCGAAGTCTTCCGGAAGTGTAATGACAATACCGTGGACTCTATCCTCAACACCGTGGTTCCGCACCAGGGACAGTTTCTGCACATACCTCCCGGCACTCCGCATTGTGCCGGAGGAGATATTGACATCGTGGAGATAAGCCAGTCGTCTCCCGTGGACATCTGTATTTGCGGGTGGGGCGAAGTGGTGAGCACGGAAGAGTTCGACCCGGCGCTCTCTCTGGTGGATGCGTTGGATTTCATCGACTACAAAGCGTTCCGGAGCGACGTGCCGTCAGGCAACAGGGTGGAACTTGAGGATTTCAGTGTGGAGCGTATCAGGCTCTCCTCAGTGCTTCATTCCTATTCGGGTCAGTCCGACTCTCCGGTAATCTATGTGTGCATCTCTGGTGGGGCCGAGGTGCGTATCGATGTGCTGGGCCAGTCTGCCGGATTCGCATTCGGGAGTGGAGAACTGGTCCTGGTTCCTGCCGAGTGCAACGATTTCCGACTTGCTCCGGTCTCGGCTGATACCTTGCTGCTGGAGGTCGAAGTCCCGCATATCGAGGAGAAGGATTCATACATTGATCCTTCCGTGCCTGCCGAAACCGGGGAATAGGCCCGATATTTGTTGATTTTTACTATATTTGACCAAAATTCATCGATATGAATATCTGGATAATCTTGATATTGGTGATGGTGGCATCGTTCATCATCCAGAGAGTGCTTCAGGCACGTTTTGACAAATATTCACAGGTACCTTCGCAGGGCGGACTCACCGGTGCGGACGTGGCCCGTATGATGCTCCGGCAGAATGGTATCAATGACGTTGAAGTCTGTTCGGTCCCCGGTATGCTGACTGACCACTATGACCCCGTCAAAAAGCTGATCAACCTGAGCGAACAGGTATACGGTGTCAACAGCGTTGCGGCCTGCGCAGTTGCCGCCCACGAGACTGGCCACGCCATCCAGCACGCCACAGGTTATCTTCCCTTGAAGTTCCGTTCGGCCATAGTGCCCGTCGTCACTTTTGCCAACAACACGGTGCAGTGGGTGCTTCTTGCCGGAGTGATATTCATCAATCTGTTCCCCAATCTGATCTGGATAGGCATAGGTCTGTTTGCCCTTACCACCCTGTTCAGCATTGTGACGCTTCCCGTCGAAATCAACGCAAGCGCAAGGGCGGTCAAATGGCTGGACAGTGCCGGCATCACATACGGAGAGTCTTCCGAGATGGCACGCGACGCACTCAAATGGGCCGCATACACTTACGTGATTGCCGCGATAGGCTCTCTGGCCACCTTGTTCTATTACATTATCATAGCCAGCAACAGGAGGTAATGCCGATATGGCAAGAGAGGACGATTTCTCCAGGCTGGAACTCAATCTTCCCAATGCTCTGTCCAACTACCGCTATTTCCGCGGAAGGCTGGAATCAGGGACAAAGCTGCTGGTGCTTGTCAAGGCCAACGCCTATGGGCACGGTGCAGTCGAATTCGCCTCTATGATGCAGCAGGCAGGGGCGGATTATCTGGCAGTCGCCCTGCCCGTCGAAGGAGTTGAACTGCGCCGTTCCGGCATATCCCTGCCAATACTTGTACTTACGTCAGGGACCGATTTCTTCCCTGAGATCATAGATAACAGGCTGGAGCCAGGCATCCCCAACCTTTTTACGCTCAAGGCTTTCTGCGCAGAGCTTCAGAAACGGGGGATGGAGTCTTATCCCGTCCATATCAAGTTGGATACCGGGATGCACAGACTGGGATTCATGCCCTCCGAGCTCGATGAACTCATTCAATTCCTGAAGACCTGCAAGTCCGTGAAGGTGCGGTCAGTTTATTCTCATCTGGCTGCGGCTGAAGACCCTTCAGAGGATGAGTTCACCCTTGGCCAGATCAAGATGTATCGTGAGGGCGCATCCCGGATTACGGACGCCATAGGATACAAGCCCCTGTGGCACGTGCTCAATTCGGCAGGCATAGAACGCTTCCCTCAATACCAGTTCGACATGGTCAGGCTAGGCATCGGCATCTACGGCATCAGCGCCCTTCCGGACGTTCACCTCAAACCGGTCGCATCCCTTAAAGTCAAAGTCCTGCAGATCAAGCGGCTCCAGCCCGGAGACGGCACAATAGGCTATGGACGTCACGGCATCGTTGCCCCGGAAGGCACTACAATAGCCACAATACCCTGCGGCTACGCAGACGGACTGGACCGACATCTCGGATGCGGGCGCGCCTCGTTCAGCATAGATGGTCACAGGACATCAACGATAGGCAATATATGTATGGATATGTGTATGCTTGACGTTACCGGTTTGGACGTGAAGCCGGGTGACACGGTCACCATTTTCGGCGAAGATCCCACAGTCGAAGAACTCGCATCCATACTGGACACGATACCTTACGAAATACTTACATCGGTGCCACGACGCATCGAGCGCATAATTGTCAGGAAATGATGGACTCAGTGCGGATTGACAAATATCTGTGGTCAATAAGGGTGTTCAAGACCCGCTCGGAGGCCACAGAGGCCTGCAATGGCAATAAGGTGCAGGTCAACGGCGTCAACGCGAAGCCGAGCAAAGCGGTCAAGTCCGGCGATACGCTGACTGTGCGCAAAGGCAGCGCTCAATTCACATACAAGGTCCTCGCTCTTGCGCAGAACCGTATGGGGGCGGCGCTCGTCCAGGATTTCGCGGAGAATCTCACTCCCCAGTCTGAACTTGACAAACTTCACGCACCGGTGGAGACTTTCTTTGTCCGCCGCGACCAGGGCACCGGCCGCCCCACCAAGAAGGACCGCCGTTCGCTTGATGCGCTATGGGATGAACTGACTACTATTTGATGGTAGCGGTGATGTTTTGATCGTCTGCCCTGAAATCGGCGTCTTTGTCGTAGTCGGCATTGTACTTGCCTCTCGGTATATCTTTGAAGATATAAGAATTGGCCGCTCTGGCCGCAACGATATGATCGGTAGCCGCCGTGGATATGGCCGAAGCGGTGAGGTCGATCAGCGCTCCAAGGGCAGTATTGCTGTTGCTGTTGAACGAGAGGTCAAGGTAAAGGTCGCAGGCCCTGTCAAAGATAATCTCTCCCGTTTGGGCTGACCTGATGAAATATCTGATATCCGCTTCGATTCCGAAGCCGACCTTGGTCCACTTGTTGATTTCGGAGAACACTACCGCATCGCATCCGAAGTATCTCTTGAACACGTCAAGAGGTCTGTCGACGAAGAGCTCGGCATCGTAGGCGCTCTCGGCCTTCATTATCTCCATCGAAAGGTAAGGTGAAATGACATAGTAGCCCGCTTCTGCCAAAGGGGGGAGTATGGAGGTGAACAGGAGGTCCTTGGCTTCGACGTTGGTCGTATTGTTGATGGGGGGCATCACCAGAAGCACCACAGGTCTTTCTTCATACATTTTGGAGTACAGTTCCCCGCGTGTATGGACGCTGCTGTCAGAGTCAGACAAGCCCGAGGTAATGCCGCACGAACTAGCAACAGCCAGTATGAGCGTAAGTATAATGGTCCGTTTCATATCTATTGCCGCATTTTTTCGAGAAGAGGTCTGATGAACCTCTCGGATTCGGGATAATTTGTAAATTCCGCCTTGAGCATCTCCTCGCCCCTCTGCCTGAAGATAAGGATGAAGTCATCGCCTTCAAACAGTTTCTTCTGGGCGGCTGTGGCATTGGTGGCAAAAATCTCTGCCGTGTGCGGTTGCAGAAGCAGGTAGCCGTATTCACCGCATACTCCCGGAGGGGGCAGCTGCCGGGTACCCTTGGGGTTACGGATGATATTCTCGTAGGCGGCCACAAGGTTGCAGATGCTCTGGGGGGATTGGGTCTTGGCCATTTTGTAGAAGCACTGCTCGTATGTGGACTGTCCGCCCGCGTCATCGCCCCAGTAGTACAGGGAACTTGTCGTACCACAGGAGCAGAGAGCCGAAAGGGCTGCCAGGACAATCAGGACCTTTTTCATAATTCAATCACTCTGTGCTCGGAAGAGCCGAGGAGAATCTTCTGGTTGTAAATCTCTTCTCCGCCAATTGTCTGCACTACAATCTGGTGCTGGCCGGGTTTGAGACTTATGGTATTCTTTGCGGTCTTCTTGATGTTGCGTTCGGTTCGATAGGCCTTGGTCTTGACGGTGTTGGTCCTTTGAGCCTTGCCGTCTATCAGGACAATTATGGCCGTTTCGTTTGCGGCCGTGAAGGATATTGCGGCGTCATCCGGTTTGCCGGATGATATGGAGTACGAGCCGACACCGCATCCTGCCAGGAGCAGACTGCAGCAAAGTGCTATGAAGAGCTTTTTCATAATGATAAACTATTTGTCAGAGATATAATATTTCTGGAAATTGTCCTCATCTATGTCTTCACCCGAATAAGTGCAGAATGAGATTTCGGACTCGGGAGTGCTGCCTGTGGACTGGAGTACTGTCACGATTCCTATCTGCTTGCCGGGAAGTTCGATCTTCATTCCCGTCTGAGGATTGGTCACAACGTTGCCCTTTTTGTAGACAAAGAATTTGTCGCCGGCAGCAAGCCCCTGTGATGCTCCTCCCGAGATGATATAGGCACCGTCATCCTTGGCTAGGAAATATGATTTCCAAGGCTGGTCCATACATTTGTTGATGATGTTCTCGACAAGTTGGTTGAGGGCTGCGGATATGGCTTTGTCGCTAAGAGTGGCATCATAGGAAGCCGTGCCGCCGAGGCCAAGAGTTGTCTTGGTGGTGGTTTCCGCATAACCTTTGGCTTCATCAGAGTAGATGATGAGCCCTGTGGCGGTTTCGACTAACCTGAGGCTGACACCCGCTTCGACTGTCTGTGTCTTGATGGTGGAGAATACTTGATTTTCACCCTCGGCCTTGCGTCCGAACTCGGTGATTGACCCCAGGATTATGTAATCGGCACCGATTTTGTTCATTCCGCTGCCGGCTTCAGCCACGAGGACATCAAGGTCTTCACGTTCGAGGAGAATGAATTTGCCGCTTGCGGCGAGTTTGGTGGAGAGGATGTCCAGGGCCTGCTTCCTCATCGGGTCGTTATCCTTGTCGTAGAATATGCCCTTGGAGTACTGAGTCTCGTTGGAGAAACGCCCTATGGCCACCTTCCTTTTGATGGTCTTCTCGGTTTGTGCGTATGACGGAGCAGCGCATAGAAGTGCCAGCGTCGTGATTGCTGCAAGTTTCAAAAACCTTTTCATATCCTGTAAAATTGTTTATTTTGCAAAAGTATAAAAATTTTATCTATTTTTGGGACATGAAAACCTTAGTTATAGTTGATCTTCAGAAGGATTTCTATAGCCCTGAAGGCAGTCTGTACGTAAAAGGGGCCGAATCTCTGCCAAGCAGGATAGCATCTCTCATACCTGATTACGACAATATATACCTGACCCTCGACTGGCATCCGCTCAACCATTGTTCGTTCAAGGAAAACGGAGGCATATGGCCCGTTCACTGCCTCAAATACAGTTGGGGGGCATCACTTCCCGATGAGGTCCTGTCCGTAATCGATCCCGGCAGGCAGAGAGTGTCCTATTATCACAAGGGAGACCGGTCCTACGAGGAAGAGTATGCAGCATACAATGCCATTACCGACAACCAGCTCAAGAGTTTCCGCGACAGCGAAGAGATAGATGTCTGCGGGCTTTGCGGCGATTATTGCGTAGGACTTACGGTCAAAAGGCTCGTCGATCTCGGACTCGGGGACAAGATTGTCATCCTCAAGGATCTGACAGGCTCCATCGACGGCGGTGCCGTTCTGGACGGCATCATTTCCGAATTGGGCCTAAAAGTAAGATAGACTCGTATTAAACCAAAACCATACAATTATGAAAAAGATGCTTCTGATTGCAGTCGCACTGCTCGCAGGCGCTGCCCTGTATTCCCAGGACAAGAAGGACATCGTCAAGACCGGTTGGAATCTCGGACCTCTGCCCGCAATCGCCTATGATGCCGACAAGGGCCTTCAACTCGGAGCCGTCCTTCAATTGTTCGATTACGGAAACGGCACCAATTATCCCAATTATGACTCCAAGATTTACCTTGAGTATTCATATTTCACCAAAGGTTCGCATCTGATACAGGCGAGATATGACAACAAGGAGCTGATTCCCGGCGTGCGATGGAGTTCCACGGTGCGCGTCAATCTTGACAAGGCATTCGATTTCTATGGCTTCAACGGCTACGGAACCTACTACGACAATGTCCGTATAGCCAAGGGACTGGACAAAGGCAGCAGCGACCCCATCTTCTCCCCGTTCTACAAGTACAGCCGCAACGAGGTGCGTTTCAAGACCGATTTCCTCGGCATCATAACGCCTGGTTTAAGGTGGGAGGCCGGCCTGTTCTTCGATTACTACAAGCTCGGCTCCATAGATTATGACAATATCAACAAAGGCAAGTCGGAAGAGAAGAAGTTCCCTACGGACATGAAGACTCTGTACGACGTTTACAAAGAGTCGGGAATTGTATCCGAGGCTGAGAGAGACGGCGGATATGCGGGAGGATTAAGGGCTGGTCTCGTATATGATTCACGCGACAAGGAGGGAGCGCCTTCCCGCGGAATCTGGGCCGAAGGCCACGTCACCGCCGCGCTGCCCGGCATTTCAAAGATCCAGTATTACAAATATTCGCTTACCTGGAGGCACTATGTCCCCATAGTCAGCAATGATGTCCTGACCTTCGCTTACAGGCTCAACTATGAGGGGACCTTCGGCAACAGCGCCCCTTTCTACGCTCTCTCCTATATCACCAATATGGGTGAGAAATGTGATTTCGAAGGAATGGGAGGATACCAGACCGTGCGTGGTATCATGCGCAACAGGGTGGTGGGCCTGGATATGGCCACATACACGGCCGAGCTCCGCTGGCGCTTCGTCAAGTTCCCTCTGTGGAACCAGAACATCGCGCTGGCCCTGAATGCGTTCAGTGACGGCTCGATGGTCACCAAGGGCATCGACATCTCCCGGCTCAAGGCCCTTTCGGGATTCCCTGTGCCTGTTTACGGAGAGCCGAAAGACACACCCCACATCACCTTCGGCGCCGGCTTCCGCTTCATAATGAACGAGAATTTCATCGTGGCGGCAGAGTATGGTACGCCTCTGACTCATCTGCTGAAGAACAGCCCCTTGCACGATCAGGACGGAACGGGTGCATTCTACGTCAACGTAGGCTATCTTTTCTAGACCGGACGGCAGGGGAGACTGCCTGTCCCATACTTGCTGAAGGATGAGCAATAGTGAAGGAATTGATTTCGGGAATGGTAGGGTAGGCTCTCTGTTCGTAAAGGTACTGGTCCCCACTCTTCTGGGACTGACTTTCAGTTCTCTGTTCCTGCTTGTGGACGGCATTTTCGTGGGCCACGGCATAGGAAGTGAGGGGCTTGCTGCGGTAAACATAGTGATGCCAATATTCACGATGGCGACCGGTATCGGTATGATGTTCGCCATCGGTTCCTCCGTAGTCGCTGCCATTCATCTGGCCCAGGACAACATTATGGCGGCGCGTCAGGTGGTGACCCAGGCATTTGTCTCCGTGCTGGCGCTGGGGGCGCTGCTTGCCCTGATTCTGTACGCCGCTCCGGACAGGATTCTGAGTCTGCTGGGAGCCGAAGGGCCGCTGATGGACAGATGCCGCGAGTATTATATGTGGTTTGCGCCCTGCGGTCTCTGCGTCATGGTCCAGATAGTGTCTCAGTTCATCATCAGACTGGACGGAAATCCCAATTATTCGGGACTTGTTGAGGTGGTGCCTGCCTGTGTCAATATCTTTCTTGACTGGTTGTTCATATTCCCTATGGGATGGGGACTGATGGGCGCCGCGTTTGCAACGAGCCTCGGCAGTTTCATCGGAGTACTGATGTCGTTGTGGTATTTCGCCGGGCGCAGCAGAGTGCTGTCCCTGACCGGCAGCGCTTTCAATTCGAGGATAATGCGCAATGTGGCCAATATGATGAGGCTGGGTTTTTCGGGATTTCTGGGCGAGCTGTCGATGTCAGTCCTGACGATCATGGGCAACTATTCCTTTATGAAGATTCTCGGATATGACGGAGTGGCTTCATTCTGCATAGCATTGTATATCTTCCCGGTTGTATATATGATTTGCGCCGCGGCGGCCCAGTCGGCACAGCCTATTGAGAGCTATAATTATGGCAAAGGCGCGTGGGACAGGGTCAGGACAGCTCTGCGCATATCGATAATATCCTCGGTTTCCGTGGGACTTCTCCTCACCTTGCTGATCTGCTTTTTCCCGGATGCCGTCGTGTCTGTGTTCATCGATGATTCAAGTCCGGTATACGGCCTTTGTGTCAGGGGACTTCCCCTGTTCGCATTGTCGTTCGTGTTTATGGCGGTGAGCGTCTGTTCGATAAATTATTATCAGGCGGTAGAGCGTCCCGTCAGGTCAGTGGTGCTTACATTGCTCAGGGGTATGGTGCTTCCGGTAGTCGCCTTCTCGATACTCCCTTTCTGGCTTTCGTCCGACGGATTGTGGCTGGCCGTGCCTGTCGCTGAGGCTCTCACTTTTGCCGTTCTTCTCCTGCTCCGCGCGCTGCGCGCCTGACCTGCGGCCCGTTCCTGTAAATCCGGAGTATATTTGTCAGGTGTTCGGAAATGCTATCTGCTTTTATGGAAGCAAATGTTAGGACTATACAATGGATTTATTACATTTGTATGATTGAAAATTTTGTCTCAAGTGATGGATAGAAGACAATTTTTGGGAGGATTGGCCGCTGCCGGCGGCCTGCTCATCGCCGGCGGTACCGGTATAGCCGATGCCGCGCCAAAACGTCCCGGATCACCGAAGCGCCTCAAGGATGAGGATACGGTCGTCCTGATTTCCGACCTGCATACAAACCCTTCCGGATATCAGGCGGACAAACTCCGTCTTGTCGTCGATGACATACTCAAGATGAGGCCTCTACCCCGTGCAGTCCTCATTTTCGGTGACATCGCCTATCTTTCCGGGAAGGTCGAAGAGTACCGGATGGCTCGCGAAATCCTCAATCCTCTTGCCGCCGCAGGCATAAGCCTGAACTTCGGTATGGGCAATCACGACAGACGCGAGGAGTTCTCCAGTGTTTTCCCCGAATATGCTGCCAATTCGCTCGTGCCCGACAGGCTCGTGCATATCGTAGAAGGTCCGTATGCCGACATCATTATGCTCGACTCCCTTCAGCAGGGTGAGGACAAGAGTACCTGGATTACCGAGGGAGCCATAGACCCGCTGCAGCGTGAATGGCTCCGCTCTGTGACAGCGTCATACCAAAAGCCGTTTTTTGTGGCAGCACATCATCCTCTGGACGAGACCCTCATAGGCGATATGCTTGTCAAATGTCCCAACTGCGCCGGATATCTGTACGGCCATCTTCACAAGTGGATAAATGATTGGGACCATATGAATTGGAGAGACAAACGGATAATGCCCATATTGTGTCTGCCGTCCACCGGACACTACGGAGACATAGGATATGTCGTGCTGGGAATGGGAAGACACGAGGCGGTAGCCCGGCTTGTCCAGTCTGATTTCTACTTCCCCAAGCCCGCTCCCTCCGATCAGAGACCCGTGCTCTGGGAAAGGATGATGCAGAAGAACGCCGGCGCCGAGTTCTTCTTTGAGTATTAGATTCATCCGTAATATCGAAACTGGTCAACAGGCCCTTACACTTTCACAATCACGAAGACGTTGTCGTACGGGCGGAGCGCAAGGCGCTTCAGACGGCGGCCACGGGCATTCTCGAGGGCGTCAGCCTTTTTGAACCTCAATGTCTTTCCGTCCCGTTTGAGCTCGAGCGTGGCATTGACCCCCGAGGTCTCGCGAATCTGCAGAATCAGGTGACCTTTTTTGCGGGCCGGAGCCATTGACGTTATCATCACACCTTCGGCTTGGATCTGAAGACAGGATTTCTCGTTGGGATTGTCATCGGACCTGCCCTGGGGCAGGACGCGCCCGTACGGCCGTACTCTGTCGCCCAGTGCGAAGGTCAGGGCTTTGGTGTCGGAGTTGTCAGGGCTGGAGCTGATGGTGTAGTTCCACTGTATTTCTCCTCCCTGTGAAGCACGGAAGTTGGTTGTCCAGTAATTGTTCAGCACCCAAGAGAAGGCGTGGGCCTTCGTATATTGCTTCTGGTATTGGAATTCGCCTTCAAGTAGATTCCCGAGCTGTACGAGCGGCACTTCTTCTGAAGACAGCAGCGCCTGATATCCGTCGGAACGCGCGGCCGCGAAATTCTGGATGGTGTTCCATCCGCTGGCCGTACCTTCAAGCTGATTTTCGCCCGGGCGGACGAAGCCTCCCTGAACATCAAAAGTGAGGCGGTCACCGGCGAAAGGGAAAGCCACATAGTAGGATGCGGGCCGGGGATCGGGGACAGGCCGCATTGCATAACAGAGTTCGATGCGCGGCTCGTCATTGTATAGTCTGATCTCACAGCTGAAACCGTGTTCGGACAGACCGTCTGCATTGCCGCTCAGGCAGATGCTCCTGTAGAGAGCTCCATTCGCACCGGGCTTGACGACAACGTCCCTGACGCTGGTGCGTGAGAGTCCGTGGTATGTGTGATGGGATATGTTCCGCCTGTCTGAGAGGGTTTCGTAGATAAGCTGGCCTGCCGCCCATTCGGAACTCGGGTCAAGCATTTCGCGCCCGGCTGTCTTGTCATAGATGCTGCCGATTCCTCCTCTTGCAGGATCGATTTCGATGCGGTAGAAATCATTTTCGAGAGACGCAGTCTCCGTGGCCTGGGGGATATCATTCTTCTCACCGCCAGGAATGATGCGGTAGGTGCGGTAGCCGAGCGAAGGCAGGTTCTTCACATACATCCTGTAATATGCGCCTTCCCGCAGGGAGGAGAGGACCTGGAAGCTTGCCTCGTTCCCTTTATCATCGACAATACGGCAGCAGGAATCCTTGGGGAGAAGTTCGTAGTCCGCATAAACGTCGCAGTAGGCATCCCTTTGCCAGGCGAGCGGATTGAAGAAGGTGATGGTCGGCTCGGCACAGCGGTGGATATGGGTCTGAAGCAGGCCGCCGGCCGTCTCATAAAGCATCTTTGCACGCTTCTGGGCTGTCCAGGCATATGAACCCTTGCAAGCCCACTGCAGTTCCGTCTGGTAACAACTGGGGTCGCTGATTGCCTTGCGGTACCCGAAGGTGTGCTCGTCGTAGAAGAGCAGATTGTTGTGGACCTCTTCGATTTGGGCTGTTACGCCTTTCGGAAGCCTGGAACCGAGCATCTCTGCCATAGAGAGCAGGGCCTGATTGGAGAGCATATCAGCCTGGGTCCTGCGGGCTTCGCCGGTCTCCCGCATCGCCGAACCGAAACCATCGGTCCACCAGTCGGGATATGCGGCCCTGTAGACGGGCAATTCGTCCGAATGTTCCAGGACTATGCGGTCCACGAACTCGTGCGCCGTAGCCGAGCGGAGTTTGGGCCATTCGTGAGTTTCGTTCCACTCCCTTATGAGAGTGCATATCCTGTATGATGGGGGAGCGTTGTCCGTGAAGACGCCGACATATTGCAATCCTATCTCGCTGAAAGGGTAGCCTGCATCTTCGAGGGATTCGAGATAGTCGAGCAGCTGCCGCTCAAATACTTCGATGCCGTCCAGTATGCCCAGTCTGTTGCCTTTGTGGTAATGTTCCGACCGGAACGCGACCAGGCTCCGACCGGAAGGGGACTCCCATCTGAACACGGTCGGAATGCTGAACGGCTCAAGGGCGCGCTCGGTGTTTTCGCCCATCCAGAGATAATTCACTCCGATTTCGGGCAAATAGTCGGCAAGGCACCACGAAATGCCGTTCACGTCATTCTGCATTGCTCCTGAGAATGGAATGCCCCGTGCTTCGAGTTCTCTCAGTGGCAGGAGGAAATACCTCATCGAGTTCTCATCCGCAACCTCCGACATATTGAAATACATTGCCGTTACCTCAATCTGGCCGCGAGCGATACAGTCCTTCAGACGCTTCACCTGTGCTGCCGGGCGGACTTTGACGTACTCGGTCACAGCCCAGGAGGACTCGCAGGTCCAGCGGAACTTCGCATCATCGGGATAATCCTTGGTGATGTCGCAGTATTCGATGGCATAATCGATGTAGCGCAGGTGTTCCGCAAGAATCTCGGTCTGAGGTTTGGTAAAACCGATGTCTGTATGCGTATGCTGCACAAGATATACCGTCCAGTCACGCTTGGGAGATGCCAAGGCGCTGACCGCCACAAGAAGGGACAGTATGAAAGCGAGAGTTCTCTGCATTATTACGGCATATCCGGCTATTCAAGCGGGCGGACGAGAACTTTTGTCACGTCCTTGAGGGATTCCTGGAGCGCGTCAATGTCGGTGGGGATATCGGTTCCTCCGTAGTGGTAAGGGATGAACACTTCCGGACGGATGGTCTTCACCACATTCGCGCACTGCTCCACGGTCATAGTATAGGGCTTGTTGCAGCAGATAAAGGCGATATCAATGTCCTTTATGGCAAGTACGTCCTCATTGTCTTCCGTGTCACCGGAAATATAGATGCGCTTGCCTGCAACGGTGATGATATACCCGGCGTCGCCCCTCTCCTTCGGATGGAAAGCGAGCTGCTCGGGGCTGATGTTGTAGGCGGGGACAGCTTCTACCGTCATACCCTCAAACGGCTCTATGGTCGTACCGACTGTCATCTGAGTGTATCCGTCAGCCTTTCCTGCAAGGATTTTAACGGCATTGGTGTCAAGATGGTCATAATGGTCGTGGGTGATCAGTATCAGGTCGGCTTTGGGTTCGCCTTCCCAGTCTATATTCTCTCCGACAGGATCCACATAGATATGCTTCCCCATAGTTTCCATTCCAATCGATGCGTGACCGTAGTATGTGAAGGTGATTTCGGTGCCGTCATCGGCCTTGAAAGTGTCCTGCGCATATTTTGATGCCTCTTTGGAGTTGCAGGATATCAGTGCGAGTGCTGCCATTGTAGCAAGGATGGTTTTGGTTGACATTGTATTTGAATTTGTTTATAAACAGACCAAAGATAGCAATAATCCCGTATTAAAGGAAATCCGGTCAAATCAGGAGAGATCCAGAACGTATATGTAATCGTTCATATAGAATCCATTCCCGATGGGGAAATCGCCCTGCCGGTCTCGGGTCAAGCCTATATGTTCGTAGAAGCCAACCGCCCGGTTATCCCTGTTGACGTTGAGCTCTATCCGGCAACCGTCAGGATTCATTCCGTGCAGGAGAGCCTTGACGTATTCGAACATCTGCCGGCCGAGTCCGGAACGCTGGTATTCGGGCAGCACGTACAATTTCTGAAGATGAAATCTTTTGCGCCCGTCTTCTGTCTTCCCGTCTGCTTCGAAGGATACATAGCCCACAGGGATGTTTCCGCAGTATGCGATATGGAAGGCCTTGCCCGGTGTCGCAATCTGCCTCCTCAGACTATCCTCCGAGTACATCCAGTCCATCATATATTCCATCTGCGCGGGAGAAAGGATCTCTGCGTATGTCTCCCGGAAAACGACTTCTGCCATCCCTCGGATAATGGGGATGTCTTCAATCGAAGCGGGACGTATCGTGAAGTTTGACATATAGCGTAATCTGTCGGCAAATATAATCCATTTGGCCCGAATGGAGAAGTTTATGATTGACGGCAAGTTGTTTTTCGTAAATTCGGCAGGTCGCTGTTTTGTTTTGAAATCATTGGGAAAAGCATTACTTTTATGCCTATGAAAACACTTTCAAGGAGTATCCTGATACTCGCAACAGTCCTGCTTTGCACGTGCAGCAAAAATGAATTCCCCGCGCCTGAAGTTTCCGTATTTGAATATGTTTTCACCAATGATTCTGACGGTGCCGTTTCCCGCTCCTCGGATGTATACGGCGGAATGCGGCGCATAGACATCAGCGAAAACGTTTATTGGGAAAACGGCCTGATATGGGTAAAGGGTGCTGAAGCAGCGAGAAACTATGATGAGTTGATGAAACAGTCCGTTGTGGAATGCAATGAATGGCTGTCGAGGTTCGGGACGATGGACTATCGGTCTTATTCGCCGACGTGGAATGCGGACTCACAGACAAAAAGCGGAAATTCCGTTACAAAAAGCGATTTCCTGCTTTATTTTATGGATGAGTTGGAAAAAAAGGTTCGTAGAATATTGTGGGATCCTGATCCGGATCATCCGTATGATGTTTCTCTTTTGATTCATCAGGTATTATACGATTGTATATTAGACTATTATGGATCTCCGAATCTTAGTTTATCGCAACTCGTAGCTTTCATCATCAACGCCAGAATAACGGTCGACCAGAGTCCTTGGCTTGACACTGAGCAGAAAAATCAATTTGATGCACTTTGCAAAGAGTTGCTGACGGACATTTTGGAATTTATGTTTAATCAAAGAGCCGTCTCAAATATGGAAGAATATTCACAAGATTCTGTTTTCTGAGTTAATCTCTGATGACACAGTCGTGCACATACTTTGTGCTCACACCTTTGGAGCCGCGCCCCGAGAGGGCATCTGAGAGGGCAGAAAAGAAGACCGGCCTTTTCCTTGCGCTCGCAGAAACGATGTCCACCTTCATTCCGAGGATGAACTCAAGAGCGTCAGAAAGTTCCG
>JAKSKI010000017.1 GCA_024401865.1 Bacteroidales bacterium
CGGCGGATTTCGTCACGGGACTCGGCGGACAGATCATACGCAGTGTCTTCAGCACCCCCGGAGAATATGCCTCAGCCGTGGAGAACTGTCTGTCGGGAACACACCTGGTGTTCGATCCGGAGGCGTACTCTTCCTGCGGCTCCATCCTGTCCCTCAACTGGGACATAGATATGGAAGACGTCAGGGCCGTACTCAATCTCCCCTATGCCATTACTGCCGGGCGCGATGTCAAGTTGTATATTGTCATTGATGAATTCCAGAACATCCTCAAGACCGAAGACGGAGACAGCCTGTGCCGCTTGTTCGAGGAGGTTGTCAAACTTGCCCCGAAGGGACGCTGTGCGTTTGTGCTGATAGGCTCGGAAGTCAACGCAATGAAGTACATCTTCGAGCAACGCGGCTATTTCCGCAGGATGGTCAACCGCATTGCCCTGGAGGAGATCGATGCCAAAGAGGCCATAGACTTCACCGTAAGGGGATTCCTCACAAGCGGCAAGGTGGTGGACCGCGACCTGATGCTGGGAGCGTGCAAACTGTTCAAGAGCAACCTGTGGTATATCAACCATTTCTGCGCCATCAGCGATTCGCTGTCAAGGGGATACATAATGGAGCCCGTGCTTGATGAGGCCCTCGGCATTCTGGTGGCAATCCACGAACCGAGGTTCAAGGCAATCATGAATGACCTCACCACCTTCCAGATATGTATGCTGCGCGCCATCATAGACGGTCACACGAGGTTCAGCAGCGCCGAGGTCATACAAAGATACAATCTCAATTCTTCGGCCAACGTACGTCGGCTCAAAGATGCGCTGTGCCGGAAGGAGATCATCACCTTCGACGATAAGGATAATCCCGTCATCCTGGATCCCCTGTTCGAATACTGGGTGACAAAATCATATTTCAAGATATGACAAAGAGAAGAATCGCAGTGCTGACAGGTGCCGGAGTGAGCGCTGAAAGCGGGCTTGGCACATACCGGGACAACGGCGGCCTCTGGGACAGTTACGATCCTATGGAAGTGGCTTCGGTCGAAGGCTGGATGCGCAATCCTGGTCTCGTATTGGATTTCTACAATATGCAGAGGGACAAACTGCGCACCGTTTCTCCCAATGAAGCCCACCGTCTGATAGCATCGCTCGAGGAGGATTTCATAGTGGACGTCATCACCCAGAACGTGGACAATCTGCACGAGAAGGCAGGCTCTACCCACGTGGTGCATCTTCACGGCGAGGTTACCAAGGTCCGGCCCGAGAACTGCTGCAACGATGAAGACGGATTCAGCGAAAAATATGTCTTTGACATAGGTTATGACAAGGTCTGTCTGGGCGACAAGGGAGCCAACGGAGCCCAACTCAGGCCTCACATAGTGTTTTTCGGCGAAGCGGTGCCCAAAATGGAAAGGGCCATAGACATAGTGTCCCGTGCTGACATTGTACTGATAGTGGGTACATCACTTCAGGTTTACCCCGCCGCCGGACTGTACAGGTACGCATCTGCCGGGACTCCCATATACATCATAGATCCCTCCGACGTCCCCCTGTATGACCCGCGGGTCAGGCATATTCGCAAGGTGGCTACGGAAGGTATGAAAGAATTTGTTGGTATAATCAAATAATTTGCTACCTTTGCAGTCCATTTTCAGAGAAAAAGGGGGTGATACAAGAATGATTATCGTACCGGTAAAGGAAGGTGAGAACATCGAAAGAGCTCTCAAGAAGTTCAAGAGGAAGTTCGAAAAGACTGGCGCTGTCCGCGAGATGCGCGCCCGCAAGACCTTCGAGAAGCCTTCAGAGATCAAGCGCAAGGCTATGCAGAAGGCTATCTACGTGCAGCATCTTCGTCTTCAGGACGAGCAGTAATCCCTTTGGATATAATTCAAGGCCGGCTTCATTGATGATGAGCCGGCCTTTTCATTTTCAAAACAGGTTCTTAGTCTATACGCAGACACCATATATGCCCGCAGGGAGGAGTCTGACGTATGGATTCGGGAATCGAAACCGTGAAGCCCTCGGGCGTGCCTGTCCATCTGAGGTTGCGATTGGTGCCCAACATTCGCAGTTTCATACCCTTGCGTACGGGCAATCCCTTGATGCTGATGGCAGAAGGCATGGATTCACCTTCATCCGCGATATAAAATGCATACACGGCACCGTCCTTCCGGGTGAAGAAAACCTTGCCGTCCTGATACGGGGCGACCGGCTTGCTGGAGTAGATGGCTTCCGAATTGACCTTCATCCAGTCGCCGATACCGCGAAGCCTGTCATAAGCTTCATCCTCAAGTGTGCCGTCGGGCCTTGGACCCACATTGAGCAGCAGATTGCCGCCACGGGACACTACCCGCACGAGGATGCCGAGTATCTCGGCCGTGGATTTGTATTTTAACCCGGGCCTCCAGGACCAGGAATAAGTCATCGTTATGCAGGACTCCCAGGGATAGCCGAGAGGCTCGTCAGGGACGAGCTGCTCGGGGGTAAGGTAATTCTCATACTCGTTGCGCTCGCCGCGGGCTACCATAATGGTGCCTGGCTGGTTGCTTCTTATGACCTTGCCCATCCTGTCCCAGTCCATTAGTGCGGTGCTGTCTGGAGAGGACTTGCAGAGGTCAAACCACATAGGCGAGAGGGTGCCGTATTCACCGGAGGTCAACTCATCCAGCTGTGCCGCCACGAAATCCTGGTATGCGGCCCATTTCTCCGGATGCCGCTTCACGTCGTAATTGATATAGCGGCTCTTGGGAGGAAGCATCCTCCACCAATAGTCGTCATTGTGCCAGTCGGCAATCGAGAAATAGGCTCCGGTCTGAATCCCCTCAGCCCTGAAAGCCTCGAATACGGCCTTGGCCACGTTGGCCTTGGGATTCTTGTGGAACGGGCATTCGGTCGACGTAATCCTGTAATCTGTCTGGGCCGTGTCGAACATACAGAAGCCGTCGTGATGCTTTGTGGTGAAGACTACATACTTCATACCTGCATACTTGGCAGCAGCAGCCCATTCCGAAGGGTTGAAGTGCACGGGGTTGAAGGAATTCTTGAGGCCTTCGTACATCTTGACATACTGCGCGTAGGTCATATTACGCTCCATACGCCCTCTCATCATCCAGTCAATGTCATCGGGGACAAGAGACCAGGATTCGACCACGCCGATCTGGCTGTATGCGCCCCAGTGGATGAACATACCGAACTTCATGTCCTGAAGTGTCTCGATGTTGGCACGGACATCCGCATCTTCGGGTACAACATAATCTGAGGAATAGGATGCTGCGGAAATTGTCAACGCAGCCAGTGTAATTAGGACTGATTTTTTCATGAAAACAAAATTAAGACAAATTTTGGAAAAATTCATATCTTTGCATTAACATAGTCGTTAAACAATATGGTTAATATAATGAAAATTCCTATTTCAGCACTTCTGCTGTGCCTTGTTCCGCAAATGGCAGCAGCAGGTACAGGAAGTCCGATGACGCTCAGAGAGTGTCTGGACTTCTCCATCGAGCACAATGCGGCTCTGCAGAAAGACAGGCTTGCCATAGAATCGGCAGCCCAGTCAAAGCGGGAAGTTGTCGGATCGATGCTTCCCCAGATCAACGCCCAGGGCGGTATGACCTACAACATTCAGAAGACCACCATCGCCATGCCCAACTTCGTCAACTCGATGATGCCCGAGTCAATGCGGGACCCGAACGCTCCCAAGTATATGACGGTGACGATGGGAATGGATCTGGCAGCCAACTGGGGTGTGTCACTGACACAGCAGCTGCTTAATTTCTCCCTCTTCAATGCAATCCGCATTGCAGACGAGGCACGCGACATTTCCACCCTTGGCATAGATGCGGACGAGGACGATGTGATTGTGAAGACCACCACCCTGTTCTTCAACTCCCAGATTCTCGAATATTCCATAGGGCTGTTCGACGAGAGCATAGCCGTGATGGACAGGATGGCCGCCGTGACGGAAGCGAACAGGGTGACAGGCCTGATGAGAAGCGTGGATGCCGACAGGATATCTGTAACGCGGATGAATCTGGAGACAGAGAGAACCGCCCTGTTGCAGGCTCTTGAGGTTCAGAAGAATCTTCTCAAACTCGAAATGGGATTTCCGATGACTGAGAATATCGAAATAGTATCCGCAGACCTCGATATGCTCGAAACCCTTATATACCGTGAATCCATACATCAGTATGTCATCGAGGAGCTAGTCCCCTTCAAGATTCTCAAGAAGCAGCAGAGCATACTCGAACTGCAGCGCAAATCGGCGATTTCGGAGACATTGCCAATGCTGTCACTGAGCGCAAACTATTCTCAGAACTATATGGGCGACCACTTTTACGGAGAGACCTTCCACCATTTCCCGGTATCGATGGTGTCCCTCAACCTGAGGTTTCCCATCTTCAACGGAATGTCCAAGAACGCAAAAATAAGGAAGGCGGAGCTGGAGCTGATGAAGTCCGAAAGGGATGAGGAAATGCTGGTGCAGAGTCTGACGATGGGCTATAACAATGCCCGTATGCAGATGGACCAGAACCGCAAGACAATCCAGTCGCAGAAGCGCAACAAGGATCTGGCCCAGGATGTTCTCGGCGTTACCGAGAGCAACTATTCGGAAGGTTTGGCAAGTATGACGGACCTGCTCAACGCAAGTTCATCCAACATCCAGGCTCAGATGAATTATGTCAATGCCCTTAACAACTGCATCAAGGCATATATCGACCTTATGAAGGCCAACGGAACTGTCAAGGAAATATTTTACAACGGGAAGGAATTATGAAAAAGACAATTGCAATAACAGTGGCCGCTGTCCTGGTGGCCGGATCAGTGCTCATACTTATGGGCAACAGGAAGAAAATGCAAGAGCAGACTTCTTCAACATCTGCTGACAGCAGCGAAATCGTAACCACATTCAAGGTAAAGGCCGAACGTCCAGACAGGGCATTCTATTCGACAGGAGTTGCCCAGGCGTGCAGCGAACTCAATTTTGTGTCAGAGATAAGCGGCCGCGTGGTGGAGATATACGTTGACAAGGGAAGCCGCGTCTCCAAAGGCACTCCCCTTCTCAAGATTGACTCCGAGCTTCTCGAAGCGGATTATAAGGCTACGCTGGCCTCTTATGAGGCTCTGAAGAAGGATGAAGAGAGATTCTCGCGATCATTCAATGCCGGAGGCGTGACAAGCCAGCAACTGGACAACATCCGCACCCAGCTCATAGCGTCGGAGAGCAGGCTGGCCGTGAGCAAATGGAAGCTCGACAACGCCGTGGTCAAGGCTCCGATGTCCGGGACTGTCAACAACAGGTTCGTGGAGACCGGGTCGCTCATTGCGCCCAACGTACCGCTGTTCGAGATAGTGGATGACAGCCGCCTGAAGGTGGTATGCAATGTCCCCGAGTCCGCTCTGCGCATGGTCCGCACCGGAAGCAGAGTAGATGTCAGTTGCAGCAACGGTTCGGGCAGCTGGACAGGAATGGTAAAGAACGTAGGAGTCAAGACAGACAGGGGGCTCAATTACCCGGTAGAGGTCAGCCTTACCAGGGATTCAGGCCTGAAAGCCGGTATGTTCCTGAAGGTATGTTTCCGTCCCGAAGAGAACGAGGAGGCCATACTGATACCCCGCAGGGCAGTGGTCGGAAGCGTACTGTCCGCTGACGTGTATGTGATAGAGAACGGAAGGGCCCAGAGACGTCCTGTTACTCTGGGCGAAATGTTCGGTGACCGCATCGAAATAGTGGCAGGACTCTCGGAAGGGGAGGAAGTTGTCGTGGCGGGCCTTATGAACGTATCGGACGGATGTGCCGTCAGAATAGCCGACAAACAGTAAAAACGCCATCGCTATGAAAATTTCGGATCTGGCAATCAGGAGGCCGGTCTATGTCATCGTCCTCTTCCTGACCATAGGAATCCTGGGGCTTCTCGGATATTCGTCGATGAAGGCCGAACTTATGCCCAAATTCACTCCCCCCTCGCTCAACGTGCAGGTCATCTACCCCGGCGCATCCCCCACCGAAGTGGAGAACTCACTTACCGTCAAGCTCGAAGACGCACTCTCTTCGATGGCGGGTGTGGAATCAATGCGCTCGTATTCATTCGAAGGAATGTCTATGGTGTTCGTCTCGTACACCTATGGCACCGATATCGCCAAGGCCGTGTCCGACGCCCAGAACAAGATTGATTCCAAGAAGGCCGAACTGCCTTCCGGCATCCTGGCACCCATTGTCAACGAAATAAGCGTCGATGCCAAGTCTATCATAACTCTGGCTCTGAGCGCCGATCTTGACGCAGTAGATTTCAGTGACCTGGTGACCAGGAGCCTTGTGCCCGAACTGCAGAGAATCCCCGGTATGGCAAGGGTGGAATCCGTGGGAAGGCACCCAAGGGAGATTCAGGTCAATATGGATATGGACGTGATGCGCGAACTCGGCATCACCCCCGTTCAGGTAATGGGAGCGCTCAAGGGCGCCAATCTCGACTTCCCTACCGGAAGTATCAGGGATGAGAGCAGCAATACGTCCATACGTCTTTCGGGTAAGCTGAAAAGCGTGGAAGAGATGAGGAATCTGGTGCTTATGACTCTTCCGAACGGCACACAGATACGCCTGAGCGACATTGCCGACGTGGTGGAGACTGCCGCTGACGTAAACTCCATCGCCAAGGTGAACGGCAGGGAGGCCATTCTCATCAACATATTCAAACAGGAGAATGCCAACGCCATAGAGTTGAGCGACGCGGTGGCGGAGACAGTGAAGAATCTCCAGGCCAGATATGCGGACACGGGGCTTGAAATCAAGACCGTATCGGACACTTCCGACTTCACCAGGGAGTCCATATCTTCCGTCCTGGAGGACCTTCTGCTGGCCATTCTGCTTGTCACCCTGGTTATCCTGCTATTCCTCCACAATTGGCGCAATGCCCTGATAGTGATGTTGGTAGTGCCCCTCTCACTAATAGGCACCTTCATCGGGATGAAACTGTTTGACTTCACTATCAACATAATGTCCCTGCTGGGCCTGTCGGTGGTCATCGGAGTGCTGGTGGATGACGCCATCGTAGTCATCGAGAACGTATGCCGTCATATGGAGATGGGTAAATCGTCCCTCCAGGCTACCAGGGACGCAATGCAAGAGATAGGTTTCACCGTCATCACCGTCACAGTCGTGCTGGTGATAGTGTTCCTTCCCATCGCCCTCACCAACAGCCTGGTGTCCGACATATTGAGACAGTTCTGCGGAGTGATTGTGTTCGCCATCCTGTTCAGCCTCCTGTCCGCCCTTACCCTTGTACCGCTTCTGACCGCACGATTCGGCAAGATGGACGTGCTTGACGACAGCACTGTTTGGGGCCGGGTCCTCGGAAGTTTCGAGACCGCTGTCGGCAGGTTCGGAGATTGGGTGGCGCGGCTGCTTCGTTCGGCCCTCTGCCACAAGAGATGGGTCGGTATCGCGGTAATAGGACTTACGGCAGCCGTCTGCGCTCTCTTTCCGACCGGCTTCGTAGGATTCGAATTCATGCCCAAGGTGGACCAGAGCGAATTTGCGGTGATGCTGGAGATGCCCAAGGACATCTCTCTGGAAGAATCAGCCGCCAACGTCGCCAGGGCTGAAGCCTGGCTGCTTGACAAACCCGAAATCACAGAGGTTGTGTCGATGGTGGGACTCACCAGCAGCAACAACGAGAGCAACCGGGGAACCCCCTATCTGGCCGAGCTAAAGTGCAAGATGGTCCCGCCCTCCGAACGCGCAATGTCTGTGCATTATTATATTTCGGTACTCCGCAGAGAACTTACTGACTATCTCGTGGATGCCAAGGTCCAGACAATGGCGGCATCTCTTCACGGATCGGGCAACAGCGCCGACGTCGAATATGTTCTCTCCGGAAGCAAGGCCGATTCCGTGGCCCTTTTCGGAGAATACGCACTTGCATCGCTCAGGGCCATCCCCGGTACTGTACAGCAGCAGCTGTCATCCGGCAACGGAAGGCCTGAGATAGAGATTGTGGTGGACAGGGAGAAGATGTCCGCCCTGGGCCTGAGCCTGGACAACGTGGGGCTCACCCTGCAAATGGCATTTCAGGGCAACACCTCGATGAAGTTTGTCCGGGACGACTTCGAATACGACATCAACCTGAGGGCCGACAGATTCTACCGCGATGACATAGATGACGTATCCGCTCTGACCTTTGTCAACCAGCAGGGCAGCAGAATCACCCTGGGCCAATTTGCCGACGTGCGTGTCGGTACGGGGCCCAACCGTCTGGAGCGCTATAACAGAAATCCTTCCGTAACCATAGGAGCCAACGTCGTTGGTATCTCTGCAGGTGAGGCATCCTCCCGCTTCCTCGATGAGGTCAGCGAAAAGGCCGCGGAGATGGGGGTTTCCATCGAGCCTGTCGGTGACATGAAGTCGATGATGGATTCGATGAGCGTGTTCGGGATTGCGATGATGCTGTCCATCATTCTTATGTATCTGGCCCTCGTACTGCTGTACAACAACTGGACGGATCCTCTGGTCGTAATGTTCTCGATTCCGTTCTCCATACTGGGAGCAATCCTTGCACTTGCCTTGTCGGCCACCACCCTCAACATCTATGCGATGCTCGGTCTGGTAATGCTTATCGGACTTGTGGCCAAGAATGCCATTCTTCTGGTGGATTTCGCCAACGAAAGGCTGAGGGAAGGCAGCGCCATCGATGACGCTCTGGTGGAGGCGGTCAGGCTTCGTACCAGACCTATCCTGATGACCGCCCTGTCCACCATCATCGGTATGATTCCCGTGGCCCTGGCTTCAGGTTCGAGTGCCGAACTACGCAACGGTATGGGATGGGTGATCATAGGCGGAATGACACTGTCGACACTGCTGACGCTCATCGTGGTACCGGTAGTGTTCAAGATTTTCCACAGAGGAGGGAAATCTTGTTCTTCGCAGGAATAATGTTAACTTTGCGTCTATGACCAAGGAGGAGGAAATACTTGCCGCAGCGGAAGAGGAATTCTTCAGAAACGGTTATGACGCAAGTTCTACAGCCATAATAGCCAAACGTGCGGGTGTCACCCACGCGATGGTGAATTACTACTTCAGGTCCAAAGAGCGCCTTTTCCTTCAGATTCTGGACAACCACGTCACCGAACTGCTCCGCAGCCTGAAGCCTCTTATGCAGGCGGACGGAGATATGGTCAAGGTCTCCATCGACGCTGCCTGCGTGATATTCGACAGGATGAACGGGGACAGACGGTTCCCATTCATCCTGAGCGACATATCCAGGACACATCCCGATTTCCTGCTCAAATACAGGGAAGCGCTGGATTCGATATGCCGGGACAGTCTGTCAATGCACAGAGACAGACTCAGGAAGTGCATTGACGAAGGCAGGGTGGCGGAATGCACGATGAATGACATCTACAATTCCGTACTGTCACTTGCAGTCACCCCCTTTCTCACCCTTCCCCTGCTTGAGAACGTGGCCGGCAGGGATGAAGCCCAGGTGGACGAATTCCTCCGGGAGCGCAAGGCTGAAATGGTGAAGATACTGTCATCCAGATACTCCTGCGACAGATAAAACGACTTCAGATATGAAAAGGTTCCTACTTGTATGTGTGTTGTCGGGACTTATGACTGCGGCCATATCCTATGCAAATGATATGCGCGTCAGGGTCATCCAGCCCCCGTATGCGCCCGAGGTCTCCGGCATTCCCTCGAGTTTCGACTGGATGCTGGACCAGTTGGACAGGTGCGACGCCAGTCTTGACCTCATAGTGCTGCCCGAGTTCAGTGATGTACCCGGACGGACCTGGACACGGAAGGAATACCTGGATGCCGTGGAGGCCGACAATTCCAGACTTCTTGCAGCCTGCGCGGCCACTGCGGCAAGATGTGACGCTGTACTGTTCGTCAACGCAATAGACCACGTGGAAGGAGGTCTGATACGCAACACCACCTTCGCATTCGACCGGAGCGGCAAGTGTGTAGGCAAATATTACAAGAGGCACGTCACGGCCGGAGAAAGGGATGATCTGGGATTCGACGTATCCTATGCGAGGGAATGGTCTGAACCCTACACCATAGTCATTGACGGCATCAAATACGCTTTCGAGACCTGCTATGACTTCTATTTCTACGAGATGATAGGTCCCATCGCACTGCAGCAGCCCGATATCGTGATAGGATGCTCGCTGCAGCGCAGCGACAAGCACCACGCCCTCGAATTCATCAACCAGTTCTGCGCCTACAACACCGGAGCCTATCTGGTACGTGCATCCGTAAGCATGGGCAAGGATGCCACCGTAGGAGGTTCATCTATGGTTGTGGCGCCTACCGGCATAATTCTCGGCAATATGAAGAGTCGGGTGGGATCTCTCGATGTAACCATAGATCCTACGGTCAAATACCTCAAGCCCGCCGGTTTCGGCAATCCTCCCGCCACCCACCCTTCCTATATGGAAATAGGCCGCAGACCCTGGCTCTACAGGCCCGGAGGAAGCGCCATTGTGCTCCCGGTAGCTGAGGCTCCCACCAAACGGATATGCGCCGACGGCGGACTGCGTAGCCTTCGCGGGCGCAATCCCCTGGCGGCGATAGGTGCCGCCGTAGCTCTCGACGCAGACGAAATAGGACTCGAACTCCGCATCGCTCCGGACGGCACAATCACATATCGTGATTGCAGTTTCGAGAAAGTGCTGCGCAAGTTCTCCTGCCATACCATAATGGCTGCCAGGCTTGTCGGAGAAGGATGGGATGAGGATTCGATAGACCGTCTGCTGCATCTTGTAAGCGTTTTCGATGTCAAGGACCACATCTATTTCATCTCCTCCGACAAGGACGTGCTCTCCCTCATCAAGGTCGCGGCTCCCCGCATTCCCCTATGTCTGGACGGTGATGCGGAAGAGGCTGCCGAAGCGGGTTGCTCAATGTTGTACCTGGATGACCCCGATGCCGCTCTGACAGCCGCCGCCCACGATGCCGGGCTCCACTGCGTGGCCGCCGGCAAAAGGCGCAATGCCGCCAGGCTTCAAGCCCTCGGTGTGGACACAGTGATAATCAAAGATTTCAAATAATATGGCGAAATTCAAGGGAGGACTCTTCGTAAGGGTCATAATAGCCATTGTGTGCGGTGCTCTCCTGGGACTGATTGCACCTGACTGGACAGTACGCATAGTCAAGACATTCAACGTGCTGTTCTCCCAGCTTCTCAAGTTCATTGTGCCCCTGATGGTGCTCGGCCTCGTGACTCCGGCCATTGCCAATGTGGGGCGTGATGCCGGCAGGATGCTGCTTGCCGTACTGGCTATCGCATATGTGTCGACAATCTGCGCGGGATTCTTCACGCACGTCTCGGTGACCGGCCTGTTCCCGCATTACCTGACACCCGGAGAGCTCTCGGGAGAGACCGTGAGCGCCAGGGAATTCGCCCCCTATTTCGACATCAAGATACCTCCCGTATGTGACATACTCACTGCCCTGGTACTGTCGTTCATGATAGGAGTGGGCATCATATTCACCGGTTCATCCGCCCTCAAGAAGGGATTCGACGAATTCGGCAGGATTGTCAAGCTGACCATCGAGAAGGTGATAATCCCCCTGCTGCCCTGGTACATATTCTCGATGATATGCGAGATGTCGGCAAAGGGTGTCATATCCGTGATTCTTAGCGCCGGATTCAAGATTATCCTCACAGGCATAGTGCTCTCTGTCATATATCTGGTAATACAGTATTGCTTAGCGGGCGCGATTGCGGGCAAGAACCCATTCAAGTGCCTATGGAATATGATGACAGCCTACCTCACCGCATTCTCAGTGTGCTCCAGTTCAGCAGTCATCCCGGTCACGTCGGAATGCACCCGCAGGAACGGGGTCAGCGAAGATATCGTCAACTTCACCATCCCCCTTTGCTCCACGGTGCATATGTGCGGCTCCACCATCAAGCTTGCGGCAAGCGCCATCGCAGTGGCATACCTCAGCGGAACCGACATCACATTCGGAATGTACGCCAGCTTCGTGATGATGCAGGGCATAGCCGCCGTTGCAGCCCCCGGAGTAATGGGCGGAGTTCTTATGGCTTCAGTGGGGCTGCTCGAATCCATACTCGGATTCGGGCCCGAGCAGACAGCGCTCGTAATGACGCTGTATCTGGCGCTTGACGGTTACGGACCTGCCTGCAATGTCACAGGAGACGGGGCCATAGCGCTCGTCATAGAGAAGTTCTTCGGCAAAAAGGACGCAATAAGTTAAGAAACAGATAAACCTGCTTCAATTTCATAAAAATCCTGATGCTCCTCCGGACCGGCCGCTTCAGGAACTGGGGCAAATGCGTATCTTGCATCTGCCATGAAAGTCAGGAATCATATTGCATTTGTCGGAATCGGTGTCTTCGCGGTGGCATCCGTCTCCGTAAGCTGCGGCAAGGATACCTTGCCGGCGCCCAACCGCAACAATCCCCCGGAGCAGGTCCTGCCTGACAAACCGTTCAATGTCAGGGTATTCGTCGAAGAGCCCGGCATTGAATCAGACTCCTCATATATCTATGAAGGTCTTGTGAACGCGGACTGCGACGGAAAGGTAGCCTTCACATCAGTCACCGGCGTCCGCGGTCAGGGAGGTTCCGCAGTCAAAGGACGCACCTGGACCATAGACAGGGACGTGGTCGAACTTGTGCTCACGCCCTGGAACGGAATCCGTTTTGAAGTGAGCGAAGACGTCAACGCAAGCTCAAGCACTGCCGTGGCAGATATCGCAAATGAAGGTGACCTGCAGCACTATGTCCTCAAATCATCGGTAGACGTGCGGAACCCGCGCGAAATCAAAACGTTCGACGATGTACAGGAAGACCGTAAGACCGGCATCGTCCGGGCCATCGAAGAAGGATGGTCAGACATACGCTTCTGGAACGGGACTCCGGAATCGGGCCACAGCATCACCATACGTATGAGAGCCGCAAACCATATTCCCGTCGAAGGATTCGAATTTGCCCTTGACGGCAAGAGATATGCCCTTGTGGAAACAGAACCCGGGGTGAAGGCGCGGTACCTTCCGGCCGACGCATACCTGTGCCATCTTCCCTGCATTGCCAGGCCTGATGACGAATGGTATCAATGGCACAAATATGACTACGATACTGAAGAAATCTACCCTTGTGACAAATTCTCCACGATAGAATTTATCGGCACCATACCCCGCAATGCCACTCCCGACAACAGGATCAGGGTGTATCTCGACGCCCTTAGCACCAAGTGCGCCAACATCATCAGCGACTACGAGAATCCCTATTCGTGGAACGAAAGGCACAAGGACGGCTTCCGATGGATTCCATATATGAGGGAATCCGAATCTGACTCCTACCAATCTCACTACTATATCGACTATGGAGGCAGCGCCCATCAGTATTTCCCTGCCGACATACGCTACCTCCGGGCAAAAACGTTCAATTACCTCATACGGGGATCGTCAGACTATGTATTCTTCCAGAATTACCATTTCAGATATTCGGCAGCTCCTGACGGGCGGGAGAGATTCTGGTGGGGAATTGTTCAAAACGATTTTTACCGGCCATAGTCCACTAATACTTGACTACATACAGACCCGCACTGAAACAGCTGACGGGAATATGCTCCTGCATTCTTTGACGTTCAGTGCGGTCCGTGCCCGGATATTGCCCCTGGGGCATGGTGGTACTCAAAGGAGTATCGACGCCGAAATGAAGGGCCGTGGGAAGACCGTAGCATGAGCCGTGCGTCTGGTCATATATCAGTCCATCGTCCCAGACAATGTCGTCATACTGAGGTTCGTCAGGTGATGAGTTAATATAATCTTCATTTGTGTCAAGGGCCCAGAATGCGTATCGGGCACTTAATTCTCCGGTATTCTTGAAATTGTCGAGCTCACCCGTACGATAGTCCCGCATCGTCTTCATCCTTCCGTATATGGCAAATACCAGATTGCAGAAGAGGGGCGGGGCAATTCTTGCCGATTCGTGACTGCGGCCTTTGTTCCACAAGGACGACAGATAGGCTCCCAACCTGCTGCATATCCATACCGTACCGTCTCTGTCGCCGACGGGATAAAGGCAATACCGCACAAGGTCGACGCTTTGGTACTTAATATCAAAAGTCGCGGGGACGAGGGTATAGGCCGCATTGCTATGTTTGTTGGTGTATGTGACGCTTACACTTCTCTCTCCCCAGGGTGCCAATATGCCATCCTTGTATTGTCCGATATCCGTCCCAGGATGCCAGACCCATTTGATTGTCCGGTTCCCGTCCGCATCGGCGGGTTCAAGCCAGATGCAGGGGGCCATCACTTCTCCCGCATCGCAGGGGCGTATTATTCCATAGTCATCTCCCGTAACTATCCGGTACCCTACAGCCCCTCCTGTCCCGTCCCCGAAAGGATTGGTGCAACATCCCGCGGCATCGATACGGGCGGTCGATTCAAGGGCTGGAGCCCTATCCTCATTGAACAGATTGCTCTTTACGCTGTTGAACCCCTGCAAGAGGGAAGGATAGCGGAAAAGGAGCTCGGAGCTGGCGGATGGGAAAAGCGCAGAGTTCCTGCCGGTCACCTTCACGAAGCCGAACTCTGTGTTGGCAGTGGGCCGGCCGCCGAATGTAGTCTTCGGCAAATCGGCGGCGTATATCCTCACCACGGACTGTGCAGCGCCGCTCTCCAGCACCGCTATGCAATACCGGGTCGCCTTCGCGAGAGCACCGTCGGAGAGGGATATTTCCGGTGACATCAACTGAGAATACACTGCGCTGTCAAATACCGTCTCATCCATCTTCTCTCCGTTCCTATTGCGGTAACCGTACGATATGTCAACCTCCGTCCCGTCCACCGGAATCAGGCAGGAACTCCTGTCCATCGACAGGGTGGGCTTATACACGGTCAGGGATTGCGTTACTGTGCCGTCATTGAACGGGTCATCGGAAGTACAGCTTAGCCGAACGGATGAAGCATCCCGGTATGCCCACAGGTCAAGTCCCGATGAAGGACACGGTACGGGGCGTCCGTCCAGATAGTTGTCGGTTCCCTCCGAACCGTCAGGAGCTGCCGAATTTGTGACCCGGAATACTCCGTCCGCATCCGATCTGAGCTTTACGCTGTTTCCTGCAAATCCGTTCGCGGTAACGGTTGTCTTCATTCCGACATACCTGTCCCCCGGTGTTATACCGATACCGAGATTATCATATGTCTTCACAAGGGCCGTGACCTCCTTCCCTCCCGGATGAAGCCTTATGGCAACAGGAATGCCGGACTCCGGGACATTGTAGAAGCCGTCCGCTCCCTCCGACTCGGGATTGTATCCGACGCATATCCTGCCTGACGAACTGTCATAGGCAAGTGACAGTCCATACCGTGAGAGCATAGTTCCGTCATATTCCAGACTGTAACCGGAACGGCTGACATTGGAGGGATTGTATCCTTCCCCACCACTTGCAAGATAATCCAGGTATTCGGACCTTTCGTTGACTCCCGACACCCCTTTGCGGTTGAAATATACATAGCAGACAGCAGGACGGTTCTTGCGCACTGCCAGAATCAGGGTTCCCCCTTCCGGCAGAAGTTTGTCCGATGTTCCGGTTTCGTCCGCACTGAACCGTATCATCCGGGTATCATTCCAGCTGTCGTCCAATCCCAATTTCCAACAGGGAGAGAAGAGAGAGCCTGCCTTGAATGACAGAGAAACGTCATAGACGGTGTTTCTCAGAACGTTGAAATCCGTGGTGGCGTTGGCTCCCAGACAGAACTGATAGGTAATCTTGCCTCCATACCCTCCCGCGGTGACCGCTCCACCGTCCACCACTGTGGCAAACTCCACATATGTAGCAAAAGGCTTCTTCTCTGTCGTCTTCAGGGACGCATCTGTCACGGATGTATCTGTCCCCTGAGCGTTTTCGGGGACATAATATGTAAATGTCATCCTGTCCGCGTTGTCCATCGACGAGCTGTAGTCGCTGACAGGCAGCAGCTCATCGGAAGCAGAAGCCCTTGCTTTGACTCCGAAAGGGCACACCACACTGTTGGCTCCACGCACGTACAGGCTGCTGTTGGTAAAGACGTCGTCGGCCACGTCCCCGTTTACCAGCCCACCATGGTCCACCGTGACATTCACTTTGGCAAAAAGATATGTTGCAGGAATATTCAGCGACGCGTCTTCGGTAAAAATCATCCCGATTGCCGACCCCGCATATGGGATGCCCAATTCGGCAAAGTCCGAGAATTCTTCTGTCTTCAGGTTCCCGACCGACACACCGCCGAACCTGTAGCGGAGATTCCTGATTCCGAGTTCGGTCCGGATTCCCGCATCTGCGGCAGTTTTCTTCAAGGAACCGTCCAGATACCACATATTGCCCACGACGTAAAAGTCATATGCCACGTTCCTGCGGAGGGCAATCGTGCCTCCGGCTCTAGATCCGTAGGTAACGCAACCTTCCAGATCACCTGTATCGTGGTTGAAAGCCATAAGGTAGAATCCCGAATCCACGAATTCGTCCGAGAGAATGCTTCTTGTCTCTTCTTCCCCTATTCCCACGCCCAGGGACAGGCTTACGGTCCCGCCACCGGGTGATGGCTGTTCCGCAAAAGGATTCTGTTCGCGTGTGCAGGCCCATATTGACAATAGGGCCAGAACAACGGGCAGGACAGCACTTCTCATATCAATTCATCTATTGTTATCGGGTTGGATGTCCATTCACTGATGGTAATGGCAAATTCCAGGTCGATTGCATTGCCGGCGGGCAAGTTGACGGTCAGGTCATTTATCTTACCTCCCATAAGGCTCACCTTCGCAGTTTTATTGAATTGCTGGGTGTATGCTCCACGGCTGAGGGTATAAGCGACAGTCAATTCATAATCTCCGGGAACCAGATATAGTCCGTTGGATGTTTCCGAACCGGTAGCGGAAGCTATGATGACAGCTTCACCTGTCTTTGTGGAGCTCCAACCGCTGCCGTCAGACTTGTCCTTTCCGGCAAGCAGGCTATATACTCCCGACACCTTTGGCACAATGCTAACAGACAGGCCAGTAACGGTATAATCCTTGGGACTCAAGACTTTGCACAAACCCACCTGAGCAAATATATGCTTGAATTCCAAACTGTTGACCGATTTGTAAACCGGTTCGGTGCAGACTGCGGCCACAACGTCTTTGGTGTTGACGGCGGCTGTGGCAGCCAGAACAGGTCCGGCAGGCTTGGCTGTAATAGCGGCATTCGAGGCATAGAACTTATACTTGAGATCGGTGTTGGGCCAGAACTGACCGCCGGTGTACTTGGTCGTACCGGAAAAAGAGGCATTGAATACGGTTTTCTCCGAGATTCCGGTCTCGCCGGTCACACATAGCACGTTGAATTGGGAGAGTGTCTTGACTTCATCCGTTGATTTGGAATACACCCCGGCTTCAATCATATTGCCCGTGAACGATATGAGGCTTCCGCATTTCTCCGGGTATTCAGTGTCGGGAACGATTTCACCGCAGGATATGGCGGCAAAAGTCAAAGTAATAGCAATCAATAATCCAGATGGTTTCATTTCAGTTGATTTCTATATTTTCTATATTGTTTGTAGTCCAGGGAGTTATGTTTATTGCGAAGTCCATCCCTGTTCTGGACACCGCCTTGTCCGGTTCATCCGTCCCGTACCCGTTGAGGACTGCCTTCTCGATTACATACTCACGATTGCAGTTCATTGCCGGCAACGTGACCGGATAGTAATTGGGGCAGCCGTCCACCGAGAGCTGGATGACCAGCCTGGTGTTGCGTGGGCTCCAGTCCGGCTCAGTATCCGCTTCCACCCCGTTGTCAACGGGATTGGGATAGCAGTACAACGATGCGCTGACATCTATCGGAGAGGCATCCTTTATGGCAATCCCATATTCCGTACAATAGGATTCCCTTTCGAATGGGGAAAGGGAATTGTCCGGATGCAGACGGTTGCGCCACCCGCTCCCGGAAGGAGACAGGTCATAATGGCACTCCCCTGCCACATTGATCAGGAACACTCTGTCAAGAGTAACACCGGAAGCGGCAAGTTCGGGAGTTACAAACGCCGGGATAACAGTTTGAAGATGTATGCGACAGGCCAGCCTTGACAAAGGGCACACGGCGTCTTCACAGGGACGGTCTTCCATTATTCCCGAAGACATAACGAACCCGCCATACGCGTTGTCAGCAAAATCCGAGACGGAGGATGCGAATTGCCCGATTGCGGGGAATTTGCAGACACTGCCTTCCGGTGCATTGGCGACAAGACATACATTCAGCCTGTGCGACTTGGCGAGCAGCAATGACACAGCATTCCCGTCACTGTGTCCGTATGACTCCAGAATACCTGACACTGCATCATAGGCGACAGCATCCAGCGAACTCACAACATTCTCCCCAATGCCGGCCTTTGACTCAAGTCTGATACTGCGGACGTACGGGGATTCATCGGCGTCCAGAGTCTTTTCTGACTCCCGACAGGCGACATACACAATCGACAGGGCCGCAAAAACTGCAGACGTCAAAATCCTATTTCTACTATGCATACGTCCGTCCAGTCCCTTACCTTTACCGAAAATTCATTGCGCCAGTAATTGACCTCGATATCCAGCTTTTCCAAATGTCCGGCATTCCAGTCATAACCGCTGGCCGCGATGCCGGCTCCCAATGGGTAATCGCACAAATGGATGCCGTTCTGCGACAATGCGAGTACTAGAGAGGCATCTCCTTGTCTGGGCAGCAGATAATCATATGACATGCCTCCGTCTTCAGAAACGATGCGGAATGAATGAGGTCCTCTCAAAGGAGCAAGTGTATGCCGGTCAAACCCGTTCCACTCTCCCTTCACTATCATATCGAAAGTATTTGGAGAACCGTCCGGATTGGATATGGTCATATGCACGGGCGCCACCTGCCTGCAAAGAGGGGATGTGACCACATATTCCTCGTCCCCGGCATTTGTGAAGAATGCTTCCGAAAGGGCGAATACGGGATCCGGCTGTACACCATCGGCATATGTCACCTCGTCATCTCCTGTCCTGGCCGTACTGGCCCCCGCAATGACAGAGATACTGGCATTTCCCTTGGCCGCCCTCATCTTGAAACCGTTTCCGGACAGGCCGCTGACAGGGATGCCGTCTTCACGACTCACCCTGCCATCCCTGTCCGTGAGCAAAAGTCCCGCATAAGAATCGCATCCGTAAGGATTCACCCCTTCGGCAAACCGCACGGTTACAGGGCAGCCACCTCTGTCTTCCTTGACGGAGCAGGCTGAGAACAATATCAGCAAGGTCAATATGTACCCGACTCTTTTCACTATATGGTTATATTCCCGTCCACGACACCGTTTTCTCCACCGAAAGTCAGAACCGGAGTCCAGTCATTGACAGTGACGGAGAACGTTGCGGCTGCAGGTTCGATATCTTCATTCTCTCCGGCACTTATTTCGTCATCTCCATCAGACGGATTGCCGGACTTGGTGAGGGTGACGAGTTTGATATCGTAGGTCTTGTTGGCCCCCGTTATCCCAATAGGGACCGGATAGGTATAGAACTTGCCGTCCATCTTCACTTCAATCACCAGTTTGACGCGCCCTTCCGGATCCGGATATGAATAGAATGTATGTGTTGCCGGATCACCGGAATCCCCGTACGGCTTGCCGTATACGTTCCCGTCAGTCAATTCAGCCGGTGTCCGGGCAGGATCATAGACAAAGGGATTTGCAGTGGCCATTTTGTCCCCAACCTTGTTGAGCAGGACAGTTTCAGGCGGCAACACGGGCGTATATATGTCATAGCATGCATTGTCAACAGCATTTGTCAGAAACACCCTTGTCACTTCGAAGGGAAGCTGCGCAAGGGGCGAGGACGACATATCCCTCTTTATTCCGAACAGCCTTATTCTGGATACTATTCGGTCCACGTCCACCGTTTTGGAATAAATGGCAGTGATTTCCTCGTTATCGGCCTTCCCTACCATGACGAAATTGTCCGCGGTGTTGTCTTCTGTCATACCGGTCACTCTCTCTTTGAGAGCGCTCTCCGAAGTTATTGACGACAAGTCCGGAGCATTTGCCACGACCCAGATATTGCGAAGTCCCCGGGTACAGTTCAGTTCGATCTTTCCGGACTTGAGCTCTACCGCTGACGCATCCTTGTATGCATCCAGTCCGTCTCCCTTGAAGACAAATACCTGGATGCGTGATACTTTAGCTTCGTCTGCGGTTTGGATAGCATCCTTGGCCAGGTTGCCGAAAGAGAGTGTCACTCTGGCGGTCTGAAGACCGGTGTTGTTAGGGACTTCCGTCCCTTTGGTGCAGGCGGCCAGTGCTGCACAAGCCGCCGCAATGATAAATAATGTAGGTTTCATTGTTATTGTTGGTTTAATCCATAGTTTCTTATCAGTTCCGATATCTCAGGATCGAGATTGCCCCGGTGGACATACGACGGCTCCTGCGAGCAGGATGTGAGGTAGCATTGGACAGCCTGTCGCACATCCCCGCACCGGGCATACAGAATGGCGAGCAGATAGTTTACGGCTGCCGTCCGCTTCAAGCCCTCAAGTATATGGAGTGCTGACAGGTTCCGGTCAAGAGAAACGAAAGCCACTGCAGTATTGTAATCCTGATACGGCATCAGCAAATCCAAAGCCTTCTCGTATTCCCTGTCGGTAAGAGCTTGCACACCCTTCATATACACAGTGTCCGGAACCGTGGTATGAACCGTGTCCTTGACCATTCCCTTGCGGTGAAGATAGAAATTGAACTGAACGGTACGGAGGAGAGGATAGAAATCATCCCTTAGCCGCGGGTAGAAATTCTCCCCGGAAAGAGCTTTCTCTCTCTTGTCAAGGTCCTCGATACCATCGGAAATCTCCTTATATCTGGCCTTCTGGTCTTCGGAGAGCAACGTATCGGTATCCACCAGATGATCCAGCAGGAACCAGTTTTCTCCACCGGAATTGGAGATAAACCTTATCTGCGGAGTCGGGTCCGTATCTACAGTTTCTCCTTTGTCTTCCGACAACGAAATGGAAAATCCGGACTCGGCCGCAATCGAATCCCGCAATCCGGCAACGAAATCGCCGAAATACCCGGACACGCTGCGAGCCCTGTTCTCCGACAGCCTGTCGTTATGACTGCGGGCTCCCTCGGGCGAGGCAAAGGACGTGATTGTTATTGAATCCAGGTCAAAAGTATCATTCAAAATCAGCCGTCTCAGGTTATGCCTGATATTGTCCATCTGACGGGCATTGGTCGAGAGGGACTCGTCTATTACAGCGCTGCCCTTACGGAAATCCACATACCAGGCCGCATTGGCCTCGGCTTTCCTCTCGATGACTCGTGTGAGGTATCTGTCCCTTCTGTCCACAAGTGTGGACAATGATGAGATGTAGAATGTCAGAGGGTCGGCAGGGGGTATCAGATACAGCCTCCTGTCTGACTCGTATATCTCTCCCGACAGAACTATCCCCACCTTCCTGAGGTCCTTTCCTGTCTTTATCGTCTGCACATAATCATAGATGAGTTCTTCACCGCTACCCGATATTACTGTGTCCAACCTTATATGCTCGGTGACTATGGGGGACTTCACAAAACGTCTCCGCATCCTGTCCTTGCGGGATATCTTCAACTCATTGCGCCGTTTGGCAAGTTTGTCCGTATAATGGTCTATGGCCATTATGTCCGATACCCCGAAACAACTCTCGAACACCTCGTCAGACACGAATGACGTATCATTGCGGAAAGCATATGCGCGCGGGATATGTCTCTGAAGGAAAATCTCAAGATTGCGTATGTCGACGAACGAAGTCGTGTCACTGACTATGCCCGAGAGGAACTTGCGATACTGCTGATAGCCGCGCAGCTGGGATTTCCTATAGTCCGAGCCGGTTATCATCACCCTGTCCAGACTCACGGTGTCCCCCATCACAATCATATCCGGATCGAATCTCAGCTGCCACCGGCTGTCCTGCATCTCCTTGGGTACCGTTATCTGGAATCTCAGGTCAATCTTCCCGTGCCGTTCGGCAATATTGCGGAATCTTGCGCTTACCACTGCAGGCCTCAACTCCTGTGCCGCCACCATCTCTCCCGACTCATCGTCCAGTACAGCGTGCATCAATATCATTTCACGCCCGTCAATCGTGACGGTAATCGTATCCTCCACACAGGTGAATGTCGTATCAAGCTGCATTGTCCTCTTCACGTCATCAGGAAGAGACAAACCGGCCCGCATCCCCCCTTCGCGTATACTGGATATCTTGCGGGACGAACTGCAGGAGCCGTTCAGCAGGACAAGGATGACAAGCAGCGTCACTGTATGCAGGACTGTCTTCACGGTTAAAATACTATCATTGCGGAGAGCAGCAACTCATCCGGGAGGAAAAATGTTTTTGATCCGCCTCCGGTAACTATGCCACAGGTGGGACAGGCATACGTGGTGTATCTGGCACGTCCTCCCCAGAATCCGAAACCCAGGTCGATGTTCAGCCACCTGTTCAACTGAATGCTGTAACCTCCCGACAGGACCAGTCCGGCAGCGTCACCCTCCTCCGTATCGGGTGACTTCAGGCCACCCCTGTTGTATTCCTGGTACTGGCATCGTGCTCCCATCCACCATCCGGAATAGGAATACCAGGGCCACCATCGGGTACCGAAAGAGAATGTGCGCTGACGGCTCTGGCAAAGCTGGTCGTCAGCCTTGCGGAATGACCAGGGGTTCCAGCGGGCCTGCGCTTCCAGCGAAAAATGACGGGAAAGTGCATATTGCCCGGACGCGTTGACGGTAATCAGATATACCCAGTCTACCGCATTGGTGGCTATGCCCCAACGCGTATCGGACTTTTCGCGCCCGGAAGCTATGACTGCCACAAGGAGGAGGGCAAAAGATGCCGTCAGCCTACATTTCATAATTGAGGACCTCATCATCATCGATTGACACGACCCGGGAGGCAAGCACATCATAGGAAGTACGTTCAAGGCCGTCGGAACCCGTGAATTTTTGTGTCTTGAGCCTTCCGCAGACATAGACTTTAGCACCTTTGACAATCCTTACCAGGTCACATATTCCTTTGCTCTCCCAAGCCGTAACGTAATGCCAGGTGGTCTCGATAACAGGCGAACCGGTCTTGTCCTTATAGGCGTAATTTGTGGCCACCGTAAAATGACATACCTTTCCCTGGGAATAGGTCTGAGTGTTGACGTTGCCTACAAGGCCCCGCAATTCGATTCGATTGATCTGTTCCATAATAATTGTTTGATTGCAACGCGGCGTCACCGTGACGTCGCCAGATGCAAAGGAACAGCATAAAAATGGAATGATACCCCGTTGTTGCAGAACCGGCTGCAACTATATATGTTTCTGAATTTTTATTGATATTTCCGTTCCCCGGAACAAGGAATCTTCAATAATTCCGCTGTGTTGCCGATGTATTAAATTTTATTTGAAGTGGTTCAATAATAATTTAATACACTGGAAACTCATAAATCTCAGATACGAAATTTAATTTTCCTTGCAGGATGTCAGAAATTACGCGACTTTAGCGCAAAACCGGAGAATATGGAAGAGTACAAGGATGATACCCACACCTGCCTGAAATGCGGCAGTGAGATATATGGGAGAAGCGACAAGAAGTTCTGCAGTGCCAAATGCAAGAATGACTACCACAATCAGGCAGGCAGCAGTTCAAAACGCTTGCGCAACAGGATACTTACGGACCTGAATTCCAATTATGAAGTATTGGAGAAACTGATGCGGCTTGGAATCAGCGCAATCAGCATATATGACATCGAGACCCTTGGGTTCAAGCCGGCAATAGTCACCGGCTATGCCAAAGTCAGAAGCCACGATGAATACAGGTGTTTTGACATAAAATACTGTCTATCACCGTCGAGGATTTTCAATATAAGAAGAATGGACCTGGAAGAAGCTAGGAGAGCTGTTTATCGTACTCTTCCTCCTCAATCATCTTGCAAAAGCCGTTGAATGCGGAGCCCATCTCAACCTGGAGCTTGTGAGTGTTGACATTGCCCTTGATGCTTGAACCCGCCTTGAGCGAAAGGGTGTTCCTGACAAAAACGTCGCCATCCATAATTCCCCACAAATCAAGCATTTCACACTTGACAGCGCCTTTGATTTCGGCGGTCTCACCGACCACAACACGTCCTGAAGACTGTATGGTACCTTCGATTCTGCCGTCTATCCTGACATCTGCAGGACAGGTTATATCACCTTTGATGAAAACGCCCTGCGCAATGTGACTAATTTCGTTGACGTCAATTACCTGTTCATCTATTTTGGTCATATTTCGTATGGTTTTAATTTAAACTGATGACTTGCCGTGGCAGTTCTTGTATTTCTTGCCGCTACCGCAGGGACAGGGGTCATTCCTGCCTATCTTCTTGTCGGCCACGTATGGCGTATTGGCCTTCTGCTCTCCATTGGTGCTGAGGTCTGAATGCTGGGTGCGCATCTGGCTCATATCCGTCCTGCGTTGGGCAGCCCTCTGGGGTGTGTCACTGGCGTCCCTGAGAGGGATGAAGGCCCTGAACAGGAAGGACAGGACATCCTGGTTGAGCGATTCGAGCATCTGGGCAAAGAGATTGTAGCTCTCAAGTTTGTAAACGACAACGGGGTCCTTCTGCTCGTAGGTGGCATTCTGGACACTCTGCTTGAGATCGTCCATTTCGCGGAGATGTTCTTTCCAGTGCTCGTCAATCTGGTAGAGTATGATATTCTTGCTGAGAGTCTTTGCGACCTCGCGCCCGTCAGAATTGTAGGCTCTTTCGAGATTGACTGACAAGGTGATCTGCTTGCGGCCGTCGGATACGGGAATGGCTATGTTCTGGTACATTGTGCCCTGCTTCTCGTAAACCTGCTTGATGATGGGGTTGAGTTTCTCGACCATAGCATCCATACGGCGGACATAGACTTCCTTCATATGCTCGCAGAGCTTCGAGACTATCGCATTGCTCTTTGACTTCGAGAAGAATTCCTCATCGAAGCCGCAGTCGATTGACAGCGTGGCCATAAGATTCTCCAGGAAGCCCTCATAATCGAGACCTTCGCTTCTGTCGACTATGAGAGATGCGGTGTCCACCATCATATTCTGGAGGTCTATCTCGACCTTGTCTCCCGAGATGGCGTTGCGGCGCCGGCTGTATATGGCCTCCCTCTGATAATTCATCACGTCATCATACTCGAGAAGACGCTTGCGGATACCGAAATTGTTCTCTTCCACCTTCCTCTGAGCCTTCTCGATGGCGCTGGACAGCATACTGCTCTCAAGAGCCTCATCATCGGCCATGCCAAGCTTGTCGACTATACCGGCTATGCGTTCCGAACCGAACAGGCGCATAAGTTTGTCCTCCAGTGAAATATAGAATGTCGACGAACCCGGGTCGCCCTGACGTCCGGCACGGCCTCGCAGCTGACGGTCCACACGGCGGGAGTCGTGACGTTCGGTACCTATGATTGCCAGACCGCCGGCGTTCTTCACTTCGGCGGACAGCTTGATATCGGTACCACGGCCTGCCATATTGGTGGCGATGGTTACTGTACTGCTCTGACCTGCCTGAGCCACGATATCCGCTTCGCGTGCGTGCTCCTTGGCATTGAGGACATTGTGCCTGATACCACGGAGTTTGAGCATGCGGCTGAGGAGTTCGGATGTCTCCACGTCGGTCGTACCCACAAGTACCGGACGTCCTTCTGCGGACAGCTTGGCCACCCGGTCGATGACTGCCGCATACTTCGCCTTCTTGGTCTTGTAAATAAGATCATCCTGATCGTCCCTGATGACGGGGCGGTTGGTGGGAATGACCATAACGTCAAGTTTGTATATGCTCCAGAACTCGCCGGCCTCCGTCTCTGCGGTACCTGTCATACCGGCAAGTTTGTGATACATTCGGAAATAGTTCTGAAGCGTGATGGTTGCAAACGTCTGGGTGGCGGCTTCAACCTTCACGTTCTCCTTGGCCTCCACAGCCTGATGGAGTCCGTCGCTCCACCTGCGGCCTTCCATAATACGGCCGGTGGACTCGTCCACAATCTTGATCTTGCCATCCACGATGACATAGTCGACATCCTTCTCGAACATCGTGTATGCCTTCAGAAGCTGGATCATAGTATGGACGCGCTCGCTCTTGACGGCGAATTCGGACTGAAGTTCATCCTTCTTCTCCTGTTTCTCGGCCAGACTGAGTTCGGAGTTCTCGATATCAGCGGTGCGTGAACCGACGTCAGGAAGCACGAAGAATTCATCATCACCGACGCTGGCGGCAAGTATCTCGTGTCCCTTGTCCGTCATATCGACCGAACGCAACTGCTCGTTGATGACGAAATAAAGGGGATCGGTGACTACGGGCATCTCCTTTTCGTTGTCCTGCATATAGTAGTTCTCCACTTTCTGGAGAAGCACCTTGATGCCCGGCTCGCTGAGGTATTTGATGAGTGGCTGGTATTTGGGCAGGCCCTTGTGGGCGCGCAGGAGCAGTTTGCCTCCCTCCCTCTCGTCACCGGCGGCTATGAGTTTCTTGGCCTCGTTGAGAGTCTGGTTGACAAGTGTACGTTGGGTGAGGTAGAGTTTCTCGACAAACGGGCGGAATTCGGTGAACTGAGCGTCATCGTCGGTTTTCTTCTGTACCGGACCACTGATTATCAAAGGTGTACGGGCATCGTCAATGAGCACGGAGTCAACCTCGTCGACAATGGCGAAATGATGTTTGCGCTGCACCAGGTCATCCTGATTGACGGCCATATTGTCACGCAGATAGTCGAAGCCGAATTCGTTATTGGTACCGAAAGTGATATCGCAGTCGTATGCCTTCTTGCGGGCTTCGGAGTTGGGCTCGTGCTTGTCTATGCAGTCCACGGAAAGCCCGTGAAACATATACAGAGGGCCCATCCACTCCGAGTCACGTTTGGACAGATAGTCATTGACGGTAACGACGTGGACTCCCTTGCCTGCAAGGGCATTGAGGAACACCGGGAGCGTAGCCACGAGTGTCTTTCCCTCACCGGTTGCCATCTCGGCTATCTTGCCCTGATGAAGGGCGATACCTCCCACGAGCTGGCAGTCGTAATGCACCATATCCCAGACGGTCTCATTGCCTCCGGCCACCCAATGGTTGCGCCATACGGCCTTGTCTCCTTCGACAGAGACGAAATCGTGTCCTACGGTGAGGTCACGGTCGAATTCGGTGGCCGTTACAGTAATTGTCCCGTTCTGCGAGAAGCGCCTTGCCGTGGATTTCATTATGGCAAAAGCATCGGGAAGAATTTCATTGAGACATTTCTCGATGGCTTCATCCTCTTCCTTGACGAGCTTGTCGGACTCGGTGGCAAGTTTTTCCTTTTCGGAAACCGGGATATCATTCTCGAGAGAGGCCTTGATCTCGCTGATTCTATCTTCAAATGGTGCCTCCACTTCACGGAGACGGTCTTTGAGTGACTGCGAACGGGCTCTGAGTTCATCGTCCGACAGGGCGTCTATCTCGGGATATACGGCGAGAATCTTCTGCAATATCGGTTTGACCGACTTGAAATCCCTGTCCGCCTTGGAACCGAACAACGCCTTGATTACATCTGCTAATGCCATACTTGTAAAAAGATTAATCCTACAAATTTACTCAATATTTCTGACACTGCAAATATCGAACCGATTGAAGCTGCGCCTGTTCAGAACTTCGATGTGGTGCTTGTCGTGCGGTTTGCGTACGCGTTCAACATAAAACCGACAAGCATATCAAGAGTCCTCATTTACTGACAGCTGCATTATCAGCAATCGTCACATCATTCTTTTCCTACGGGCAGAGCGCAGTCACGGGCAATCTCAGCGCCACGAACCACGTCATCGTGGAGAAGTTCACGTCGACGGGCGGGGACACGCGCCATATCAAAGGTCTGCTCAAGGAGGAGAGGACCGGTTCCGTCCCCGGGATCGACGGGACCGTCAGCGTCCCGGACACACTGACAAGGATACGCAGATACTACTACCGCGGCAATGTGATTCAGATCAAGGAACTCGACTCCGACGGATGGTCGGCGTGCTACTCCACGAGGTACGACTTCGCGGGCAACGTCACCGGGACGCTCGAGTCCCACACCTCCCCGCAGGACCTCACCCACTGCGTGAAGACTCTCCGCACCCTGGACCAGAGAGGCAACGTGACGGCGAAATCTCACCACTGACACCCGCAACCGCTTGCAAATCCAAAACAATGTCCTTAACTTGCCGATGCGGATAAATCAGAGCGGCACCATGGGCGGCACGATGACATACACCTATCTGGGGGACGGCACAAGGGTTGCCGCCAGAGTGGGTGCGGACGCATCGAGCCACTCTTCGATGTCCCCCTACAACTACTGCGGGAATGATCCGGTGAATTTCTTTGATCCGGATGGGAGGGTTCGACATTTAAATATAAACCATAAGAAACACTCAATAACAGTTTCTGCTACATTTAACTACAATAAATATTCTGGGGCTAATTATGGAGATATTTCACGCGCCGTAGATTTCATAAATTCTTTGAAAGGGTCATATAATATTGACGGCATAGAGTATACTGTTAAATTCAATATTTTATCACAGCAGTCCAAATCAAATTATAGTTTTCCATTGAACGAAAATTATATCCCAATTGTCGAATCCGGATCGCTTGGAAAGGATAATGAAGGCAAAAAAATAATAGCAGCTACTGATGGAAAGTTACACAGGCGGATTCGAGTCGATCAAGATAATAAATCTTCTTTATTGGTTCTTGTGCATGAAATATTTCATGCATTAGGAGCAGCTCTTCCAGAGAATGGTATGGATAGGCATTCAGATACTGGAATTATGGCAAAATCAACTAATTACCAAACTCGGGAATTATTGCAGGAAAACATTAATGATATAATAGAAAAAGGAGAATCTTATGATGCTTATTAGAATAATTAACATTATTCATTCATTGTTGTCCATTACTGTATTTGTATTTCTTTTCATAGGTTGTTCTGTATATCAAGGAGAATCACCAGAGTTCACTTCAAGGGTATATATTGTGGACAATATCAAAATAGAAGACCCTTGTATCATTGAGAGAGATTCCATTTTATTCGTTGTGAGCCGTAAATCCGAGATACTCTCAATCAATGATCTTCCTGATATAGATGCAGAAATGGCTGATATGGAAGATATCCGTTATTATCAAGTCTGGCTGCCGGGAACCATTTATCAGACGCCAAATGATTTTTTTGATACTCGCCGACTCTCAAATCCGGGACGTGTTTGGTCTGCATTATATGAGATTGTCAATCCTTTTGATTGTCTGAGCTATAATACTACTTTCCTTTCAAATCTTCAACTTGTTTGGAAACAAAATGGTGTCGCACGATATGATTTTATCAACCAGCCGAATTCTTTCTTGTTGGTATTACAGCAGGACTGCCAACGTAAAACGGAAGGATTTGGAGGAAACTTATCAACGGATGTTTCTCCAATTTATGTGAGCAGAGTATATCGCTCATATATATGTCCGGTTCAAAAGAGATACCGTTTGAAACTATAAACTTCACGGAGGACACGGGAACTTTCACCTACTCATACGATTCTTCTGGAAATCTCACCACTGACACCCGTAACCGCTTGCAAATCCAAAACAATGTCCTTAACTTGCCAATGTCCCCCTACAACTACTGCGGGAATGATCCGGTGAACATGGTTAATCTTTATGGAAAGCAACCTGTTAATAATATAGATTCAAACGGAAATAAACGCATTTCTTGGTCCGTTGTCATAATGGTTGAAGCTCCCAAACAGAATTTATCTGCAAGAAGGATGGAAAGATATGAAAAAAACAAGCAGTCTCTTGCTGATAACTATCAATGCCAATTCAACCATTATTTAAATGGAGATGGAGAAGGTGCTTTAAACACTTCTGGAGAACGAGTTCTTTCAACTTTTGAAATTAATGTGGTTGATGTCTAGAATCCTTCTGATTCAAAAACTGCTAATGAGCTATCAAAAGAATATGGGCAAGATATTGAAGATGGGCAAATCGGTATGAATGGGAATGCAGCAGTCTTTATGGAGGGAAGTACAGGTGGTGCATATGGAAAGACTCGCAGAGCTTCCCTTATTACTATTTCATACGATGCACCTGATGGAACAGGATCACATGAGTTGTTTCATACCACTGGCATTGGAGATAATGGATACAAAAGTGGAGGAGTTTTAAATTTACCTCCAGAGTCAATTTTACCTGAAGAAGTAGATCAGATGTGGAACTCAATACCAATGAAAAAATGAAAAGATTCTTACTTTTTATTGTACTATTTTTTAATGCGATAGGCGTGAAAGGCCAAAGTGAACAGCATTATTTGGTATTCACGTTCAATAGAACATATGAATGCGAAGGATATAAGCATGGAACGGCCGATCATGTTTGGATCATTCCTTATGATTCATGTAGAGATGGCATTTGCGAGAATGACATGAAACCATTGTTTGTGGATGAATTCCAAATGGAATGCCTTAATGATTCAACAAATTACTATTCCGGTATTGGCGAATATCCTATTGTTGAGTATTCAAGAAAGGATTCAATTCCTTGGAAACTGTATAAAAATCGAAAATCAGTGCAAAAGCAGATAATAAGGACCTCCTATCCCAAATCAAAAGATGTTCTTCTTATATATTGTGTTCCAATCATAGCAAAATGCAGCACTCACGAATTTGGATACAATTGCATATCTGTTGTTACCATAAATGACGAGCCTCAAATTTGGGAAGACTTTTGGAACGAACAGGGTAGTAACCTTTCAAGAAAGATTTTACAGCATGATTTCTCGGGTTTTGATTATTTAGTATCAGTAAAAATCTCCAAATAAATAAAGAGAAATAATATTGGGAACTCACTCGAAAGTGGTCTCCTGATGGAATCCATCCCGTGAGCAATAATCAGGAAGAAAAGGCATCCTGTGTGACAGGCTCTCCGTCAGCGGCAATCTGACCCGCGATGGGCGCAAGCGCTTGGAATTTACGCACAATGTCCTTAACTTGCCGATGCGGGTAAATCAAAGCGGCACTATGGGCGGCACGATGACATACACCTATCTGGGGGACGGCACGAGGGTTGCCGCCAGGGCGGGTGCGGACGCATCGAGCCACGCCGGCAAGCGCTACAGGGGCTCGTTCGTGTATGACGTGACGTCTGGCGGAGTGCAGAGTCTGGAGAGCGTGGCGGTAAGCACCGGGCGTCTGATTGCCCTCACCGGAACAAATGGAGCAGTGAGTTTCGAGAGCGACGGATTCATTACGGACCACCTCGGCAACGTGGCCGTGGTCGTAAACCTCTCGGCGTCATCCGCCACATCGACTGACAACGCCATCCTGGAGCAGAACGAATACACGCCGTTTGGAACGAAACTGAGTGTTCAAGGTCTCAAGA
>JAKSKI010000018.1 GCA_024401865.1 Bacteroidales bacterium
CACAGGCGGCGAACCGCTGGCGCTATGCCGGCAAGGAGGAGCAGGACATCGCGGGAATGGACCTCCGCCTTCTGGACTTCGGTGCCCGCTACTATGACTCCTTCACCTGCCGCTGGAACGCGGTTGACCCCCTCGCGCACAAGTATTTCCCGATGTCCCCGTATAACTACTGCGGGAATGATCCGGTGAACAAGTTCGATCCGGATGGGAGGGATGTCAAAATTTCTGTAAGTAATGAACCTGTTGGAACAACCGCTATCAATCTATATTCTTCAGCAGAGAGAAAAGCGGACAAAACTTTACAGAATGAAACAATGACTGTTCCTGTCTATGCTGTTGAAATTACTAATGAATCTGGCCAATCAAATACATATTATTTTACACGAATTGGATATAGAAAAGATATTAACAATAAAGAATCTCCCGCAACAGAAGTAACATTCGATGTTAAAAACGATGGAGAGACTTTCCCAGCTGTTATAAGAGACCGATGGGGGGAAGAAAATTACGTACTTGAAATTAGATCTGCTCGGGAGATCAAGAATCAAACTGTAACTGCTAGAAAAGCTCAAGAAGATTGTGATAGAACGGCTATCCAATTCCATGTAAAAGGAGCAACTGACGGTTGCCTCATGTGTGTGGGTAAATCTCAGTTTATCAGTATAGCCGATGGCGTTAATATTCGGTCAGATTTACCATCAACATCAAGTCGTGCACAAAGCGCATTTATGAATGATATTATCTCTTACCAAGTTCAAGATGATACTAATAAAAAAGGGAATAACATATATGTTTCGTTTAAACAATTATATAAATAGTATCTTAACGGCTTTGATGCTGCTTATTACAGGAGTTGATTTATCCGCACGGGAAGATTTAGATCTGACATCACTTGCCGTTCCTGATTCCGTCGAGGCGGATTCCGGCTACAACAGACTTCTACAGCATTATAACTATTATTGCATAAAAGGGAATGAATTACCTGAATTTGACCGGGATTCCTTAGCCGCTCTGTTTAGAAGGCCCTCATTTTTCTCCATGACGGTAAATCTCATGATGGCGAAGAATGACCCAGTCAATAACATAATGTACAAGGACGCACCTCTGCTGTGGGCCGACAGTGTCCCGAATATTCTGTATAACTGTACTGACAAGGAAATAGTATATTCAATTGTGGACCGTTTACTACTGTATGGCGAAATTCGTTGGTTTTTTGTATTATGGGAAAATTGTGATATAAACAAACTGCATAATTATCAATCTTATAAGCACAGTTTGGTGGAAAAAGGCAATTTTTTGATTTTAGCTGATTTCGCGGTCATCTGTCATAATTCGAAAAATGGCAGGGAAAAGAAAAAATTATTGCGAGAGATAAACCGACTTTCTCCTCAAACTGCAAGATATTTAAAAGATTTATTTCCAAATCATGAATCCATTTCATATAGCGAGTATACTTTTGAGTATTTTGAAGAATTATTGAAATGTTCATAATCTGTTGTTGAGAGAAATCGAAAATGATTTTGAAGTAGCAAACGGTTGTATAGAGTAGCCGCTCATATTCCTTCGTTTCCTGTACAAGGTTACGGAATACGATGTCCTGGACAGGGTGACGCTCATTCTTCTTGTCGTTTATAAAGAGGCTTCCCTGCCCTGATAGCGTCTGATTTCAGTGAGTAGCAATCAGTCGCTTGACCTCCACCGCGGGTATCAAGATAAAGTTTGATTGTCTTGAATTCTCTCTTTTCTGGTTTTTGCGCCAAAATCCAACACATTACTATATAACACAAAATAGGGCACAGAGCCCTATTTATGCGATTTTTTAACGGAGAGCAGGATACGGGAGTCGGACCCGCCTCCTCGGCTTGGGAAGCCGATGCACTACCGATGTGCTAATCCTGCCGGTGACTGCAAATATAGGCAAAATATCAATTCAAACAATCATTTCCACCTATATTCGGACAGTCCCTGTACTCCTGTTATGCCGTAATATGAAGCTACGATGTCGCCTTTGATGAACACCTGGCGTCCCAGATTGTCGGGATGGTCGACCAGATTTAGATCGTTGCGTATATCCCCCTGAGAGAGTTGCACCGAGATGCAGGACTGCTTGTCGCGGCAGTTTGACTTGGTGGCCAGCACTATATTCGTCCTTGACGAAAACGGCGGATTGAAGGAACAGCGCGAGCTCGAGAGATCTCCGCCTACAATGTACCCGTATACCCAGACATTGTCAGCACCGATGTTGGAACAAGCCTGCCCGACGCTGAATGCATTGTCCACGTCAGAGCCTCCGTCCGACGAACCCGAGCCTATCACATAGTTCTCGCTCGTCCAATTGCGACAGGTGTCGACAAGGATCGACACCCCGCCCCTGGTGGCATCGGACACCCCGGCAGAGAGTTTGACCACAAGCATCTGTTGAGCGCTCAAGTTTCTGGTAAACAATGTATTGTCCTCAGCTCCATCGCTCAGGACAAGAGACACCGAGCCTGGCTTGAAATATGCCGTACGCTTCTCCGAATATCCGTACATCAGGCTGCCGTCACGGGATTTCAGCAGCAGGGCTCCGTTGGGATAGGAAGTCAGGAAGTCCCTGTTGATGTCAAGCCGCACTCCGGCATTGATCTGGGTGCACTCGAGCACCACGCCCACAGTCTTGCCGGCGGACACTGCCACCACTTTGGAATCTCCGTATTGTGGAGCGTCGAACAGGGGCTCCGAAAACTCGCGCGAGACGGCACTCACAGTGTAACTTCCGGGATCAGTGATGATGGTCTGGGGCGCCGCACCGTACTTGCCTTCATAAATCCTGCGCCCTGAAGCGTCCGTGACGGTAAGGATGAATTCATTGGTGTCGGGAAGGGCCTTGCCACCTGCTTTAGTGTCAAAGCCGTCTGAGGCAAAACTTATCAAGAGACATCCCGGGGTGTCCGAGGGACCGCCGTCGAACAGGCCGCAGGAATTGAGAGGGATGAAAACCGCCGCCAGGGCAATCGCAATTTTATACAAGCTTTTCATAATACTAATGTTTTGGTGCGGCAAATTATGTCTTTTTGACCAGCCCGAAGTTCAAAAACTTACAAATCAGAGCCGCCACAAAAATATTTTTGAAGAAATGACATTCATTTTTGTTAAATTTGGGGTATGAAAGCATTTCCCAAAGCCATTGCCGTTCTGACGGCCTGCCTGGCGCTGGTGTCCGGGCTAATCTCCTGCAACAACTCATTCAAATCCCTGGAAGTGGGATTCGACAATCCCCCGTCAGACTGCCGGCCGCTCACCTGGTGGCACTGGATGAACGGCAACATAACCGAGGACGGCATACGCAAAGATCTGGAATGGATGCACAGGGCGGGCATATCCGGAGTATTCCTCTTCGATGCCGGCATCAACACCCCTCAGATTGTGGACCACCGGAGGCCATATATGTCTCCCGAGTGGAAGGATGCGTTCAGATTCACAATGGACGTGGCCGATTCCCTCGGCCTCACCGTCGGTATTGCCAGTTCGCCCGGCTGGAGTCTGACAGGAGGCCCCTGGGTCAGCGAGGACGATGCTCAGAAAAAGATAGTCTGGAGCGTCACCGAAGTTGAAGGCGGCGCAAGTGTGAAAATCGCACTTCCCGAGCCTCCGAGCGTCGCGGGACAGTTCCTGGACGAGGCCGAATTCCTTTCCGACCCGGACCGGTACCGTTATTACAGGGACATATGCGTCATTGCCGTCAAGGCTCCCGATGCGGATACTGCCAGAATCGTCAGGTTCGAGGCCAAGGCCGGATTCAAGATAGATTACAGGGTAAGCGACAACTACCCCACGCCCGACACCGATGATGTCGTGAAGTGCGAGGATGTATTGGACATAAGCGACTTTTACAGGAACGGCGTACTCGGATGGGATGTTCCGGAAGGACATTGGAAGATTTTCAGATTCGGATGCAGTCTACTCGGACACGTCAACGGCCCGGCTCCGGATGAGGCAACCGGACTTGAAGTGGACAAACTCGACAGGACTTTGGTCGCGAGGTATTATGAAAATTATTTCAAACTCTACGGCAGCGCCCTGGCCAAGGGTGGGGAGGAAGATGTCAGGGATGCCCTGAACGACAGGATAGAAGCCATAGAGATTGACAGTTACGAGTCCGGAAGAGCCACCTGGACAGCCAATCTCGAAGCCGAATTCGAAGCCCGCAGAGGATATGCGCTTAGGCCCTGGATGCCCGTACTCACGGGACAGATAGTGGGAAGCGCAGATATGAGCGAGCAGTTCCTCTTCGACTGGAGACAGACTCTGGGAGAACTTCTGGCCGAGAGCCACTACGACTCCGTCAATGAGATATTCCACGCCCGCGGCATCAAGCGCTTCAACGAGGCACACGAGGAAAGGACAGCATTCATCGGAGACGGAATGATGGTCAAGAGGAGCGCCGATGTGCCGATGAGTGCGTTCTGGGTCAGATTCAATGCAGGGTGGTATTCTTCATATCCCACCTCGGACGCGGACGTGCGCGAGTCTTCTTCCGTAGCCCATATCTACGGTCAGAACGTAGCCGCTGCCGAGTCTTTCACCACCAACGGGAAACCGGGCAAGTGGGATGGATATGGCGCCTACAGGTGTCATCCCGGATGTCTGAAGCCAGTTGCCGATATGGCCATGGCCTGCGGTCTCAACAAGTTCGTGATACACACTTCCGTGCATCAGCCTTGCGATGATTATTTCCCCGGACTTGGACTCGGTTCATACGGTCAATGGTTCAACCGGCACGACACTTGGGCCGAGGAGGCGAAACCCTGGATCGATTACCTCTCCAGAAGCAGTTTCATGCTCAGACAGGGGAAGTATGTCGCCGACATTGCCTACTTCTACGGAGAAGACAAAAACATCACCGGTCGCTTTATGCATGAAAGGGTGGATATTCCCCGGGGCTGGAATTTCGACTTCGTCAATGCGGACGTGATACTCAACAGATTGAGCATAAAGGGCCGGAGCCTCGTCACCGAGAGCGGTATGAGCTACCGTCTCCTGAGAATAGACCCCGAGGTCAAATACATATCGATGCCTGTATTGCGCCGGATAGCGGAATTCGCCAGGGCAGGCGTAGCCATCTGCGGTCCCAAACCCGTCAGATGCGCGAACCTGCTTGCGGACGCCGCCGAATTCGAGGCACTTGCCGATGAGATCTGGAGTATGGACAATGTCAAGGACGAGCCTCTCGAAGACCGGCTGGAAGCGGCAGGCATCGAGGCTGACGTGGCGGAGTTGCCGGACAGCGTGGAATTCATCCACAGAAGGCTGGAAGGTGGTGACATCTACTGGATAGCCAACATTTCCTCCTCACCGCGCGATGTCAGCATAAGCCTCCGCGCCAAAGCAGGCAACGCCGAAATATGGCACGCCGACAGCGGGCTCAGGGAATCGGCCGGATTCCGTTCGGACAACGGCCGTACGGTTGTCAGCCTGAATATGGAAAGGGACGATGCACAATTCATCGTTCTGCGCAGGTCAGCCGCCACCATCAGCGGTGCCGGCCCGGCCAAACCCCGCCCCGAATCCGCAGTATGCGAAGTGTCCGGCCCCTGGAAAGTTGAATTTCAGGAAGGGAGGGGTGCTCCTCAGACCTCAACTTTCGACAGACTGGTCTCCTACACCGAGTCTTCCGATCCCGGAGTGAAATATTTCTCAGGCACAGCCGTCTACACCTTGCGCTTCGACTGGAGCGGGGATTCTTCCGACGGATTGTATTACCTTGATCTTGGCAAAGTGTGCAATATGGCAAGGGTGAGTCTGAACGGAAAGGATCTCGGACTTGCCTGGAAGGAGCCTTACCGCTTCGACGTGAGCGGCCTTCTCATACAGGGAGAGAACGAACTCAGCGTCAAAGTGACAAACTCCTGGGCAAACAGGCTCATCGGCGACGAGAAGGTCGACCCTGCAGAGAGGATTACCCACACCGCATACAAGTTCTATGACGCGGAGTCTCCCCTTGCGCCGTCCGGACTTTTGGGCCCGGTGAGGATACTGAGATAACTATTTGACGGACAAATCGTAAATGGCGGCCTTCTCCATCCATTGCCTGTAATCGGCAAGTTTGAAGGGGGCCTTGCCGTACAGGTAGTGGTTGCTGAAGCTCTCCTTGCCAACCGTGTAAGTGATGAGGTATACGCCCTGGCCTCCGGTGTCGGGTATGCCGCTGACCACGGTGCGGGAGTTTTTGGCGACCTCATACCTGCCGTTGTACATAACGCGGGCACTGGCCACGTCGGTCACCTTGATTCTGCCCGCCACGGGAGCCGCGGTATCGTTCACGACTATCAGCGGGCAACTTCCGTCTGACGGATCCATCATAAGTGCGCACACGCTCCTCTGTACGTTGCCGATATAGTGATAGGCGAGTTTCTTGTTGAAGTAATAGTCCACCACGGCATCGGAAATGTCAGGCCATCCGTCCTTGATATTCCACCAGATAATACCGGTCTTCGGGGCGAATTTCTGCCCTCTCCAGAGTTCGACGAAATATTTCATCGCCTCAGCCTGCACCACCTGAGAGCCGAAAACGAACTCTTCCAGGTCATCGGGACAATTTCCGAAAAGGAGATTCTGCTGGTTGATCATCAGGTTGTTGCGGTCGTATGTCTTGCCGAGTTCGGGGAATCGTCTCACGCTCTTCGTCAACCATTCCTCGTTCCAGTTCTTGCGTGAATCCATCGGATTGATGACCGCGCCCCTTTCGCGAGCCTGGGAAGAGCCGTTGTCCACCACGCTTCCCTCAACGCTTGCCAGAGGTCCGGGTACCGGTTCCCTCACCCAGGGATACACGCATTCCGGAGTCATCATTCGCTGCAGGGAGCTGATGTCGGGAGCTCCGTGGTATCCTATTTCGCTGACAAACACGCATCCGGCCTCGGTATAGAAAGGCGTCTTGTAGTAGCCGCGGGGCCCCCAGAGATGGTTCTCGGGGAGATGCTCGTAATCGATGAAACCACGTTTCCAGACCTCCTCCGTATAGTATGGAGAACTGGGAATGTAAGGTCTGGCGGGGTCGAATTCCCAAATGACCCGTGCTATGACGTTGCGGCTTATGTTGTCCCTGTTAGGATCCGGATCGAAACAGGCTATGGCCCTTCTGAGCGAATAATCTATCTCATTGTTGCCGCTCCACATCGCCAGAGACGGATGCCGGCGGAGTTTTATCACCACCGACCTGGCCTCATCCCATATCCTTTGTCCGAAGGCATCGTCCTGGGGATAGGCGTTGCATGCAAAAGTGAAGTCCTGCCACACCATTATGCCGTACTCGTCGCAGAGGTCAAAAAACCTGTGGTCTTCGTACACGTTGCCGCCCCAGCAGCGTATCATATTGCAGTTGATGTCGGCGCAGAGTTTGACTGTCTCGTCCAGCCACTGCACGTCACGGCTGTGGAGGGCATCCAGCGGGACCCAGTTGGTGCCTCGTACAAAGATTGGTTCGCCGTTGACTATAAAGCAGAAACGTCCGGGATTGTCGGGAAGATTGATTTCGTTGAAGTCCAACTTGACCGTGCGTATGCCTATTCGCTGCTCGTCAGTTGCCAGAACTGTACCTTCTTCGTCCACTATCTCGCATCTGGCATCATAAAGGGCAGGTTCTCCGAAGCCTCTGGGCCACCAGAAATCCACATTGTCAAGATTTATTTTCTGCCTGAGGGCGTGGAAGACGCAGGGCTGCGACATTCTGGCAACCACCTTGCCGCCACGGCTCAGGGTCCACACCGCACTCGTCTTGTCATAGTACTCCGAGGGCATCTCAAACTGGGCGTCCGCATAGAGTTCCGCCGTGCCGGACTCCACGTCCACATTGGCCGTCATCCAATATACGTCCCTGAAATGAACCGGCTCCACGGTTCGCAGTTCGACGCTCCTCCACAGTCCGGCGCTTACCACCCTCGGAAGAATGTCCCAGCCGAACATATGCGGAGCCTTGCGGATATTGACGCTCTCGGGGGAAGCAGAATGTCCGAAACTGATGGCGCCGAAGAAGGGTTTGCGTCCGTATAGAACCGCGGACTGTATTATCACCTTTATGTCGTTCTCCCCGTCGCACAGCAGGTCCGTAACGTCGAAACTGTGCTCGATGAGCATATTTTCGGTCCTGCCGACGTGTTCTCCGTTGAGCCATATGTCAGCGACAGTGTCAATTCCTCCGAACCACAGCACATAACGCTTGCCGGGCTCTTTGACCGGTGCATCGAAGGTGCGCGAATAGCACCACTGGAAGTCTTCCCACCTGCGCGTAAGGGCATTGTTGTTACCTATGCGTGGGTCCGCCTCGAGACCGGCGGCCATCAGGTCGATATCAACGTTGCCCGGCACCGTAGCCGGGATTTCTGTAAGCTTTACCGATGCCATTTCCCCGGGCGATGTGACCGGTGTGGCAGGCTGCTGCCAGAATCCGAGATTCCAGCGGCCGTCGAGGCTCATATTGGCGGAGTGCAATGTCGGGACAGACAGCAGGGCTGCCAGCAATGCGGCTGTAAGTTTTTTCATGATATACGCTTATGTGTTTTGGCAAATATAGTTATTTAATGTATTTTTGTAGTATAGTATACATTAATTCTCCATATGTCAGACAAACTACAAGAATTGACGGACAGGCTCTATCAGGAGGGGCTTTCCAAAGGCAAGGAAGAAGGCGAGCGTCTCCTCGCCGGCGCAAAGTCGGAAGCTGAAGGCATCGTAGCCAGGGCGCGCGAGGAAGCGGAGCAAATCAGGGCCGAGGCCCGCAAGGAAGCGGACGATCTCAAGAAAAAGGTCAATTCCGACCTCAGGATGGCTTCCGAGCAATGTCTCCAGGCAGCCAGAAAAGACATCGAGAACCTCGTGGTTGCCTCCGTATCGGAGGACAAATCCCTCTCGGATCCGGAATTTCTCAAGGATATCATCAAGACGGTAGCGGACAAGTTCAGTACGAGCGACTCATCGGACATTGCCCTGATGCTGCCCGAATCGCTGAAGGACAGACTGGAGCCCTGGATTAAGGGCGAATTCGCGTCCAGGTTCAAGGGAAGCGTCCAGGCCGGATTCTCCAAGAAGATCCAGGGAGGATTCACCATCGGCCCCAAGGACGGGAAGTATTTCATCAGCATGACTGATGCCACTTTCCGCGAGCTCTTCTCCGAATATCTCAGGCCTGTCACCCGCAAGATTGTTTTCGGTGAATAATTACGAATACATAATAGCTTCGCTTCCCGTCCTGGTGAGAGGGACCGGTTCCGGCCTCTCAGCCACTGACGCCGACGGAATCCTGAAGGAGGTCCGCTCTCTTCTGGAAGGCAGGGACACTGAGCTTCTGGACCTCATACTCGGCAGTTACGAGGGGGATGGCCCCGATGAAGCGTTCTATCGCAGCATGGCATCCTGCCGCAATGCCTTCGCAAGGAATTACTTTGCGTACGATCTTGACGTCAGGAATGCCAAGACCGCATATCTGAACGCCGCCCTGGGTCGGCCGGACGGCACAGACGAAGTGCATCTGTCTGACGGGGAATTCGAAGACAGAGCTACGGTGGATGCGGTTCTCGCGGACACGGACCTGCTCTCGAGGGAGCGGGGTCTGGACAATCTGATGTGGGACAAGGCGGAGGAGCTGGTACAGTTCCACGTATTCGACCTGGACGTGATATTGAGTTTCGTGGTGCGGCTCAAGATCACGGACCGCTGGTTGCAGCTCGACGAAGAAACCGGCCGTGAATTCTTCCGCAAACTGGTTAATGAAATTAGAAACAACAGATAAAAGTATATGAATACTACAGGTAAGGTTACAGGCATAGTCTCCAACCTTGTGACAGTGCAGGTCGACGGACCGGTGGCGGAGAACGAACTCTGTCACATCAGGACCGCCGGCACCGAACTTCTCGCAGAGGTCATCAAAGTGAAGGGGGACAAGGCTTCCGTGCAGGTATTCGAGAGCACCCGCGGACTGCGGGGAGGTGACGAAGTGGTGTTCCTCGGCAGAATGCTTGAGGCGACTCTCGGCCCCGGACTGCTCTCCAGCATATATGACGGACTTGAGAACAATCTCGCCACCATGACGGGAGTGTTTCTCAAAAGAGGTGAATACACCGACCCTCTCGACCACGACAGGCTCTGGGACTTCACGCCGCTGGCGTCAGAGGGCGACAAGGTCTCTGCAGCCGACTGGCTCGGAGAAGTCAAGGAAGGATGGCTGCCCCACAAGATTATGGTGCCGTTCAGCTTCAAGGGAGAATTCACCGTCGTATCAGTGGCTCCCGCCGGCCGGTACAACATCGACAGCACCGTTGCCGTCCTCAGGAATGGGGATGGTGAGGAGTTGAACGTGACTATGGTGCAGAAGTGGCCTGTCAAAGTGGCCGTAAAGAGTTACAGGGAGAAGCCGAGACCGTCCAGGATAATGGAGACGGGAGTTCGTGTGATAGATACGTTCAATCCCATTGCGGAAGGTGGCACGGGCTTCATTCCCGGCCCGTTCGGATGCGGCAAGACAGTCCTTCAGCACGCCATAGCCAAGCAGGGCGAAGCCGATGTGATAGTGATGGCCGCCTGTGGTGAGCGCGCCAACGAGGTGGTCGAGATATTCACCGAATTCCCCGAGCTCGAGGACCCTCATACCGGACGCAAGCTCATGGAGCGCACTACCATCATATGCAATACGTCCAATATGCCCGTTGCAGCCCGAGAGGCTTCCGTCTATACGGCAATGACCATCTGCGAATATTACCGCGCGATGGGACTGAGGTGTCTGCTTCTTGCGGACTCCACTTCGCGATGGGCCCAGGCACTCAGGGAGATGTCCAACCGCATGGAGGAGCTCCCCGGCGCCGATGCGTTCCCCGTCGACCTTTCGGCCATCATCAGCAATTTCTACTCCCGCGCCGGAATGGTTGTTCTGGGTAACGGCAAGACCGGAGCCGTGACAGTAATAGGCACAGTCTCCCCCGCAGGAGGAAACCTCAAGGAACCTGTCACCGAAGGTACCAAGAAAGCCGCCCGCTGCTTCTATGCTTTGGAGCAGAACCGCGCCGACCAGAAGCGCTATCCCGCCGTCAACCCCATTGATTCGTACTCGAAGTATCTTGAATATCCTGAAATCAGGGATTACCTCAACACCATGATGGAGGACAATTGGGTGGACAAGGTCAGCAAAGCCAAGGTTCTCGTGAGAAGGGGCAAGGAAATGGCCGAACAGATTAACATCCTCGGCGATGACGGTGTGCCTATGGGATACCACGAGGCTTTCTGGAAGAGTGAAATCATAGATTTCGCCTTCCTCCAGCAGGACGCATTCGACAAGACGGACGCCCTGTGTCCTTTCAAGCGTCAGAAGTATATGCTCGACCTTATCCTCGGCATATGCGACAGGCAGTATGAGTTCGAGGATTTCGAAGCCTGCCGCACATATTTCAAGGAAATCATCAACTGCCTGCGCCAGATGAACTATTGCGAGTTCGAGAGCGAGGCGTTTGAACAGCACAAAGACAAACTCAACAAACTTCTATCATCAAATAATGGCAACTAAAGCATTCCAGAAGACATTCACCAGGTTGGAAGCCATCACCAAGGCAACAGTCTCGCTTGAAGCCGAAGCTGTCTCCAACGATGAACTTGCAACCGTAGAGGGCCGTCTGGCCCAGGTCGTCAAGACCAAGGGCGACACCGTCACACTCCAGGTCTTTGCAGGTACTGAAGGCATCCCCACAGATGCCGAAGTTTGTTTCCACGGCGCTCCTCCCACTCTCAAGGTGAGCGAGCAGCTGTCGGGGCGGTTCTTCAACGCATATGGCCAGCCCATCGACGGCGGCCCCGAAGTCGAGGGAGAAGAGCGCGAAGCCGGCGGGCCTTCCGTCAATCCATTCAAGAGGAAACAGCCGTCCGAGCTGATTCCCACCGGTATTGCCGGCATCGACCTCAACAATACCCTCGTATCAGGACAGAAGATTCCTTTCTTCGCCGATCCCGACCAGCCTTACAACCAGGTTATGGCGGATGTAGCCCTGAGGGCGGATGTCGACAAAATCATACTTGGAGGAATGGGTTTGTCCAATGACGACTACCTGTTCTTCCGCCACGAATTCGAAGCTGCAGGTGCCCTGGACCGCATCGTGTCATTCGTCAACACTACGGAGGAGCCTCCCGTCGAAAGGCTGCTGATACCCGATATGGCGCTTACCGCAGCGGAATATTTCGCCGTCGACAAGAACGAGAAGGTGCTTGTCCTGCTTACCGATATGACGCTTTATGCCGACGCTCTGTCCATCGTGAGCAACCGTATGGACCAGATTCCGTCCAAGGATTCAATGCCCGGTTCGTTGTATTCCGACCTCGCACGCATTTATGAGAAGGCCGTGCAACTGCCCGACGGGGGTTCGATTACAATTATCGCCGTGACCACCCTCAATGACGGGGACATCACCCACGCCATCCCTGACAATACTGGATACATCACCGAAGGACAGCTGTTCCTCAGGGCCGATTCGGATACTGGCAAGGTAATCGTGGATCCCTTCCGTTCGCTGAGCCGACTCAAGCAGCTCGTGCAGGGCAAGAAGACAAGGAAGGACCATTCCCAGGTGATGAACGCCGGCGTGCGCCTGTATGCTGACGCCCAGAACGCGAAGACCAAGCTCGAGAACGGATTCGACCTCTCGGACTATGACAACCGCTGTCTGGAATATGCGAAGGAATATGCTGTGCGTCTGTTGAGCATCGACGTCAACATAAGCATCGAAGAAATGCTTGATACGGCCTGGGAGATATTCGCAAAATATTTCTCTCCCGCGGAGACAGGTATCAAGCAGGCACTGATTGACAAATACTGGAAAGCCTGATGGCCGTAAAGTTTCAATACAACAAGACTTCTCTGACCAACTTGGGCAAACAGCTCAAGATGAGGCAGAACGCACTCCCCACTCTCAAGAACAAGGAGTCCGCTCTGCGGCTCAGCGTGATTGCCGCGAAGGACGAGTCGGACAGATTCTGCAGGGAGCTTGAAGCCGGGATGAAGGAATACGACGCCATGGCCGCCCTCTGGAACGAATTCGAACCCGGTCTGATCAGGATAACTGACGTTGTGCTCAGCACGGTAAAAGTGGCCGGAGTCAAATGTCCCAGTCTGGTTGACATCAAATATGAGATAGGGGGATTCAACGCTTTCGTCAAGCCCGCCTGGTATGCCGACGGCATAAGGATACTCAAGGAACTGACCCGGCTCGGCCTGATGTCCGAAGTGGCTTTGGAACGCAGACGCATACTGGAGTTCAACCGCAAGAAGACCACTCAGAAAGTCAACCTGTACGAGAAGGTGCAGATACCAGGTTATCAGGAGGCGATACGCAAGATCAAGAGATATATGGAGGATGAGGACAACCTAAGCAAGGCCTCGTCCAAGATAGTCAAGGAACGCCATACGGCGGAAGAAGAGGAGGAAGAGCAATGATAGACAGGATGTACAAATATACCTTCATCCTGCCTGGCGGGGAGAAGGACAATTTCATCGAAGGGTTGAGAGAAACGGGGCTGGTGGACATCACGCGTGGGTCCAAGCCCGTTGATGAGCGTTCGACCGCGATGCTGTCCGGGATGGAGAGTGTCAGGAAGCGTATAGGAGAGCTCAAACGCGGCTCTGATGACAAGCTGTCGTCACTCATATCCGAGAGGAAGTCCATTGCCGCCGAACTGCAGGCGGCCGAACCCTGGGGCGAGTTCGACCTTTCCCGAATCGAAGCCCTTGGCATCAATCTGCACCTGTACGAGGTGAGAACGAAGGATTTCAGGCCGGAATGGTCTGATGAATATGCCTTGCAGATTGTGGATGAATCGGGAGGCAGGATAAGATTCGCAGTGCTCGGCAATGCCGAGGGCATCACCGCGAAGGAGACCCCTATTCCGAAGTCAAGCCTCTCGTCACTGAGGTCGGCTCTCAAGGACAAGGACGACGAGATAGCCGCCTACAGCAACGTGCTGGCTGGAAGCAAGGCCGACATTCCGGCACTCGAGGAGCAGCTCAGGCGGCAGGAAGCGGATTTCAGCGCATATCTGGCCGCGTGCGAAGGCAATGCTGCGGTCGAAGACAGTCTGGTCATTTTTGAGGGCTTCGCTCCCGTGGAGAATTCCGATGCCCTTGACGTCACATTCTCCGGAATGGAAGGTGTATATGTCATCAGGGAAGATGCCACGGCAGAAGACCGCCCGCCAATAAGGTTCAGGAACAACCGTTTCGTGAGTTTGTTCGAGCCGCTGACCGATATGTATGGCAGACCAGCCTACAACGGTTTCGACCCGACGCCGTTCATCTCGGTTTTCTTCCTCCTGTTCTTTGCAATGTGTATGGGCGATGCCGGTTACGGACTCATCCTCATAATTGTCGGACTTCTGCTCAGGAAGGTCAAAGGTTTTGCCGGGCTCTCCCCTCTTGTAATGGTACTGGGAGCCGGAACCGTTGTTGTGGGTCTGCTGTTCCACACTGTCTTCTCGGTAGACCTGTCCCAGGTTGAAGGGATTCCCGAGGGTATCAGGAAATTGTTCCTCCCTTCCAAGATCGCCGGCTATGACGGCACTATGATCCTCGCCATAGCGGTTGGCATAGTGCACCTGTGTCTGGCTATGACGGTCAAAGCCGTCTATGCAGTCCGAAACAAGGGACTTGTCAATTCTTTCGGAGTTCTAGGATGGACTCTTCTCCTGGTTGGAGGGGCCGTAGTGGGGGCCTTTGCGCTCGCCGGAGTAATGGACAGGGAGCTGACCCGTACCATCATCATCATCCTGGGCATTGTATCGGCTCTCGGGATATTCATATTCAGCGACATACACCGCAATCCACTCAAAAATATCGGCAGTGGGCTGTGGGAAACGTACAACACTGCCACAGGAGTGTTGGGCGATGTGCTCAGCTATCTCAGATTGTATGCTCTCGGGTTGGCGGGAAGCATGCTCGGCTTTGCATTCAACGATCTGGCGAAAATGGCTTTGGGAGACGGTGGCCTGACAGGTTGGATAGCCTGCATACTGATTGTGGCGGTCGGCCACACGCTCAACATAGCGATGGCGGCTCTGGGCGCATTCGTTCATCCCCTGCGTCTCAATTTCCTGGAATTCTTCAAGAATTCAGGTTATGAGGCAGAGGGCAAAAAGTATAATCCAATAAAATAACAAACAATAAAAACAAACGACAATGACACTCGAATTGATTCTAGGTTATCTCGGACTGGGACTGGTGCTGGCTCTTGCCGGTATCGGAAGTTCCATCGGTACCACAATCGCAGGCAATGCATCTGAAGGCGCTCTCAAGAAGAAACCTGAAGGCTCAGGAAGTTATATGGTCCTATCGGCTCTTCCCGCAACCCAGGGTATCTACGGCTTCGTTGCATTCTTCATGCTGCTCGGCAAGATGAAGGCCGACCCTTCAATGGGCCTTGTCATCTTCGGCGTAGGGCTCAGCGTAGGACTTGTATGTATGCTCTCCGCTATCCGTCAGGGCCAGGTCTGCGCCAACGGCATAGTGGGAGTAAGTCAGGGACACGACGTGTTCACAAACACTCTGATTTACGCCGCACTTCCCGAATTCTATGCTATTCTGGGCCTCGTAGGAGCACTGATGGTATAAGGACTGTCGTTTATCGACGGTAGATATAGAGCACCTTTCCGATACGGATATTGGTGCTCTTTAAATTGTTCCACCTCATCAGCTGTTTGACAGTGACGTGATAGCGGGCTGCGATACGGCCAAGCGAATCGCCGCTCTTGACTTTGTAGGCGATACGGGTCTCGGTACCGCTCTCCTTGATTGCCTTGAGAACTTTGGGACTGAGCAGGGAATCTGCCAGGTGGGTATAGAGAGAATCCGCCTCGGCATCCAGGAATGAGGAGGTCCACTTGTAGGGCAGGCGCAACACACAGGTTCCCTCACTACCGGGAATGATGTCGTGTGTATATTGCGGATTGAATTCCTTGATGATTTCCATAGGCACTCCCGCGGTCTCGTTGATCTGGCGGAAATGAAGGTTACGGTCTATATGGAATGTATCTACTGCTGCAGGCATTCCCACGTCATCAGGTTCTATGCCGTATTCTCGGTAATAGGTCATCGCATACATGGCTCCGACCATCGCCGGCACATATCCTCTGGTCTCCCTGGGCAGGAAATCATACAGATCCCAGAAATTGCGGCTTCCCGAACGCCGTATGGCTTTGGACACGTTGCCGGCTCCGCAATTGTAAGAAGAAATGGCCAGATTCCAGTCACCGAATACTGTATATGCATCCCGTAGATAACGTGCTGCGGCATCGGCCGATTTCTCGACATCTAGCCGCTCGTCCATAAACGAGTTTATTTTAAGTCCATAAGAACGCGCGGTAGTATACATAAACTGCCACATACCCATTGCTCCGGCCCTTGAGCGCGCAGTAGGGTTGAGAGCCGACTCTATGACAGCAAGGTACTTGAGTTCGAGGGGAAGATTGTACTTGGCGAATGTCTGTTCGAGAATGGGCATATAATATTCGCTCAGGCCGAGGAGACGTGCAGTAGTCTGCGGCATCTTCTCCGAATACAATATCATATAGTTCTTGACAGTGGAATTGAAGGGCAGAGTGAAGAAGGGGTTGATAGCCTTGAGACGGCTCATCATCACGCTGTCCGGGACGTTCGAACTGAAACCGGCGCTGTCCATATCGCAGTCCACTCTCTCATAAGCGCTGTAACGTCTGGATTGCATCCATATGTCAAGAAGACTGTCAGTGACTTCCGGAGAATATTCGACCGTGTCTTCCATCTCCCTCATCACTTCGCCAAGTTCGCTGCTCTGAGGAATCCGTTCGGCCCTCAGGCTGTCCACTATGCGGGAGAGAGAGTCCAGCGAAACACGCAGACGTTCATTCTCAACGGCGAGATCCTTCTTGTGAGGTTGGTTAATATGAAATATCCTATTGAAGTCAATGGCTGCGTCAGCCTGAAGGCATAACACAATTGCGGTCAATATACAGAGCAGTCTCTTCATTTTCTAAAACTTTAACCCCAGTGACAGGCCCACTCCGGCCGGTATGCCCGTACCGGAAGCAAACTGCATGTCAGGGGCGATGACAGTGGGAGTGACATCCAGGGCGACGTCATCGGCCACATTGAAATCGTGCATATATGAGAACACGTTGGCATCTATGATCTGCAGCAGATATACGGCGGCGAGTGCCAGTATGGAGTAATCACGGTAACGGCGGTATACGTCCCTGTAGTACTTTGCGACATCAGCCGTAATGGGTCCCTTGTATTCTATGTCAGGATCGGTAGCCTCCTTGTAAATGTTCCTGTATCTCTCATAGTTGACCCTGTTGGTCGAATAGAAGTAATAACTGGCCACCATACCTCCCCAGTAAATGGGAAGTTTCCAATATTCCTTGTTGTATATCTGTCCCAGACCAGGTACCAGAATGGAGTATATCGTCGCCTTGCCGGGATGGGGGTAATAATCCGGCTTGAAGCTTATGGTACCGTCCAGAAGGCTTGCCCAATAGACGGCTCCGGCTCCGATGAAGCACCACTTGGCGGCATCGTGGTTGCCCTGCGAATTGAGATATACACCGGAGCCGACTCCACCCAGTATGCCACCGTATACGATGGGGAGCTTCCAGTACTGCTTGTTGTATATCTGGCAACCGCCGATGAACACCATCGAGCCTCCGAACACCTCACCTATCTTCAACTCCTTCTTATGTCCCAATCCGGCGAAGTAATCCTTGAACGAGAACAGCACGTCCAGACTGTCCTTGTCCGCAGCGCCGTCGTCATTGTACTGCTGGCTGAATGCCTTGTCCTTGAATTGTGCGTGCACGTCGGGGCAAAGCATCAGTCCGAAGACCAGGAAGATGGTGAGCAGGCTAGATTTGCGCATTGTCCAAAGCCTCAAGGAAACGGTCAATTTCCTCATCGGAATCGAATTTGATGGTCATCGTACCCTTGCCGCTTGCATTGCGTTTGACGGAAATATCTTTGGTGAAGAATTTGCCCATATGTCCCAGCAGCCTGCCAAAAGACTCGGGAAGTTCGGACTGTCCTGCGGAAACCTTCTTCTGTGGAGGGCGGTCGCCCAACTGAATCTTGCGCACAAGCGCTTCCAGTTGGCGCACGCTGAGACCGTCGGCCAGCACAAGGTCACAAAGCTGTTCCTGTACTGCCTTGTCCTCGACACCGAGAATGGCCTTGGCGTGCCCTACGCTGAGAAGGCCGACCTTGAGGTCGTGCTGCACCTTGGCAGGGAGTTTGAGAAGTCGGAGTATATTGGTGACTGTCACCCTCTTCTTCCCAAGCCTGTCAGCCATCTGGTCCTGAGTCAGATTGCACTCTTCCATAAGGCGTCGGTAACTGACAGCCGTCTCTATGGGATCGAGATTCTCTCTCTGTATATTCTCGACTATGGCCATCTCCAGCATTCCCTGGTCATCCGCGTCGCGCACGTATGCGGGTATCATCGACATCCCCGCCATCGAGCAGGCCTTGTATCTGCGCTCACCGCTGATTATCTGATACCTGACGTCCGATATGCGGCGGACCGTGATAGGCTGGATGAGTCCCAAAGACTTGATGGATGCCGCCAGTTCCTCCAACGCCTCCTGGTCGAAGGACATTCTCGGCTGAAAGGGATTGGCCTCTATCATCTCCATGGGTATGCGAAGCACATCGGAAGATGCCTGGCGCGGTCTTGTCCCGGCTATCTCCTTGTTGACATATCCTATAGGGGCACGCAACTGGCTGGCAGTGGGAGAAGCCTCTCCCAGAAGCGCACTCAGTCCTTTGCCCAGTCCTCTTGGTTCTCTACTCATGATTATTGTTTGTTTCGTTCAAGAAATTCCTTTGCAAGATTGAGGTAATTGACCGTTCCACTGCACATCACGTCATAGAGGACTATGGGTTTGCCGTGGGAAGGCGCCTCGCTGAGCCTGATGTTGCGCTGGATGATTGTGCTGAAAACCAGATCTTTGAAATGCTCGCGAAGTTCGCCTACCACTTGGGTGTGCACCTTCGTGCGACTGTCGAACATCGTTACGACGAACCCTTCGATTACCAGATCGGGATTGATGCCGTCCTGCACCAGCCGGATGGTCTGAAGCAGTTTGCCCAGGCCTTCGAGCGCGAAGAATTCGGGCTGGACAGGGATGATGACGGAATCGGATGCCGCCAGACAGTTGACAGTAGTGATGCCGAGTGACGGAGAACAGTCTATGATGATGTAATCGTAATTGTCCCGGATGGACTGAAGAGCGTTGCGGAGTATCACGTCACGATGAGGGGCTTCATAGAGTTCAGCCTCTGCTCCGACGAGATTGATATGAGACGGTATCATATGGAGATTGGCTATCTCCGTCTGGATGAGGGCATCTTCGGCGCTTATCTGGTCTATCATTACTTCATAGAGAGTGCGCTTCTCGTCATTGTCAGGCGAGAAATTGAGGCCGGAAGTAGTGTTGGCCTGAGGATCGGCGTCTATGATGAGCACTTTGTTCTCAAGGACGGCTAGAGATGCAGCCAGATTTATAGCGGTCGTGGTTTTGCCAACTCCCCCCTTCTGGTTTGCTATTGAAATAATCTTGCCCATATCAAGCATAATTAGTGTAATTTTACAAAATTAACAAGAAATTCGTATTTTTGCGAATATGGAAGGGATTAAAACAGACTGGTATTTCATAGTCAATCCCAGAGCCGGCTCAGGCAAGACAATGTGCGAATGGGTCCCCGCAGAGCGCAAGTTCTCCGCACTCGGGATACCATTCACCACCGCATACACCGACCACAGGAAACATGCCGTGACCCTGGCTCACGAAGCCTGCTCCAACGGATTCCGCAACATTCTGGCCGTCGGCGGAGACGGTTCGCTTCACGAGACATACAACGGCATAATGTCCTGGTGCCGTGATACAGGCACCGACCCCTCCGGATTCAATATCGCCGTAGTCCCCATCGGCTCAGGCAACGACTGGATCAAATCCCTGAATGTACCACACGATACCGGCAAGGTGGTCAATATGATTGCGGGCAAGTCCTTCGGCTTCATGGATGTTGTGGAGATCGTGTGCAACAGAGAGGACGGCGAAGGCCGCGTCATATGCAATATGGCCAATGTCGGCGGATTGGGATTCGACTCTCACGTCTGCCAGAGAGTCAACGCCCAGAAGGAGCGCGGCTTCCGCAGCAAGATGATTTACCTGAATGCGCTCTGCCATACCATCACGCATCTCAAACCCGTCTCGTTGAAAGTAATGGCAGACGGCCGGGAGGTATATTCCGGTTCCTGCTATTCCATAGCCCTTGGCAACGGCCGCTACAGCGGCAGCGGGATGCGTCAGGTTCCGCTTGCGGAGATCGATGACGGGCTTCTTGACGTGGCAATAGTCCCCCGTATACCGTTGTTCTCCGTATTCAGGCAGATACCCCTTCTGTTTACGGGAAAGCTCAACGAATCCTCGAGCGTCATCAGTTTGAAATGCCGTCAGCTGGACATAGTCCCCCTTGACCACGAATCCAACGACATCATCGAAATAGACGGAGAAATCGAAGGGAGGCTTCCCGCCACCATCAGGGTGACAGGAGAGCGCATAGGTGTTATCAAAGGCACTACCGGCCTTGATGAGGAGCCCTCAGAAGGTCCAGCACGACCTTGACGGGGTTGAAAGTCTCGACGGGCACCTCCACGAACAGGGTATTCCAATCGGACATCGCCCCATTCCAGAGACCGGGCAGTTCGAGAGCCTTCAGTTCCCTTCCCTGGTAACTTTTGGAACTTATGAATCCCGTCTCTTCATCAACATACTCCAGCAGGTCAAACTTGGAACCGTCATATCTGTGCAGGCAGCACACAATATCGACAGGATTGAAATGCGTGGCGCTTTTCATTGCGGCAAGCGCCTTCGGATCATCCCTGTTAATCTGGGGCCCCTCGAGAATCTGAAGCGACGTAAACCCGTCCTTCCTCCTTATGATGTAAGGGCCGCCTCCGGGTTCCCCGGTGTTTTTGACCATACCGCACACGCGTATTGGTCTGGACAGGACTTCGCGGATCTTTTCGGCACGCTCACGGCAACTGCGTGAAGCGGGCATCTCGATGCAGAGTTCCTCATGCAGGAATTCCTCTATCTCATTGCACAGCGTCTGAGACTCTTCTGTCGCATAAACGTCCTCCTGCAAGGGCGAATATCCGGGAATGACCGGCTGGATATTATTGATCTGACAGGCCTCGATCTGGTCGAGTGCTGACAGGTATCCGAATATCCTGTCCCTGAGCTGAAGCGCCCTTCCCATCAGGACCTTCTTCCAGTATGCGGTCTCGGGGTGCATCTTCTGCACGCACACGTTATCTATGTTCTTGATGGACACGAGCTCTTCCTCTATGTCGTTGAGATTATATATGAGCGCACCGTGGCCTGCAGGTCTGAACAGGATCGTACCGTCCTCCTTGAGGAACGGCTTGTTGTCCATATCCACCGCCACAGTGTCGGTCCCGCTGTCCTGATAGGTAAACCTGACGTTGTATCTGACTCCGTACCGTTTCTCGAACCGGTCCCTGACTTCCGCAAGAGCATCCTCGAAGAGCTGTCTGTGCTCAGGTGATATGGTCACCACGAGGTTGACGCTTCCGTCAGGATTGCGCATATATTCCTGTCCTTCGACAAGATGCTCGGCAAGAGCGGTGCGCACCTCGTCATCGTAGCGGTGGAACTTGAGGACTCCCTTGGGTTTGGATCCGTAGGCCAGACCTTCGTCCGTAAGAAGTCTGCGGGCGACATTGACCCCCGGAGCGAAGACCTCGGCATCATAGAAAGCGAAAGCAGTGATGTTCTCCACAAGGCGGCGTACTGCGTCATTGGGCACATCCATTCCGGCAAAAATGTCTTTGAACATCCTTGAGGCCGCCCCAGATGCGGGCACGAACTTCACCTTGCCTTTGACCTGCGCCTTGTCAGCGTACTCGACAGCCTCTTTGCGGCGGTCTTCATCAAGCACCTCTATGCCCCTTCCGGGAGTGGCGGCAGCTACGATGTCAAGCCACGGATAGCCGGTGCGGAAACGTTCGATCTGTGATTTAATCATTCGGTCATTCATAATGCTATTGCTTTTATGTGTATCAGTCTATGAAGAATTCCCGCCTGTAGTGGTAACCCGTCCTCAGCCCTGCGAAATCCGAAGGGTTCATCCTGAACATGAAATCGTCCGTGAAGATGGGATAGTTATACTGGATGGCAGAGGCTATCTGGCCCTGGGTCTTGCCTATGATGTCGAGTTTTACCGCTTCAAGCTCGCTGACATCCGCCTTGGGATAGAAATCGTACAGTTCGCGGATGCTGAAGAATCTTGCCACCGCCCTCACTGCCATCATGGTCCCAAGCTGCTTGCTCTGATATGAATAGCCCGCTATGTGGGGCGTTGCGATGTCCGCGACTTCCATAAGGTCGAGGTTGATGTCCGGTTCTCCGCTCCAGACGTCAATCACTATGGGCCCGAGTTTGGGCGCGGCATCTATGAGATCCTGTTCCACGACGTTGTCTCCGTTGGCAGTATTGATGAAGAATGCCCCCAGACGCATTTTGCGGAAGAAATCCTCATTTGCCATCCCCTTTGTGGAATCATCCAGGGGCACGTGCAGGGATACGATATCCGAATTGGCCAGCAGATAATCCAGACTGCAGAACTGGCTGCCGCCCTCTTCCGCTTCCCGGTACGGGTCGCACAACAGCACCTTGAAGCCCATTATCCTTGCCATTTTCTCGACGGCACTCCCGGTATGGCCCACGCCGATTATTCCGAACGAGGCTCCCTGAAGGGGAATGCTCTTGCGGGCCGCACAGGCATACAGCGCCGAGAACACATAGTTCATCACGCCTCCGGCGGTTGCGCCTTCGACATTCTTGACGAATATGCCGTGCTCTCTGCAATATTTCAAGTCTATGTGGGACACTCCGGAAGTCGCGGTGGCGATCATCTTCACGGGAGTGCCTTCCAGCAACGACGAGTCGCACCTGGTTCTGGTCCTTATGATAAGGGCATCCGCATCGGAGAGATCCCCGCTTTTTATGTCTGTCGCATTGATGTACCTGACTTCGGCATATGGCTCGAACAGGCCGTGGACAAACGGAATTATATTGTCGATTACTATTTTCATTTCAATTTAAGTTCCTTGACGTATCGCGGACCGGTACCGTCGTCCACAAACAGTTCATCGGCGGACAATATGTCATTCATCCTGTCCAATAAGGCTTCCTTACGGTATTTGAGCTGACTGCACACTACTGAGGATGAGGTAGTTATGTACAAAGTGCCGTCCCGGAAGAATCTCTTGAGAGTACATCCCCCGGCTCCGGAGGCCTCGTCCCAGGCGGCGAAAACCCTGCGCGTATTGAGTCCCGATGCCAACCGGCTCCGTTTCAGAAATGCCGTCAAAGCATCTCCGAGGGACACAGCCTCTTTGCGCTGAACCTTATTCACTGCAGGTAAAGACGCCTCCCTCCGCCTCATAATATGTCCTGGCCGCAGTGACGCCGTCCACAAGACTGCGGATTCTGACCTTGTTCGAGTCAGTGATGAAAATCTGTCCGAATTCCGTACCGGCCACCATCGACAGCAGGTTGGAGACGCGCCCCAGATCAAGTTTGTCGAAAAGGTCATCCAGAAGCAGTATGGGGGCGAATCCGCAGGTATCCTTCATCAGTTCGTACTGAGCGAACTTGAGTGCCACGAGGAAAGACTTCTGCTGTCCCTGGGAGCCGAAACGACGTATCGGATACCCATCCAGCGCAAAGACGAAGTCGTCCCGCTGTATCCCCGCCGTAGTGTATTTGAGAAGGGAATCCCTGTGCCGGGAAGCTGACAGCAGATCCTTGAGCCGGCCACGGCTGAGATCGGTCACGTATTGGACCGCAACCTCCCCGGTCCCTCCTGAAATGCCGTCATAATACCGCTGGACAATGGGGCTCAGGCCGTCCGACAACTCCTGCCGGCGTTTTGATATGGGTTCGGCCAGAGCGGACATCCTTTCATCCAGCACGTCAAGCAGGGATTCGTCGGGATTTCCGTCCTTGAGCAGACGGTTCCGCTGCAGGAGCAGGCGGTTGTATTGCTGTACGTCATTCAGATAGGCTCCGCTCATCTGCGACAGGACAGAATTCACAAATTTGCGCCTCTCCTCCCCGGATTCGCTCACCATTGACGTGTCGGCTGGCGACACCATCACTATCGGGATAAGGCCCACGTGGTCGGAGATGCGGGTGTATGGCTTGCCGTCGCGGTTGAGCTTCTTGTCGGCCCCGTCAGCCACCCTCACGGAGATACGGGTATTGGAGCCGTCGGGCAAATCATAGACACCGCTGAGGGCGAATTCCCCGCACCCGTGCCTGAAATTGAAACGGTCCGAGAGCGAGAATGCGCTCTTGGTCATCGAAAGGTACCATATGGCATCCAGCAGGTTGGTCTTGCCCTCACCGTTGCCTCCACTGATGCAGTTGACGTTGGGCGAGAACTCAAGCTCCTGCAAAACTATGTTGCGGAAGTCCCGGATGACTATTTTGTTCAGTATTGGCACGGCTCAAAGATAGCAAAAGTATCGGGAATTTCATATTGGAATATTGAACATTTATGAGTAAATTTGCGGACATTTTTGATGTAATCAAGTAACATTCAGATATGGCAACAACAAATCAAAAGACTCAGGAAGAGGTACGCAAGGAGAATATCGAAGCTACCGTTTCCAAGACCGAAAAGTTTCTCAACGAAAATCAGAAGACCATCTGGACAGTGCTTATCGCCATTCTGGTGATAGGTCTCGCCGTTCTTGCCTACAGCAAGTTCATTTATACTCCCAAGTGCGCCGAGGCGATGGCTGCCGCTTATCCCGCAGAAGCCAGCTTCCAGGCCGGAGAATACGAGCTCGCACTCAACGGTGACGGCAACGTCGCCGGCTTCGAGCAGATTATCAGCGACTACGGCACAAAGGCGGGCAAGGACGTATATTTCTACGCCGGTGTATGCAAGCTTCAGCTCGGCGAATACGAGGATGCCATTTCATATCTCGCCAGATACAAGGGCAAGGAGCCCATTCTCGCAGCCCGCGCACTTGCGTGCCAGGGTGATGCATACGTGGCCCTCGGTGACTGCCAGGCAGCTGTCAAGTGCTACGTCGCGGCAGCGGGCAAGGCGGACAACGCATTCACGCCCAACTACCTTGTCAAGGCCGGCCAGGCCTATGAGCAGCTCGGCGACAAGGAGTCAGCCGTCAAGATGTACAGGCGCATCAAGGACAATTACCCTATGAGCATCGAGTCCTATGACATCGATCGTTACATTTCAGCTGCGGAGGAATAGTTTATGGGAAGAGCTTTTGAGTTCCGCAAGGAAAGGAAAATGAAGAGGTGGGGTCATATGGCCCGCACTTTCACCAAACTCGGCAAGGAAATCACCATCGCTGTCAAGCAGGGCGGCCCCGACGTCGTGGGCAACCCCCGTCTCCGCGCCCTCATAGCAGAGGCCCGCACCGAACAGATGCCCAAGGAGAACATAGAGCGTGCCATCAAGAAGGCCACCGAGAGCAAGCAGGGCGATTTCAAGGAAGTCATTTTTGAGGGTTACGGCCCCTTCGGCATTGCATACCTCGTGGAAACCGCCACAGACAACAACACCCGCACAGTCGCCAACGTGCGCAGTTATTTCAACAAGTGCGGGGGCAACCTCGGCACCAGCGGTTCCGTTGCGTTCATGTTCGACCACAAATGCGTGTTCCGCATCAAGGAGAAGGACGGGATGGACCTCGAAGAGCTTGAGCTCGAGATGATCGACTGCGGAGTGGAGGAAATCTTCGAAGACACCGAGGTGATGAAGGACGGCACCGAATACAAGGTGGTCGTTATTTACGGAGACTACACAGCTTACGGTTCCATCCAGAAATACATCGAAGACAACGGATACGAACTCGTGTCCGGAGGTTTCGAGAGAATCCCCACCACCGAGCTGAAGGACGTCACACCTGAGCAGCGAGCCACTTTGGACAAGCTCACCGACCTTCTGGAAGAGGACGAAGACGTTACCAACGTCTATACGACCCTCAAACCCGCCGAAGAGGACTGATTCCCTAAGACAGGGCGTAGAGCTCCTCGTCAGCCCTGATTTTGTCTATGATCGCGCATACTATCCGGTATGCGCGACTGTTTTTTGTATACACCGCAGGCGTGATGAACTTGACCCTTCCCTGACGTTTGAGTTTCATTGCAGCAGAGCGCTTCTTTTCGTTGTCCCCGTCATAGACGGCCACGGGATAGCCTCCGAACATACCGACAATCTTCATACAGGGCACATCCGTATCCCCGTCACCGAAGTATATCATATGGGAGAACTGAACCCTTTTCATAGAATCGTCGACTGAAGAATTGACCATCTTGGTATCCCTGGAGCTGAAGATACCCTTGCATATCTTGAACAGGAACTGCGTCTTGGCCGTATAGTCGACCGCGATACCGGGCCACTCAGCCTCGCCGTTTTCGTCATACAGATAAGAGCCGGCGAATATGTGCTTGAACTCGGAGGCGATGGGAGAGCCCTCAATGATTTCCTTCAGACCGGAGGAATTGATGTAATGCTCGACTATGACACCCTTGGACGCACCATATTCGTTGATCATCGAGAACCATTCCCTCACACCCTCGAACAGTTTGATTTCCTTGCCGAATTTCTGGAATTCGGACCTGCGCAGCCGGATGCCGTTGGACCTGGCCTCATCATACATAAGTTTCATATACGCCAGCACATCGGATGCATCCTGGCCGATGGCGATATTGTTGCTCAGGTTCCAGAATTCCTCGGGAGTTTTGCCTACAGCCTGAATGAATCCGAATTCCTGCATATTGCCAGGCGACAGAGTTCCGTCAAAATCATAGATGAGGGCTACAATCGGTTTTTTCATAATTTCACCACAGAATTAAGGATTTCGCCACAAATATCATAAAAAATCGCCACAATAAATGTAAATTGTTTTGTGATTTTGGGCTCTTGACTAATTTTGCACAAGATTGATACGGCAAATTTATGGTTCATTACCTGAGCAAATTCGAGGACGTCTCTAAAAAATACTGGGACAGCCCCGCCCTGTCTAATTTCCAGGGGGAGGTTTTCTGCCACAAGGACGTGGCCGCAAACATTTCCAAACTCCACATATTCTTCGAATCCATCGGGCTGAAGAAAGGTCAGAAGGTGGCTCTATATGCTAGAAATTCCGCCAGATGGGCCATAAGTTTCCTCGCCATCAACACATACGAGGCCGTCGTGGTGCCTCTTCTGAGTGATTTTACACCCGAAAGCGTCACACATCTGGTAAATCATTCCGAATCGGTGATAATGTTTACCGACAAGGATATGTGGCCGCACATCGATATCGGCAATATGCCTGCCCTGAAGGCCGTGGTGAGCGTGAGCGACTTCACCCTGCTGTATTATTCCGAAGACAGTATCAAGACCGTATTCGACGGCCTTGCGGACTCGTTCAAGTCCAAGTATCCAATGGGATTCAACAGGGAGAACATCAGTTACCCTGCCTGCAACGGCAAGGACGTGTGCGTGATCAACTACACCTCCGGCACAACCAGTCTGCCCAAGGGCGTCATCCTGAGATACGAATGCTTCTCAGCGATGATTGACTTTGCGATGAAAAGGTTCAAATGCGACCACAACGATTCGGTGGTGTCCATGCTCCCTATGGGACATATCTACGGACTGGCTTTCGAATTCCTTTTCCCCATTTGCTGCGGCGTCCCCATATGCTACTTCGGCAAGACGCCTTCGCCGACCATACTTCTCAAGGCGATGAAGGAGATAAGACCTTTTATGGTGGTCTGTGTGCCGCTTGTGATGGAAAAGATATACAAGTCCTCAATCAAGCCCGTCATCAACCGGTGGTATATGAAGGCCGCACTGTTCATCCCCGGATTGAGCCATATGCTCTACCGTCAGATCGGAGACAGGCTCAAGTCCGCGTTCGGAGGCAGAGTGAGACAATTCATCATGGGTGGGGCAGCGCTCAATCCGGAAGTGGAGAAAGTCTTCAGAAGAATCAAACTGCCCTACACTGTAGGATACGGTATGACTGAGGCTTCCCCGCTTATCGCATATGAGGACTGGAGGAACTATGTGCCCGGCTCCTGCGGCAAGGCGGTTGACTGCACGGAAGTAAGGATTGACTCCGAAGACCCGCAGCGCATTGCGGGAGAGATTCAGGTCAGAGGCATCAACATTTGCTCCGGGTACTACAACAACCCCGAGGCCAACGCCAACGCATTTACCGAAGACGGGTTCTTCCACACCGGCGATCTCGGCATTATGAACGCCAACGGTGACATATTCATCAAGGGAAGAAGCAAGAATATGATACTGTCCGCAAACGGACAGAACATCTATCCTGAAGAAATCGAGTCAGTAGTCAACAGCCAGGATTACGCCAGCGAATCCGTAGTGGTGGACCGCAACGGAAGACTCGTCGCACTCGTATTCCTGGACGAGCAGGCGATACGCAAAGACAAACTTGACGCCGAGTCCATCTCGGATATTCCCGAGAATATAAAAAACAATTCCAACCGTGTTCTGCCCGCCTATAGCAGGCTTTCCAAGGTTGAAATCGTATTGAAACCCTTCGAAAAGACTCCGAAGCTGAGTATCAAGCGCTACCTTTACAAGTAGGATTCACTTCTCGCAATGAATTCCGAAAGGGCCTTTCCCTTAAGCATACCGTTGCTCAGCAGAGCAAGGTCGACCACTTGACGAAGCAGGTCGGCAGTGCCTTCCCTGTCGGCCCAGATTCTGGCAATTACCGGATGCTCCATATTGACCTTGACGTCGTACGACCTGGGCATCTGCCCATAGAAATTCATACCTCCGCCAAGAGCGCTCATCTCACGCCAGCGGCGCATGAATTCGCTTTGGGTAATAAGTACAGGTGCTGATTTTTCGCCAAGATTCTCCGCTTCGATCTGATATTCGTTACCCTCGGGCAGGACGGCCTTGAAGAGTTCGTCAAGAGCCTTCTTGTCATCTTCGCTCATCTCGGGTTTGACCCTGTCCTCTTTACGGATAAGGTTCGTCGCCGAATCACTGTCCACCCTGGCGAAACCGCTGTCGGGAATCTTCTGCTCAAGCAGGTTGACATAATGGCTGTCCAATTCGCAATCCATCAGAAGTACGTCATAGCCTTGATTCTTTGCCGCCTCAATGTATGCATACTGCTCCTCGGCATCTGTAGCATAGATATATATGACCTTCTTGTCCTTGTCCGTCTGAGCAGGTTCGATAGCCTTGCGGTAATCCTCCAAAGAGAAGAATTTGCCGTCAGTATTCTTGAGCAGCGCGAACTTGAGAGCACGCTCGCAGAATTTCTCATCAGAGAGCATTCCGTACTCGATGAAGAGCTTGATGTTGTCCCACTTCTGCTCGA
>JAKSKI010000019.1 GCA_024401865.1 Bacteroidales bacterium
GAAGACTCAACCCTCCTCGAGGAGACAGTCGTAGTCGCTTACGGTACCGCAAAGAAGAAGGATCTCACCGGAGCTATCGGTACAGTTGACAACAAAGCTATCACTGTACAGGCTGTCGGTTCTGTTACCCGCGCCCTTGACGGACAGGTTGCAGGTCTCCAGACAACCATCGTCGACGGTCAGCCCGGTCTCGATATGGGTATCCGTATCCGTGGTATCGGCACCGCTTCAGCAAACAACTCTGAAGCCCTCGTTGTCATCGACGGTGTTCCCGCAATCGAAGGCACCAACCCTCTCTCCTCAATCAACAGCAAGGATATCGAGAGCATCACAGTCCTGAAGGACGCTGCTTCAACCGCACTTTACGGTGCACGCGGTGCCAACGGTGTCGTTCTCGTGACCACCAAGAGCGGTAAGGCAGGCAAGACCCGCATCTCCTTCGAGGCTCGTATGGGTGTCAATGCTGTCGGCCCCAAGGCTTATTTTGACAAGATTGGTGACAAGAATCTCTCTGATATCTATGAGTTTACTTGGGAGTCAATCTACAACGACATCTATTTCGGAAAGAGCGCTGCCGCCGGTGATATGGTGGGCAATGCCACAAAAGCTGCAGAATTCGCTTCACAGCACCTCTTTGACTACAGCCCCGACGGAACATTCTCACGCAACGCTGCCCTGGGCAACAAGATGGCTTACAATGTACCCGGTGCAGTGTATACTCCTACAGGAGGTGATGACCCCAGCAAGAAGTCCGCTACAATGTCCGGTGCTTACCTTGTGAACCCTGACGGCAAACTCAATCCTGCTGCTCAGCAGATTTGGGGAGGAAGCGATGTTTACGATGCACTCACAGCCAGCCGCTTCCGTCAGGAGTACAACATTTCAGCCAACGGTGGTACTGACAAGATTGACTATCATATGTCTCTCAGCTACCTCTCTGATCCTTCTTACATCACCTGGTCAAGCTTTGACCGTATCACAGCTCGTGGAAACGTCAACGCTAAGATTACAAACTGGCTCAAGGCAGGTGTGAATTTCGCATACACCAACCGTAATATCAAATCCCAGTCAACACGTTGGGGACGTAACCCTGGTTTCGTTTCCCAGAACGTATTCACTTGGACAGGTGCTTCCACGGCTCTTGACCATATGTATGCACTTGACCAGAAAGGTGACTTCATTCTCAACGCCGACAATGAGAAGATGGTCAACTGCAACGTGGGCCGCAATTATCCCAATGTTGCCAACAGCTACTCTCCTCTTGGCAATGTGTCCACTCCCTGGAGCTACAACCTTCCTAAGTATTTCGAGCAGGCAGACTACTCTCAGAAGTACAACGATTTGAACACCAAGGGATACTTGAAGGCTACGTTCCTCAAATATTTCACTGCTGAAGTCAACGTCGCTTACGACAAGACATTCGAGACTCTCACCAGATTCTGGAACACAGAGACTGCACACGATATGAACGGTCTTGCCGCTTCATACGGTTCAGCAATCAAAAATACAAGGAACGAATATAGCGTTCTCAATACCCAGCAGCTCATCAACTATAACCAGGATATCAACAAGCATCACATTGATGCTCTCCTCGGTCATGAGTACTATCAGTACGATTTTGATCAGATGTATCTCGGTGGAGCCCATACTCTTATCGATGACAGCCGTGCATATGTAAACTACCTTGGATCCGCAACCTATTCAACATTCGGCGGCGGCTTCGGTGGTGACATCCAGAAGCAGACAATGGAGTCTTACTTCGCACGTGCCAACTATATTTATGACAACAAGTACTACGTGTCAGCTTCAGTCCGCCGTGATGGTTCCTCAAAGTTCAAGACTGACGAGAACCGCTGGGGCACATTCTGGTCTGTCGGCGGTGGTTGGCGCATCTCATCCGAGCCTTGGATGGAAGGTGCAAAGGGCTGGCTTGACAACTTGAAGATTCGTGGAAGCTACGGTGTCCTCGGTAACCAGAACGGTATTGACCGCTACTCAGGCTATCAGCGTTGGAGTTACGGCGGATCCGGTTGGGCAGCCGCAAAGGATTCATATCCTAGCACCTATTCACTCACCAAGAGCGCATGGGTCAATGACGCACTTACCTGGGAGAAGGTCAACACCGCTGACGCAGGTATCGACTTCACTCTCTTCGGAGGCAAGCTCGCTGGTACATTCGATTGGTTCAGCAAGCATACAAAGAATGCCGTTTGGCCCAAGAACGCCTCTTTCCTCGCTGCAGGTCAGTCATCTCTTCCTCAGAACACTGCAGGTATCAAGAGTACCGGTGTCGAGTTTGACTTGAACTATCAGCCCATCAAGACCAAAGATTGGGACCTTATCCTCTCTGTCAACGGAACACACTACAACACCACTCTCACAAGCCTTCCTGAAGGCCCCGACTACAGATACGAGGGACAGCCTGACGGTTGGTCATCAAACGGTGTAGGTGCTCTCTCATACACTGAGTACTATCGCGGAGTAGGTCTTGACTACTACAACATGTACACATATAAGTATGGTGGTGTTGCAGGTAATACAGGTGTGAAGTACTTCGGTACAGACGGCCAGTGGCACACAGGTTACACAAAGGGTGACAAGGATGCCGGTAACGCACTCTTCTGGCACAAGGTAACTGAAGCTGATGCCTCCACTTATGGAGTTGCAGCAGGTGAGGATGTCCTCGTAGCAGATTACAACAAGGCTAGCCGTTATGAGATGGGTGACGCTATCCCTGAGCTTTACGGCGGTTTCTCAGCATTTGTAAGATACAAGGGCTTCGATCTCTCAATGCAGTTTGCATATCAGATCGGCGGTAAGTTTATCGACAACAACTACAGCTCTACCGAGTGCGGTAAGTATGCTACAGGTCTCAACCTCAGCCAGGGTCAGCCTGTTTCTCAGGAACTCTGGGGCAATACCTGGAGTGAGAGCAACCTTGATGCCAAGTATCCTATGAACTACTATTCTTCACTGGGTCCTAACTCAGGTGCGATGGCTGCAACGGGCGGATATGCTCCTACAGATATGTCTATGTTCGATGCCAGCTACCTGTCATTCAAGAACATTACCATTGGCTACACATTCCCCAGCAAGTGGATGAACAAGGCCAAGATTGCGAATCTCAGAATCTACGCATCTGCCGATAACCCCATACTCATCAGCGGACACTCTGGTTATGATCCCCGCAGGTGTATGACCGGTGGTCTTGAAGTCGGAGTATTCTCATACCCTTACCTTGCAACATACACGTTCGGAATCAATCTCGACTTCTAATAAATATAAAGGATAAGAATTATGAAAAAATCTATACTTATTTTAGGTGCATTCATAGGCCTTCTTGCCACATCTTGCGGTAAGATGCTTGTCGTGACCCCTCCCAATGCCATCTATGATGAGCAAATCCAGGGTATTCTCAACGGCAGTGACGAGTCTAAGAAACAGCTCGTTCTCAATTCACTCGCATCTCCATTCGTGAAATATTTCAACCATTGGGGAACACCTATGCCCGGTGGAGTACTCGCTCCTATGACATATTGCTATCAGGGTATCGAACAGGCCCGTTCTCTTCAGGGAAATGACATGGTATTCGGTCTCAACAAGAACAATGTCAATGACCTCGCCGGCACAAGTTATTACGAAGGAACAGCTCAATATACCAATGAGGATTCCGAGGCCAACAAGGCTCACTGGTTCGGATATGCATATGCAATCAATCAGGCCAACCTTCTTCTCGGTTATATGACCAAGGAAGCCGCAAGTAAGAGTGAAACCACAGCTGACGGACGTATCCGTGGCCTCTGTATCCGCGCTTACAGTTATATGTGTCTCGCTGAGGAATATTGCCAGCCTTACATGAATGCAGGTGAAACCGCTACCGGTCTTTCTCTTTACACAGTGTACGATCCTGGCCAGACACCAGTCGCTCCCTCAAGCCTTGGCGCAACTTGGAATTTCATTATCACCGATCTTGAAGAGGCTGCCCAGCTGGCTGACAAGAAGAGTGATGCCAACAAATTCACTGTAGGTTACAAGGAACTTGAAGATTTTGATGCAGGTGTTGTGAACTTCCTTCTCGCACGCGCATATCTTCTCACAGGACAATATGCAAAGGTCATCACTGCTTGTAACAAGATTATTGGTAGCGGCAAGTACTCATTCATCAAGAACGAGAATTATGGTTGCAACCCTACAGGTGCAGCAATCGAAAATTCTGCAACCAAATATCTCCCTCAGAACAATGCCTTCACAGCTTTGAAGAAGAATCCTGAGACGATACTTGGATACATCCACGAATCTTCTTACAACCCTAAGACAGCAGATGCTCTCTGCTGCGCTCAGACAAGGCTTCAGAACCCGTTCGGTGCATATTCAAGCGGTGGTTCAACAGTTCGTATTGACAACCGTCTTTATGATAAGATTGCCGCTAACGATATCCGTAAGAACGCATTTTATCCTGAAAGCTTCAACTTTACATTCAACGCTTCAACCACTCCTGCTGAAGTTCCTTCATATGCAGCTATGAAATATGGCGCAGGCGTTGGCATCAAAGACGGTGGTGAGGAAGAATCAGACCAGTCTCTTGTCGACCATCAGGAATTCTGCAAGTTCCGTCTTTCAGAAGTTTACCTTATGAAAGCTGAAGCTGAGGCCAATGGCGGCGGCGGAGATGCAAAGACAACTCTCAATGAACTTCTCGCGGCACGTACAGTCGGTGCTACTGCACTTACCTGTGCCAACTACCCTTCAATGAGCGGTCTTTCAGACATCGAAATGGTAAGACTCCAGTGGAGAATCGAGATGTGGGGCGAGAACGGACGTGAATATTTCAACAACAAGCGTTGGAATATCAATATCGACCGCAGCAGCTCTACCAATCACTGGGCAAAGGCTCTCGCTACCAAGTGGGAAAATATGACCCTTGATATCCCCAAGGAGGAGAAGCAGAACAATGAATACTACAAATAAATTCTGAAACTCTATTGAAAGAGGATGGCCATCCGGCCATCCTCTTTTTGTATTAATGCATTTGTATTATATTTGCGTAAATGAAAAAATTCAAGGCAATAACAGGCGCTTTTATTTTCTGTCTGGTCTGCCTCTCCTGCACAGACAGAGAATCCGCATTTAAGGAATACATTGAACGCGAAGACTGGGACAGCCTGCTTCAAATGTACGATACTTCTTCAGACAGTTTAAGGGCAAATGAAATCAGTTACATCGATATTGCCCTTGCCGCAAAAGGCGAGCTGGCAGAAAGAGCTTTCAATTATCTGCAGGGTGGGCCTGCCTGCCTGTTCCCCGACTGGCATCTGCAAGAGTGGGAAGCGGAAATCCTGACAGATATATATTATCAGGCGGGACATATCGCACTTGCTCAGAGAATGGCATTCGAAGCCGACGTTTGTTATGCCCCGGAACATAGCAATCGTATGCTCAAAAGGCTTGTGCAGACCAACATCATATACTGCAACTGGCCCATTGCCGAAAAATACATCTGTATTCTCGAAAAAGAGGGCGGAAAGTGGAGAGATTGGGCGACTGCGCAGCGCGAATTCCTCAACCGCCAGGATTTGGTTGAGCAAAATGAGGAATACGGAATAAAGAAGAGATGCATCCCGGATGAGAATTTCATTTCCCTGGACCGGGGCATAGTTGCTGACCTGAAGGATATCATCAAGGCAAATCCGGAGCACCGCAACACTGTGGAAATCCTCGGAGTGTACTATCTGCTCGCATTGGATTTCGGAGTGTTCAAAGAGTTCCTTGATGAATATTACGGGACTGAAATACTGCCTGAATTGCCGAGATCTTTTGCGGAAGCGGCCTGTATGCTTTCGGAGGAGACTCCCGGATATTGGAAGACTGTCGGAGTTGGCGCAAGCACATACCGCGAATACGTGGATTTCAAAAACAGAATGTCTGCAGGTCTGTCTCTGGACAAGTATCGCGGTACTTACTGGGTTTATGTAATGAAAATGAACACAAGATGAAAGCGATACTGATATTTGTCCTGACGGTTCTGCCCCATATATTCCCCGATTACCGTGAAGTGACCGTTCCTGCGAACATCGCTCCGCTTAACTTCTCGGTTATCGAGCAGTCAGTAAATTCATTCCGGGTAGTACTTTCTTCGGGTCCCGTGTCTTTTACACTGAAGTCCCGTAGCGGGGATATTTCGATACCGGAGAGGAAGTGGCAAGCACTGCTCCGTGACGGCAACGGTACGGTCAAGGTAGAAGCCAGAGCGAGGAAAGAAGGCGAATGGATTGAATACAAGCCTTTCAATATATACATAAGTCCGGATACCATAGACAGTTACATTGCCTATAGGCTCATTCCTCCCGGATACGAGGTATGGGGGCGTATGGGCATCTATCAGCGATGCCTGGAGAATTACGAGCAGACGCCGATTGCCGAGAACAGACTGACGGAGGACAATTGTATGAATTGCCACTCCTTCTCCAACAGAAGGCCTGACAGATTCATGTTGCATATGAGAGCGAAGTTTGGAGGCACCTATATCTGCAAAGAAGGTAAGATAGAGAAGGTCAACACCAAAACACCGGAGACAATTGCTGCCGGAGTGTATCCTCAATGGAGCAATGACGGTCGTTATATCACCTTTTCAGTCAATGATATTGCTCAATTTTTCCATTCCAAGGACCCTAACCGCATAGAGGTGTTCGATTACGAATCGGATGTCGTGGTATATGACGTCGAGCGTCACGAAATCATCGCCTGCGACTTGACGAAATCTCCGGATTGGTTCGAAACAATGCCCTGTTTCTCTCCTGACGGCAAATCACTCTTCTTCTGCAGGTCCAAGGCTGTCGACAAAATGCCTCGGGATTATCGCGATGCCCGATACGATATTGTCAGAATAGATTTCGATCCTCAGAGCGGGCACTTCGGCAAAACATTGGAGACTATATATGATGCATCCTCCAGTGGCAAAAGCGCCTCCTTGCCGCGCATCTCCCCAGACGGGCGTTTCCTTCTGTTCACGCACCAGTCATACGGGCAGTTCCCAATCTGGCACAAGGACGCGGACCTGTATCTCGTAGACCTCGAGGATGGAAGTCTGTCAACCCTTGATGCGCTCAACTCCGAAGATTCGGACAGTTACCACGGATGGAGTTCAAACGGACGGTGGATAGTGTTCTCGTCACGCCGGGACGACGGTCTGTATACCAAACCGTATATCGGTCACATTGATGCTGACGGCAAAGTGTCCAAGCCATTTCTGCTACCGCAGGAGAATCCACGCAAATTCTATCTCGATTTGATGTATTCATTCAATCTTCCCGACTTCATCACAGGCAAGGTTATGGTGACCCCCGAAGAGATGGCTCAGTCCGCAATAAGGGATGAAGCCGTCCAAGTACGATACAGGAAGGACTAATAATCGGCTTCTTTATTATGAATCATACACCCCTATTGAGCGCCCTCGCTGCCCTGGGCATCTTGAGTTGCAATAATCCAACAGATATGAACAAGGATTTCCTTCAACTTGCTGCAGAAAGATACTCTGTACGCAAGTTCGACTCCACCAAGGTAGAACAAACGGTGATTGACAAAATTCTCAAGGCCGGCCAACTTGCACCCACTGCCGTCAATTCCCAGCCTCAGAAGATTTATGTCATCAAATCTGAGGAAGTAATGGACCGTTTGCGCAAACTCTCTCCCTGTATGTACGGTGCGCCTCATTGCTTCATATTTTGTTATGATGACAACAATGTATGCCCTCGCGGGAATGACGGGAATTACGGTGATATTGACGTCTCTATAGTGCTTACTCACATGGCTCTCGAAGCAACGGACCTTGGAGTAGGCACCTGTATTGTCGGATATTTCAATCCGCAAGAGCTGTCACGCGAATTGCAACTGCCATCCAATATCCATCCTGTACTGCTGATGCCTTTCGGCTATCCTTCCTCGGACTGCGAACCGTCACCAAAGCACAGTTCTTACCGCAGTCTGGATGAAACGGTCGAATACAGGTAAGCTGTAGAATAGCGAGCAGGGCCTTCCAGCTCTTTTTTCTCTGCCATATTCTCAATATAATTATAAAAAGGGACTGGCCATCGGCCAGTCCCTTTGAAAGATATGCTGTTGAATATTAGTTCAATGCAGCAGGTGTGTTGGTAGCGTCAGCAGCATAGTTGGGATTGTAGAGGACCTCGTTCTCAGGGAATGCGAGGGTCATATCCTGCCACTTGTTCCAGTCACCGTTTACACCCTTAGCGTCAGCGTGGACAGCAGAGCCTGTACGGTCGATATTGACTTTCATACGCTTGTTGACGAAGTACTCGGCACCGTTCTCACCCCACATCTCAACGTCCCAGTTGAACTTGATGAACTGCTTGACATCAGTCATTCCGAGAGCTGTCATATAAGTGTCGACGGTGAGGGCGCTGCTTGTTCTTGCATCGATGAGACCTGCGAGAGCTGTCTTGGCAGCAGATGCTCCGCTGAGTGCGAGCTCAGCCTCTGCTTTCATAAGGACAACCTCTGCATAACGGAACTTGCAGAACTCGACGTCACCGGCCTTGTCAGCTGTTGTGTGGCCAGCACCGTCAGCGGTCAGACCATATCTTGCAGCGAACTTGACGTTGCAGTAAGAAGGCATATCGATCTCGGAACCGCTTCCATAGACGAGTTTGGTGATAGGATCCTTGACGAAGGCAGCCTTGCGGCAGTCAGCGTCATTGATCTTGTTGTAGAGGCGATCGTCGATACGACCCATAAGGTACCTTGACTCGGGATATGAACCGTAGATGTTGAGGATACCGTTCTGGATGGCACCAGCTGTGTTGGTAGATCCGAGGATGTAACCGAGGATGGTCTCAGGGTTCACAGCCTTGCGTACGCAAACGAAAGCGTTCTTCTCAGGGAAGCACTCGTATGTTGAAGCAGGCTGGCTGGCATCGATGCGGCTGCCCCAGTTCTCAGCTTTGATGAAGTCGTAACCACCGTTGGTGATGATCTCGTCGCAAGCTTCCTTGCAGATCTCCCAACCAGACTTCTCACCCTTGGGGGTAGTGATCTTCTTGTCACCGATGAAGAGGCCTGCACGTGCCTTGAGGAAGTTGGCAACGCCGAGGTCGATGTCCTCAAGCTGTGAGTCTTCCTTGGTGTAACCGACACTTGCGTTCTTGAACCAGGTGATGGCGGTGTCAAGGTCACCCACGATGAACTCGTAGGTCTCCTTGGCTGTAGAACGCTTTGCAGGGTTGGCTGCATTCTGTGAAGGCTTGTACTCCTTGTAGAGGCTTATACCTGAGTCTTCAGCTGTAGGATCGGTCATGTTGCAGTATGCGGGAGCGTACTCCTCCATGAGGCTCATATAGCAGAATGCCCTAACAACTCGGCCTGCGCCGTCGTTCTTGTAGTATACATTGCCTTTCTCGAGGCTCTTTGTGTAGCCGAGGAGAAGGTTTGCCTGGTTCATACCGTAGGCATAGCCATACCAGTGTGCTCCGTTGGCAGGTGCGATGTAGTTCCTGAGGTTGTTGCTCAGTCTGTAGAGAGTTACACCGGTGTATGCCTCCTCTGTTGTGGTGGCGTTGCAACCGTATGCCAGGTTGTTGCCCTGGAACGAGTTCATAAGGTTGATACCCTGAATCGTATTGGTAGAGATATTTGCAGAACCTGAACCGATAGCGATGTTGGTAAGGTCGAAGTACTTGGGAAGAGGTGAAGCGAACGAATTGATGATCTGCTCTGCCTGTTCTCCACCCTGTGCGAGGAGTTCCTGTATCTGCTCATCATAGATGGCATTGGGAGGGGTCACTACAAGCATCTTACCACAAGAGGTGGCGAGAAGGCCTATGAATGCACCTAAAACAAGTATAGATTTTTTCATAATTCTTATCCTTTATTTATTAGAAGTCAAGATTGATACCGAATGAGTAGACTGCGAGTGCAGGATATGCAGCTGCGCCGAGGTCGGTACCACCAACGAGGGATCTTCTAGGATCGACACCGCTGTGGCCGTATGCCATCAGAGAGTTGTCAGCAGAAACGTAGATACGAAGGTTGCTGATCTTGGCCTTGTTCATCCACTTGCTGGGGAAGGTGTAACCGAGGGTTACATTCTTGAGTGAGAGGTAGCTTGCATCGAAGAGTGCAAGGTCTGAGTAGCGACGCTCACCTGCGGTAGCACCGTGCTGTCCGGCCTTTCCGCTATAGTAAATCATAGGGAACTTGGCATCGAGGTTGTCCTCTGACCAGGTATTGCCTATAAGCTCACGGCTGATTGCAGAACCGTTCTTGATAGCGCTGGAAGCGAAGTACTTACCATCTTCACCGGTTGCATAGTCGATAGAGAGGAACTTGCCACCGATCTGGAATGCGAGCATTACGCCGAGGTCGAAGCCCTTGTAGCGAACCTTTGCATTGAAACCGCCGATCCAACCGGGAACTGCAGAACCGAGCTCATAGCGGCTTGCTTCGTTAACGTCAGCAACGCGTACGTCGTCACCTGCCTTTGCTCCTGAGTACTTGCCTGCTGCGATATCCTCAGCAGTCACCTTGTGCCAGAACAGAGCGTTACCGCAGTCGGGATCAGCTGTTGCGCTGGTAAATCCTGTATGTGACTTGCCGTCTGTACCGTGGTATGTAACACCTCAGTTACCGGCGCCACCTGCATACTTCATCATATAGAGGTTGTAGTAATCCTTGCCTACGCCACGGAGGTAGCACATATCGGCATCGGTACCGGTACCTGCAACTGTCCAAGCTGTAGGGCCTTCGAGGTTGCATCCACCGAGAGCCTCAGAACCGTAACCAACGGGAACGCTGGTGAGGGTTGTGGTGTAGTGTGTTCCGTTTGTAGAGAGGATGACATCCCAATCCTTAGTCTTTACAGGCTGGTATGAGAGGTCGATTTCGATACCGGTTGAACGGATACCGATGTTGTTCTGGGTGAGAGATGTCTGGCCTGAAGCGAGGTAAGAAACAGTCTGTCCGAAGATAGAGTTGTTGGTCTGCTTGTTGAACCAGTCGAAGCTACCTGCGAGCTTGCCTCCGAAGAGGGTGAAGTCCACACCTGCATCAGCTGTGTTGACCTTCTCCCAGGTGAGAGCGTCATTGACGAGGGTACCCATAGCGAGCTTTGTGCCGTCAGGATAAACCTTTGCGCCATTCTGCTTCCAAGCGGCTGCAGAGTATGACCAGGTCTGATAGCCAGAGTATTTGGGAATACCGTTCTGGTTACCGATGACACCGTAGCTAGCACGGATCTTCAAGTTGTCGAGCCAGCCCTTTGCACCTTCCATCCAAGGCTCGGATGAGATGCGCCAGCCACCGCCGACAGACCAGAATGTACCCCAGCGGTTCTCCTCAGTCTTGAACTTTGAGGAACCGTCACGACGGATAGATGCAGATACATAGTACTTGTCATCATAGATGTAGTTGGCGCGGCCGATGTAAGACTCCATTGCGGTCTTCTCAAGGTTGGTTCCGCCGTATGCACCTGAGATGTACTTGTTGGTATCAGTTCCGAGGAAGTTGACGTATCCCATGAAGTCATCCAACAGAGAGTATGAAGAACCATACTGCATACCGTCAGAATCGAACTGGTTGTACTCGTGACCGATCATAGCGTCCACGTGGTGCTTGCCGAAGTCCTGGTTGTAGTTGATGAGCTGCTGGGTATTGAGTGTTGCCCAGGTTCTGTCGATCTTCTGGATGTGTGATCCTGTAGACTTGTTGCCCATACGGTCACCGGCACTCTGTACGTTGTAGAAACGGGTCTGAGGACCGTAGGTGATGTCATAGGAAACATTGACCTCAGCTGTGAAGTGCTTGAGGAATGTTGCACGCAGGTAGCCCTTCATATCAAGGTCATTGAGGACCTGTGAGTTGAGAGACTGCTGCATGTAGAGAGGAACGTTGAATGAAGATGCGGCAGAAGTAGGGCCGACAGGTGAGTAGGTGTGAGCTGACTTGGTGATGGTTGAGTTGCTGCCATCGGCTGAGAACATCTTGTTGCCATCGGCATCGAGGATGAACTTGCCGGCTGCGTCAACTGCCCATACGTTGTCGAGGGCTGTTGTGAAGGTGGTGAAGTAGAAGGGGTTCTCACCTACTGTACCGGAGTTACGGCCTGCCCAACGGTACTCAGCACTGTTGGTGGTACGGTGTGTATAGCCGAACTTGGCACCAGCCTTCAACCAGGAAGTAACCTGTGCGTTGACGTTTGCACGTGCGGTGAGACGCTCGAACTTGGATGTTGAAACATATGAAGGATCGGAGAGATAGCCGACTGACATATGATAGTCAACCTTGTCCGTTGCGCCGGATGCGGAGATGTTGTACTCCTGGCGGAAGCGGGGAGTGATGAGAGCCTCCTGATAGCTGACAGGAGTGTAGAGAAGCTGGGCGGCGGGATTGAACTTGCCGTCAGTTCCTACGAGGAAAGATCCACCGAGAGTTGCAGACTCATCGGATTTGCCGGGATTGGTCTTGGTGAAGGTCATTCCGGGAACGGTGTAGTTCAGCTTGTTGCCGAGACCGTTGCGAGAGAAAGCGGAAGTGCTGCCGTTGTAGTTGAAGAGGTGCTCTGATGCGAACTGTGCGGCTGCGCTCTTGTTGCCGACCATTGTGTTGCCGGCCTTGCCATAGTACTGGTCATTGTAGATGGCCTGCCACATGGTCTCATAGATCTCGTATGTGCCCTTGTCACCGATCTTGTCATAGTAACCGTTTGCACCTACGGTGTTGACACCCATACGGGCCTCGAAGGAGATGCGGGTCTTGCCTGCCTTACCGCTCTTGGTGGTAATGAGGACGACACCGTTGGCACCGCGTGAACCGTAAAGTGCGGTTGAAGCAGCGTCCTTCAGGACTGTGATGCTCTCGATATCCTTGCTGTTGATAGCGGAGAGAGGGTTGGTACCTGTAACTGCAGAAGCGTTGCCGGGATCATTGGCGGGAGCGCCGTCGATGATGACGAGAGCGTTGGAGTAGTTGACATTGGCGGTACCCATACCGCGGACGCGGATACCCATATCCCAACCGGGCTGACCATCATTGGATGATGTCTGGAGACCTGCAACCTGTCCTTCGAGGGCACGGGTAACTGAACCCTGAGCCTGAACAGCGATGTTGCTGCCGTCCACGGTAGAGATGGAACCGGTGAGGTCCTTCCTCTTTGCGGTACCGTAAGCGACTACGACTGTCTCCTCGAGGAGGGTTGAGTCTTCAGTGAGGACGACGTTGATGACGCCCTTGCCTGCGACTGCGACTTCCTGAGTCTGGTAGCCGATGCAAGAAAAGACCAGAGTGGCGTTGCTGCCGGCTGCGAGCTGGTAAGCACCGTCAAGGTCTGTCATTGTGCCGGTGGTGGTGCCCTTTACGAGGACACTTGCGCCGGGAATAGCTTCGCCGTTGGCATCAGCGACTTTACCGCTGACTGTCTGAGCGAATGCTTGCATACCTATTGTAAGGGATGCAAGGAGAACCAAAAGGATTCTTTTAGTCATAAGCTAAATTTAAGTTAATAATGAAATGATAAACAATGTGTTTTGTCACATATTATAGGTCAAAATCAGCCGGAAGCTGATTATCCTTCAGTCCAGAGAATGTTTTCTATTTTATTTCAGTTAATAATAAAGTTGTTAATAGTTATGTATTGTTATACACTCTTGTGCTTATGCGGTCAACGTGCAAATATAGTAAATTTTCTGCAAAGTGTACCTAAAAGATGCAAAATGTTGCAGGTTTGTTGCAACGGCATCCGATTATCTGTCAAATTCATCCGAATATACAGCGCCCGGAAGGTCGTGTAGATTGTATCTCGATGCCATCGACATGCCGTAGGCGCCTGCAGACTTTATCGAAAGCAGGTCTCCGCGTGACGTGACGGGCAGCGTGAGGCTCTGGTTGAACACGTCGGTGCTCTCGCAGGCCGTCCCGACTATAGTATATCTGTCCTTGCCTTCTTCACGGGGCGTGATGTTCTCTATGCTGTGATATGCGCCGTACAGGGCCGGTCTGATGAGCTCCGTCATCGAGGCGTCCACGACAACGAGCTTGCGGCCCGTGGCGGTGTCCTTGCGGAACAGCACCCTGGTGATGAGTTCTCCGCACTGGGCCACCAGTGAGCGTCCGAACTCGAAGTGGACCTCGCGTCCCGAGACGTTAAGATACTGGTTCACAATCGTGAATACGGAGGCGAAATTGGGTACGGGCTCGTTCTCAGGGATGTCATAATTGACGCCCAGACCTCCTCCAAGGTCCACGAAATCGAAATTGAATCCGAGTCCCGAAAGGCAGTCCACGATGGCATTTACCTTGTCACACAGATATTCGAACACGTGCAACTCCCTGATCTGGGATCCGATATGGAGATGCATACCTCTTATCCTGATATTGTCATAAGACTTGATGAGAGCGGCGTTAGCCATCACCTCTTCGTATGATATGCCGAACTTGGAGTCAGCCTGCCCGGTATCGATGCAGCTGTTGGTCTTGGGGTCTATGTCGGGGTTGATGCGAAGGGCTATGTCCTGCACCTTTCCGAGCTCGCGCGCCGTGCGGTCTATCACTTCCAATTCCTGAAGGGATTCGCAGTTGATTGAGAATATGCCCTGGGATATCGCATATCGGATTTCGCTGTCCTTCTTGCCCACACCCGCATAGACTATGCCGTCAGGGCTGAATCCCGCCTCGATTGCGCAGCGGACCTCGTTGCCTGACGCGCAGTCGGCTCCCAGACCGTATTCGCGTATCACCGAAAGGATGTGCGGGTCATAATTGGCCTTGATGGCGTAATGAAGTTTGAAACCGTATTTGGAGGAAAGTGCCGTGACGCTCTCCAGTGTCTGCCGGAGAAGATTGATGTCGTAGAGATAAAAGGGAGTCTCGTAACTCCTGAGTCTATCCGCGATTTGTCTGCTTAGCATAATGTGCCTTCGTGAAGAGCCACAAATATAGCAAAAATATTTCAGATTTGCTAACTTTGCGTCACATAACCAGTAAGATGAAAATCTGTGATATCCTGTCGGGCAGCGCAAAGCCTTTCCCGTCGCTTGAAATAGTCCCGCCCCTGAATGGGATGACCGTGGATGAACTTGTCTCCAGGGTGGAGCCTCTGATGGAGTTCGGCCCCAAATATGTCAATGTCACGCGGCACAGGGATGATTTGCGGATGAGCCAGAAGACGGTATGTGGGGCTCTGATGGACCGTTTCGGCATCAATGTGGTGCCTCATATCCTCTGTGCCGGTGCGACCGGAGACGATATCAGGGGAGAACTCGACGCGTTCAAGGAGATGGGGATTGAGAATGTGCTCGCCCTGAGGGGTGACTGCCTTTCGGGAGAGAAACGCTTTGTGCCGGTCCCCGGAGGATATGCCCACGCATCCGACCTGGTCCGTGGGATAAGGGAGTATCGCAGTTCGGAGGGGACGGTCTACAGTATAGGCGTGGCCGGATATCCCGAGAAGCATTTCGAGGCGCCCAATCTCCGGACGGACATAGAGAATCTCAGGAAGAAGGTCGATGCCGGAGCGGATTATGTCATCACGCAGCTTTTCTTTGACAATGCGCTCTATTATTCTTTTGTGGACAAATGCCGGCAGGCCGGAATAGATGTCCCCATTATTCCGGGTATCAAGCCCTTCTCGTCGGCAAATCAGCTCAACCTGCTCCCTCAGACATTCTCGATAGACATACCGTACGATCTTTCGTCCGAGGTGACCCGTGCAGGTGAAGACAGGGAGCGCATTTACAGAATCGGTCTGGAATGGTGCATTATGCAGTGCCGTGACCTTCTGTCCCACGGCGTGCCTGCCATTCATTTCTATACGATGGGGCGTACCGGCAATGTCGGGGAAGTGCTGAAGGCTTGTTTCTAGAGATACCTTGCCTCGCGGTGGATGATGATGAAGCCGCATACGCTGGCTTCCGGAATCATAGCATAACTTCCGGTCAGGGAGATGCCCAGACGGTCCGAATCGGGAATGAGTTCGAGAATCCTCCGCTTGAGTGAGTGGTCGGGGCAGGAAGGATAACCTGCTGCGGGGCGTATCATCCTGAATCCTTCGGGGACGGCGATGCGTGAACCTATCCATTCGGAAGCGGCATCGGCCAGGGTCAGGGCAATGCTCTGCTCCATCATATCGTCACAGCAGCCACATTGTCCCCCTCCGGTATGTACCGATGCGGCGAACACTCCTATGGCCGGTTCCGGGCAGGAGTCTTCCCAGGGACGGAAGGAAGACAGCGTCGTCCTGTGAAGCGCGACTGACACCCTGCCGTCGAATCGTTCCAATGCGGCCTGTGCCTCTTCTTTGATCCTGAGAACCTCCCTGTCCGTCCTGTCCGCCGACTTTATGCCCCAGATGGAGAAGAAAGTGTCCCAGTCGAACAGCGGAATGAGCTCGTCCACTGAAATGTCCGTCACGGGTATGTCCATCCCCTGCATCGTTTCTGCCGGGGCGAATCCGCCGGCGCTCAGGTACCCGAACAGGGGACCGGGGACGGGACCGGTCTTGCCCTGGCCGGCGTGGAGGGCTGCCAGATGAAGTTGGGCGTCATGCTCCTGCTTCTCCGTTCGAGCCCTGTCGGCGATGAGCCTGCCGGCAAGAAGGGCTGTGTGTGAGGCGTCGCCGCCATAGAATACGTGATCATACAGGGGAGAGAGCCTTACTGCAGTATGCAAGCCCGATGTGGCGGCGCCCCCGACTATAAGCGGGATGTCCAGATGCCTGTCGCTCATTTGACGGCAAAGGTCTTCCATATGTTGCAGGGAGGGGGTTATCAGACCGCTGACGCCTATCATGTCCGCTTCCATCCGCGAAGCTTCCGCCAGAATGGTGTCATTGTCCACCATCACTCCCAGATCGGCGATGTCGAATCCGTTGCAGGTCAGAATCGTACCTGTAATGTTCTTGCCGATGTCGTGGACATCTCCCTTGACGGTTGCCATCACCATCAGGGGACGTTTCCTCTCAGAGACGGCGGCAGTCTGCCTGATGAACGGCTGCAGCAGGTTGACGGCGGCCTTCATTATTCTTGCGGATTTGACTACCTGAGGGAGAAACATCTTGCCGGAGGCGAAGAGCTCGCCTACGCGCTCCATACCCTCCATAAGGGTTCCGTCAATTACGGCCCGTGCATCCCCCTTCACGGTGAGTTCCCTGTCCACGGCCTCCTCCAGACCTTCTGAACGGCCCTGTATCAGAAGGCTGACAAGATCGCGGGGTACATTGTCCGCGGAGCAGTTCTTGTCGGCAGCTTCAGTCCTTCCGGCCAGGGAGACCAGTCTCTCGGTGGCGTCATCCCTGCGGTCGAATATGACGTCCTCTATTGCATCCCGGAGTCCGGGTTCTATTTCATCATAGACCTGCAGCATTCCCGGATTGACGATGGCCATATCCAGTCCGGCCTCCACGGCGTGGTACAGGAATACCGAGTGCATTGCCTGCCTGACCGGATTGTTGCCCCTGAAAGCGAAGGAGAGGTTGGAGACACCTCCGGATGTGAGTGCGCCTGGGAGGTTCCGCTTGATCCAGCGCACGGCCTCGATGTAATCGCAGGCATATTTCCGGTCACTGTCAGTGCCGGTCGCTATGCTGAGGATGTTGGGGTCGAATATGATGTCCCCGGCATCAATGCCTGCCCCGGTGAGCAGCCTGTAAGCCCTTCGGCAGATAGCTGTCTTCCTGTTGAAATCAGTGGCCTGGCCTTCTTCGTCGAAAGCCATCACTACCATCGCCGCTCCAAGCCTGTGAATCTCTGCGGCCTTGTCGAGGAAGGCCTTTTCCCCTTCCTTCAGGCTGATGGAGTTGACGATGCACTTCCCCTGAGAGTTCTTGAGCCCGGAGAGTATGGTCTCCCAATGGGAGGAGTCGATCATAAGAGCTGCCTTGGCTACGGAAGGTTCAGTCTGGATGATACGGACAAATCTTTCCATCGCCCGCTCCGGATCCAGCATCGGATCGTCCATGTTGATGTCTATGATCCGGGCTCCATTGTCTATCTGCGAGGCGGCGGTGTCCACGGCGGCTTCCCAGTTGCCGGAGGATACGAAGCCCGCGAATTTCCTGCTGCCGGCCACGTTGGTCCTTTCGCCTATATTGGTAAAATTGTACAGTTCCCTGTCTATCGTGACGGCTTCGAGTCCGGATACATTCAGGGGCCGGAAGCTGTCACAGGTGCCGGCCTTTGGCCTGGTCAGGGGACCCTGTGCGTCCACCATCTTCCTGATGGCCGCAATATGCTCGGGAGTTGTGCCGCAGCATCCTCCGACAATGGATGCGTGGCCCTCGGTCACAATCTTCCGCAATCCTGCGGCGACGGTGTCGGGATCGTCGGCATACTGCCCGGCCCCGTCGGGGAGACCGGCATTGGGGAAGCATATGACAGGGCATTCTGCGAATGATGATATCTCACGAACAATGGGAAGCATGCTTTCGGCTCCCATCGAACAGTTGATGCCGAAGGCGGCGGGATGCGCGTGCCTTACAGCTTCATAGAAAGCCCTGATGGTCTGGCCGGTGAGGAGTCTTCCTCCGCTGTCGCTGCAACTTGCCGAAATGACTACGGGGAGTCGTCTGCTCTGGGATTCGAGTGCGTATATGGCGGCTTTGGCGTTCAGCGCGTCAAAGCAGGTCTCCAGAATGATGAAATCGGATCCTCCCTCCGTGAGGGCTGCAATCTGCTCGGAGTAGGCGAGGGCCAGTTCGTCGAAACTGATGTCCCTAGCGGCGGGGTCCGAGGCATCGGTGCAAAGGGAAAGGGATTTGGATGTGGGCCCGGCGCTTCCCCCGACCAGAATTTTCCGGTCCGAAGCATCGGCTTCGCTCCGGGCTATGCGTGCTCCGGCAAGAGCCATCTCGGCAGCCCTTCCGGCAAGACCGTACTCGGACTGGGAGATGCGGTTGGCTCCGAAAGTGTTGGTCTCGATGATGTCCGCTCCGGCATCGATGTATGCCCTGTGAATGCCTGAGACGATATCGGGATGCGTAATGTTGAACATCTCGGAATCTCCCCTGAGCCCGTGCTTCTGCAGCATCGTGCCCATTGCTCCGTCCAGAACATATATGCGATCGTCAAACATATGTGCAAAATAACTAAAACTTCCAGTCGATAGCAAATCCGATTTGTGAGGTTTTTATGTGACAAGTGGAAATAATGTGCTATCTTTACATCGTAAAGAAATTTCCGCAACTATGACAATAGGCATTTGCAATGACCACACGGCAGTGGAGTACAAGGTCAAACTTGTGGCGTACCTGCGCAGGAAGGGACATGAAGTCGTCAACTTCGGTACGGACAGCACCGACAGTTGCGATTATCCCGATTACGCCCATCAGCTCGGTGCCGCTCTCGAGAGCGGGAAAGTCGATGCCGGCATAGCGATGTGCGGTACCGGCAATGGCATGGCGATGTGTCTCAACCATTACAAGGGGGTTCGCGCCGGCCTGGCCTGGACTGTCCCTGTGGCACACGTCGTCAAGGAGCATAACAATGCCAATGTGCTTGTAATGCCCGCACGCTTCGTGTCATATCGTATGGTCGTGTCGATGACGCGCGAATGGCTGACCACCGGATTCGCCGGTGGCCGCCATAAGAGACGCATTGACAAGATAGAAATCTAAAGGCTGAAGATATAGTCTATCCTGGAACGGCACTCCTCCTTGCCGATGAATGAGAGGATGTCGGCTATTCCAAGTCCTGATGCGCTTCCCGACAGCGCCAGTCTCAGACAGTTCATCACCTTGCCCATAGGCCATTCGTTGGACTTGATATAATCGACGAGGTTGGTTTCTATGGCCTCTCTGGTCCATTCGATGCCGGATTCGAGAAGATTGTCCACGGCCTTTTTCATAAGGCTGTAATTCTCTTCCTTCCAGAATTTGGCCATATCCTTCTCATTGAATGTTTCCGGAGCCTTGAAAAGATACCAGGCGATGTCCCAGAAATCCTGTACGAACGTGGCTCTCTCCTTGATGAGACCCACCACATTCGTCACATATTCCATCAGTTCGGGTGTCCCCACCGGGACACCATTACCCCAACTCTTCGGTGTCCCGGCGGGGACACCTGAACCTGAAGCAAGCTTGTCAAGAAGAACAGGTAAGAAAAGCTCTGCGAGTTCGGCATCCGACTTGAGACGCAGATACTCCTTGTTGAACCATTTCGCCTTGTCCGGATTGAACTTTGCCCCGGCTTTCTGCACTTTGTCCATAGAGAAAGCCTTGATGAGATCTTCCATCGAAAATATCTCCCTGTCATCGCCGGGATTCCATCCCAGCAGGGCAAGCATATTCACGAAGGCTTCAGGGAAATATCCGTCCTCGCGGTAGCCGTGAGATTTCTCTCCTTCAGGATTGGTCCATTCGAGGGGGAATACCGGGAATCCCATCTTGTCACCGTCTCGTTTGCTGAGCTTGCCGTTGCCGACGGGCTTCAGAAGCAGGGACAGGTGTGCGAAACGGGGCATTGTATCTTCCCATCCGAATGCCTTGTACAAGAGATAATGAAGGGGTAGTGAAGGCAGCCATTCCTCGCCGCGGATCACTTCGGTTATTTCCATCAGGTGGTCATCCACGATATTGGCAAGGTGATAAGTGGGGAGCTCGTCCGCCCTTTTCCATAGCACTTTGTCATCGAGGGTCGAGGTGTTGACCTCTATGTGACCGCGGATTAGGTCGTCCATCGGGACCACGGTGTTCTCGGGCATCTTGAACCTCACTGTCCAATCCGTGCTCTCCCGAAGCAGTCTGTCAACCTCTTCCGGGGGGAGGGTCAGTGAGTTGCGGAGACTCCTGCGGGTCTCGTAATTGTATATGAAGGTTTTGCCTGCAGCTTCGGCTTCGGCGCGTCTGGCATCGAGCTCTTCCGAAGAGTCGAATGCATAATATGCCTGACCGGCTTTGACGAGCTGTTCGGCATACTGTCTGTAAATGCCTCGTCTCTGGCTCTGACGGTAGGGAGCGTGGGGATGCCTCTCCGAGGCTGTCTCGACCACCTTGCCGTTTTCGTCCACTCCCTCGTCGGGAATGATGCCGCACCATCTTAGGGCCTCGATGATGTACTGCTCCGCTCCCGGCACGAAACGGTGTGAGTCAGTGTCTTCTATGCGGATTATGAAATCTCCTCCGTTCTGCTTGGCATACAGATAGTTGTAAAGTGCAGTGCGCACGCCGCCCATATGAAGCGGTCCGGTAGGGGACGGGGCGAATCTAACTCTTGTCTTCTTCATATCATCAGTTTTTTTTGTTTCTCTGTATTGCGGGAACCATCTCCAGGTTGCTTATGTTCTGACCGTCCCGGATGAGGAGGTCCGGTATTCTGTCCGGATCATACCTGAATGTCCCGGGGACGTTGTCGGAGTTGTAGCCGATGTGCGGGCTGCTGTCCGCATTGAGACTCAGCCCCTCTTCCCTGGACAGGGCTTCCTTGTCATAGACAAAATCCTTGTCGATCATTATTATTCTGCCCAGATTGATGTCCGGACCTATGAGGTTGTTGAACAGGAATCCTGTTGCGATGGCGGTGATGTGGATTTCGTCATCCACTTCGGGATTCTCGTCGAGAATCAGTCCTCTCTTGAAGTTGTTGGCGCCTCCGGTGTATTCGTTGATCTTCTCATTGATGTAGCTGAGGTCGTTCATCTTGAGTCCCTTCTCATTCTTGCCGGTTGTAATGTTGATCAGCACATTCTTGGCTGTCTTGAGGTCGAAGTCATTGAGCAGGGGAGATTCGAATGCTTCCCTGATGGCATCTACTATACGGTTCTCGCCCCGGCCCGAACCGCAGCCCATCAGAGCCATTCCGCTGTTTTTCATCATCGTCTTGACATCCTCGAAATCCACGTTGATGTAGCCCGGTTTCTGGATGACCTCGATAATGCCCTTTACGGCAGTGGCAAGCACTTCATCCGCCTTGGGAAGCGCATCGTGTATAAGCAGGTCCCCGAAGTATTCGTAGAGTTTCTCATTATTGATGATGAGCAGCGAGTCGACGTTCCTTTCGAGTTCGTGAATTCCGTCGATGGCCCTCGCCAGAGCTTCGTTGCCTTCATTGCTGAACGGCAGAGTGACGACGGCCACGGTGAGAATGCCTTTGTCGTGGGCCATTTTGGCGATGACGGGAGTCGCACCTGTGCCTGTGCCTCCTCCCATTCCCGCAGTGAGGAAGAGCATCTGGGTCTTGTCGTCCAGTATCACTGCCGCTATCTCATCCTGGGATTCGAGTGCGGCATTGCGTCCCTTGATGGGATTTGTGCCGGCCCCAAGCCCGCGCCCCATCTGGATTTTTGTAGGGACACTGCTTCTCTGGAGCGCCTGTGAGTCGGTGTTGCATACAACGAAGCTGCAACCTTCTATCCCCTGGTCATACATATAGGAGACGGCGTTGCATCCGCCTCCACCTATTCCCAATACCTTGATGATGGAATTGTCAACGTTCCAGTTGGCGGGAGTGATGTCGATATTTATATCTTCTGACATATTCTTATTCGTCTATTGAATTAAACAGAGTGCCTACGGAATCCACAATCTTAATTCCCCAGTTAAATTTTTTCTTCCCCGGATTTTTCTTCGAACTTCCGGATTTGGTGCCCTTGGTGTCTGCAGTGAGGACTTCATCGGGGAAGAGAGTGCCGTCACCTTCCTGCCCCGCAATTCCGATGTCCGGATTGTCTGGATTGTCCGCAAGGTCTGCCGGGTCAACAGGAGCTTTGGCAACGGGCTCTGTGGTGCAGTTGAGGTGGGTGTCATCCTTCGACGAGAGCAGAAGTCCCACAGATGCGGCGGCGGAAGTCTCGCTGATGCCGGGATAGCCGCTCGAAGATATGAACTTGCATCTCGGATAGCCTATGCGCACATTGTATCCTGACATCTCCCTGACGAACGCGGACAGTCCGGTAAGATTGGCGCAGCCTCCGGTAATTACGATGCCTGCTCTGAGCTTGTCGGCATATCCGCTCTCTTCTATCTTGAACAGAATGGCCTCCAGAATCTCCTTGACGCGGCAGGTGATGATTTCCGAAAGATATTTGACCTCCACCTGTTTGCTGGTGCCGTCATCGTCATAGTTGATCTGGATTATCTTCTCTCCCATCGACTGAAGCCTGTCGGGCATACAGACTCCGTATGCCATCTTGATGTTCTCGGCCAGGGTCTCTTTGAGCCTGCATACATATTTGATGTCCGAACTGATGGCCTTGCCTCCGAAGGGAATGGATGAATAGTGGCGGAGTATGCCCCCCTGATATATGGACAGAGATGTTACGCCGGCCCCCATTTCTATCAGGGCCACTCCGCTGTCCTTCTCCTCGCCGTTGAGTACGGCCCCCGCTATGGCATCGGGAAGGAATACTTTCCTGGCCGGAGCGATGCCGGCCAGATTGAGCATCGTGTCAATGTCCCTGATGTATTTCCTGTCACCGACGAACACCTTGAAGTTGCCTTCGATCAGGGATCCTGTCATACCGACTATGTCTTCCTCAGGGATATTGATCATATCCTCGGTGCCGAACGACTGGGTGACGGCTCCGTATATGGTCTCGTTGTCCGGGTCGGTGATGGGGTATTCGTCCAGCGCCTGATTCTTGATGGAGTCAATCTCCTCCTGGGTTATGCACGAGGCCGGATCGCTGCGCTCAATCTTTGCCGGGGCGGATTCCTGACGCACACAATAGCGGGGAAGTCCGATGACTACCTGCATGATCTTGATGCCCAGTTCGTCCTCGGCTTCGTGGATTACCGCTTTGAGAGGTGTGGATGCCTTCTGGGGATTGAATACCTGGCTGTACCTGATTCCGTCGGAGGGCGTCTCCTTGTAAAACACAATGTCAATGTTGTCACCGTGGATGTGCGCAACGGTGAGTGCAATCTTTCCTGTCCCCAGGTCGACTGACGCTATGTATCTATCGTTCATCTTATCGTCGGCAGACTATCTGCCCGTTGTATTTGACGTTAACACTTGTATAGTATCCTTCTCCAATCGCAGGCGCGATCCGCCTGTAATATGTGGCGATTCTGTCCAGCTTGTCCCTGTATCCGTCCGGGGAGCCGAAGATAAAGGATTCGTTCCCCTCAGTTTGGCCGAGCACCAGGTCTCCGTTGCTCCTTACGGTTATGGAATCGAACCTGTCCTTCCATTCGGCCCTGCTCCCGATATAGTCCAGCATCGTTATAACTCCGGATATCCATTCCCTTTCGCGTTCCGTCCCTGCCGCACCACGGTAATTCCTTCCTGCATTCACGGGGATATTGCCCTTGACAGTGGGCACGGGAGCGGTATAACTGGGATGAAGGGGGAAGATGTATCCGCGTTCGTCAGCATAAAATCCGCAGTCTCCCTTCTGGAATCTTACCACGGGCTTCCTTTGCGAGACACAGATGTGCATGATGCCGTCATACGTGATCCACGCTTCACTCTTGAGCACGGCGCTTTTGTTGTCCAGAATGTCCTCTATTTTCTCCAGTTCCAGCCCGGTGCATTTGCGCCCGAGGCAAGTCCCGTATTCCCCTGCGATGTATCTTTTGATATCGGCGTCCGAAACGAACTGCTCCTCTCCCTCCACCGTCACACTGATGCCGGTGCACACGATATCGGCCTTTTGCTTCCTGTCGGATAACAGGACGAGTATTGCCGCCGCGCACAAAGCCGCCGCGACAACAAGCGAAAGACTGTATCTGAGCCAGGTTTTCATTATCTTCCGGACAGCATCCGTTCCAAAGGTTCAACGTATCTGTCAATATTGCCCGCACCGAAACTCACCAGTACGTCCACGGGCTCGTTTTCCATAAGCTCCATAAGCTCTTCCTTGCGGATGGATACCTTTTCGGGCGCCGTGACATCCTTGAATATGATTTCCGAGGTCACTCCCGGAATGGGTTCTTCCCTCGCGGGATAAATGTCAAGCAGGATGAGTTTGTCCAGCCCGCTCAGCGCTTTGGCGAATTCGGGGGCGAAATCTCTGGTTCTGGTATAGAGGTGAGGCTGGAAAATGCCCGTGATTTTACGCCCGGGGAATATCTCCCTTATTGATGATATGGCAGTCGCAAGCTCCGCGGGATGGTGGGCATAGTCGTCAATGTAGGTGATTCTGCCATTGTTGATGCGCTCGTCAAGCCTTCTTCTCGCACCGCGGAAGCTGCCAAT
>JAKSKI010000002.1 GCA_024401865.1 Bacteroidales bacterium
ACTCGTGGCGCATGTCGTCCTGCTTCTTCTCGTCGCGTGAGAAGATGCGGATTTCTGCGATATCTGTCTTTAGGAAGCGGTTGAGAACCGCATTGCCGAATGAACCGGTACCACCGGTAATCATCAGCACTTTGTCTTTGAATATTGACATATTGTTATCTGTTTATTATTTCTTTACGGGGTCAAAATAGGTGTCAGGACGTTCGGGGTTGAAGATTTCGTTGCAGTACATCACAGTGACGAGATCCTCCGTATCTGACAGGTTGATTATGTTATGAGTGTAGCCGGGAAGCATAATCACCGACTGGATATGCTCTCCGCTCACTTCGTACTCGATAAGTCCGGCATCCGGGTCCGCTTCGTTGCGCAGCTGTATCAGTCCGTGTCCGGAGACGACTGTGAAATATTCGAACTTGGAGTGATGCCAGTGCTGGCCTTTGGTTATGCCGGGTTTGGAGATGTTGATGCTCACCTGACCGCAGTTGAGCGAATGGACAAGTTCTGTGAACGAGCCCCTTTGGTCAACGTTCATCTTATGGTCGTAGATGGCTTTTTCTTTGGGCAGGTAGCTCAGGTAGGTGGTCATAAGTTTGTATCTGAGCGATCCCTGTGGCAGTTCCATCATATTGATGCCGCCTTGGTTTGAGGCAGCGGCGGCGCATTCGCCAATGATGTCCACTATCTCCCCTAACGTGGTCTTGTGGGTTACAGGGACAAAGTAGTAACGACCTTGGGCTGTCGGGACAGTCTCGACACCATCGAATTCGCATCGGCTACCTTCTCCCTTGAGAGCAGCAATCATCTCATCCACGAGATCGTCGATATAGAGGAGTTCCATCTCCACGCTGCGGTCGTTGACCTGAATGGGCAGGTCGTGGGCTATGTTGTTGCAGAAGGTAGCGATGGCGGAGTTGTAGTTGGGCCGGCACCATTTGCCGAAAAGGTTGGGGAAGCGGTAGACAAGTACCTTGGCTCCGGTCTGGGCCTCGTATTGGAACATCAGTTCCTCTCCGGCCTTCTTGCTCCGTCCGTATTCGGAATTGCCGAAACGTCCTGCGAGTGTAGCCTGTATGGAACTGCTTATCATAACAGGGCAGGAGTTGCCGTATTTTTTGAGTGTGTCGAGCAACACTGTGGCAAATCCGAAATTACCCTCCATAAATTCCTTGGGATCCTGCGGTCGATTGACCCCGGCAAGGTTGAAGACGAAGTCACACTCCCTGCACCACTGCTCGAGTTGTTCGGGAGTGGAGTCGATGTCATATTCGAATATTCCGTCCACGGACAGGCCGCTTGCCGGATCCGGCTGCCCCGCCGGTCCTATTCCATACCAGCGTGCCTTTCCGTCCCTTATGTTCTTGAGCTGTGAGCAGAGATTCCTGCCGACAAATCCTTTTGCTCCTGTGACCAGTATCTTCATATATTTCAGAATTTACGCCAGACCATCTTGTTGACTATGCCGACATAGCTCTGAATGATCTTGACAACCTTGGTGGACACATTCTCTTCGACATAATCAGGCACGGGGATACCGTGATTGCCGTCCTTGCAAAGACTGACTGCCGTATCGACCGCCTGAAGAAGCGACTTTTCGTCTATGCCGGCGATGATGAAATCAGCCTTGTCCAAGGCTTCGGGCCGTTCTGTTGAAGTACGTATGCATACCGCCGGGAACGGATGTCCCACACTGGTGAAGAAACTGCTCTCTTCAGGAAGTGTGCCGGAGTCGGACACTACAGCAAATGCGTTCATCTGCAGACAGTTGTAGTCGTGGAAGCCAAGAGGTTCGTGCTGAATCACGCGCTCATCGAGCTTGAAGTTCATCGCTTCAAGCTTCTTGCGGCTGCGTGGATGGCAGCTGTAAAGAATCGGCATATCGTACTTCACAGCCATTTTGTTGATGGCGTTGAAGAGACTGAGGAAGTTCTTCTCAGTATCAATGTTCTCTTCGCGATGGGCACTGAGCAGTATATACTTGCCTTTCTCGAGCCCGAGACGTTTATGCACATCACTTGCCTCTATCTCAGCAAGGTTCTGATGCAGGACCTCTGCCATAGGGCTGCCTGTAACGTATGTGCGTTCCTTGGGCAGGCCGCAGTCGGAGAGGTAACGGCGTGCGTGCTCGGAGTAGGCCATATTTACATCGGATATGATGTCAACGATTCTTCTGTTGGTCTCTTCGGGCAGGCATTCATCCTTGCATCGGTTGCCTGCTTCCATATGGAAGATCGGGATATGCAGCCTCTTGGCGCCGATGACAGAGAGACACGAATTGGTGTCGCCCAGAACCAGGACAGCATCAGGCTTGATGGCCGCCATCAGCTTGTAACTTGCGGCAATGATATTGCCACAGGTTTCGCCAAGGTCGTCTCCGACAGCATCCATATACACGTCAGGGTCCTTGAGCTTGAGGTCCTTGAAGAATATGCCGTTGAGCGTATAGTCATAATTCTGACCCGTGTGGGCGAGAATCACGTCAAAATACTGTCTGGTCTTGTTGATGACTGCAGCCAGCCTGATAATTTCCGGACGGGTGCCGACGATAATGAGCAATTTGATTTTGCCATTGTCTTGGAAATGGACGTCCGAATAGTCTTTCTTGAGTTCCATTGTATGATTTGTTGTTTGTATTGTCTTATTCCACATCCTCAAGGTATTCCTGGGGGATGTATGTGGTGGCGATGGCGGAACGGTCGCTCAGCCTGACTATCAGTCTGCGTTCGCCCCTGATGCGCCGTATGACGCCCTCGCATCCTGCGAAGATGCCTTTGATGACTCTCTTGCGCTTGCCTTCGAAGAACGTCGGATCGTCCACTGCCAAATACATAATCGGCTTCTCGTGGTACGGAGCCAGCAGCAGGAAGGTCTTCATCACCCTGTCGGGGATTGCCTGGACCGACTTCCTCTCGGGGTCCAGGTAGAACAGGACCCGGTCGTAGAGAGCGCTGCGGAGGCGTTCGATGTCAGTCCGAGTACATCGGATGAACAGCATCGTTGGAAGGTCGGCAAGATGTGAAATCGTGACCTTCTCGTTCTCCAGATACCGGAGGACGTAGGGGCGTTCTTTGATCGCTCGGGCGGCGTACCACTTCAGATGTTGCTCTGATGCTTTCATTTCTCTTGTCAGGGTCTAGTATTCCCTCCCCGTCCACGTAAAAGTGCCACCATCATGAGGCGGCACGGAACGGATGAGTCCCGGCATTCAGAATTTCTTTCGCTCTGAAGTGTCCCGCCCTAGCCCCTAGTGACAAAACACTGCCTTTGCCTGCATCTTGCAGGCGCAACAAAGGTAGCAATAATTTTTGTTAAAAACGCTTCTCAGGGCATTTTATTTGATTCTTGGATAGGACTCGCAGTGTTGAGATAATTGTGTATATTTGTAGGTTGATTTTCATTATCAGAATGGCATCAAGTAGTTTAGTTTTTCAACTGATTTTGGCGGCGCTGCTGGTGGCTTACGCCATTTTCCTCTTCAAGTCCAGACTCCAGCCCAAATATGTCCGCCGTTCGGCCCTTGCCATTCTTGCGGCGGGCGTTGCCCTCAATATGTACGGCCTATACATTCAGGGTTTCTATGAAGGTTTTCTGACCATATTCGGCAGGGCTCTTGTACTGTCCATCAAGATGTTTGTCTATACAGGCGAGGTGTTTGAGATGTCTGTGGCACAGAACAGTCCATATTTCCTCGACCTGTATTACTTTGTATTCTATGCAGCCATTCTGACGAGTGTGTCGGCTATCATAATGCTCTTCGGCAAGAGGGCGATGACGATGTTTACCCTGTTCTTCCGGAGGTCCAAGTTCAACCACGTGTTCATCGGGGTGAGCAGCCGCGCACAGGTGATTGCCAGGGGCATCAAAGGCGAGGATATCGCGTTTATCGAATTCCCCTCGGATGAGGACAATGAGCAGTTCTCCGTCAGCGGACTGCTCAAGGGTTTCACCAACGAGAGCAGCAAGGAGAGCGTAGCGTACCGCCACCATCTTGCGGTGCTGCGCGCAAAACGCAGGTTCGGCGCCTACGACCCTACCGACAATATCTTCGCCACCATTGGCCTTGAACGTCTCAAAAGGCTGACTGACAGCAAGACGGCGTTCTATATCCTGTCGGAGAACACGGAGCGCAACCTCAATGAGCTGATGGCGCTCCTGAGCGACAAGGACCTTATGAAAAACACCATACACGTGTGTCTGTCCAGGGAAGGTGTAGCGCGCTACTACAAGACTATCCTGAAGCACACCGGAGTGCATTTCATCTATCCCTCCTCTATGGCTGTGGTGGAACTTATGAAGAACCCTGCCTACCATCCGGCACAGCTTATGAAGCCGGTGCATACGCCGGAGGGCCTGCCCACCGGCACTGTGGATGGGGCATTCAACGCTATGGTGATAGGATTCGGCGAGACAGGTCAGGCTGTCGCGAAGTTTTTGTATGAGTTCACTGCGGCGGTGCGCCCCGACGGCTCTCCCCTTCCGGTCAGAATTATGGTGAACGATGTCCGCATCGACAGTCTGCTGGGGCCGTTCTCCTTTGACAATCCCGCAATGTGCAAGTCGGGGCTGATGTCGTTCTCCGCATTGGGTACGGAATCGAGTGAATTCTGGAAGAAATTGTCCGGAGACATTGACGAGCTGTCGTACATTGCCATTTCGCTGAATGAGGATGCTGCAAGCCTGGATCTTGCCTGCACGATATTCATGTATGCCCTGAAGCATCGCCGCAACGGTCTGGATGGCCTGAGGATTGTGGTCCGCAAGAAGTATACTCCCCCTCACGAGGTCAAGCTTGTCGAGAAGATGAACGAGAGGGCCGGTCGCAAAGTCATCGTCTGCTATGGCGAATACGAGAAGGTCTTCACCCCCGAAATGGTGGTTTCCAAGAAGAAGAGCGGCATCAACAGGAGCGCAACCGCTCTCGCCGACAAGATTGCCAAGGCCTACTCCGCCGTGTCCGGCGATACTGTCAGGCTTGAATCCTCATCCGAATCCTTCCACGACAAGAACAGGGCCCGTATGGAATTGCACCAGATGATATCACGCGCCAATCACGTGGCATCACTGCCCCTGTTCGTACAGGGTGCTGATGCATGTGCGAATGTTGACGCAGGTGCCGGCGTCGATGTCGGCAATTTGTCCGAAGCAGCTCTCCAAAACCTCGCCGGAATGGAGCATCTCCGCTACCAGCGCTATCTGACAGCTCACGGATATTCCTATGGTCCCGAGGATGATGATGTCTTCAAGACCAACCACCAGATCTGCGAATGGTCAGCGCTCTCCGATAACGACAGGCGTTACCACCTCGATATGGTCCGCGCCCAGCTCTCGCTGCTGTAAACTTTCGTCCGTCAAGCGCCTTGTGCCATTTGCCCAACCGGCTCTTTTTTGTATTTTTACAACAAAAAAGCAAATATGGGCAAATGTAAATATTCAATCTGCGTCTGCTTGGCCGCAATCTCTTTGGTATGTTGCAAAACCGTGACAGAGGAAGGTGTCCCCTTCTCACTGGCAACACAGCGGGCGGATTTGCTCTCGGACGTACATTACTCACTCGGCTTCGACCTCACCAAAGAAGCCGGACAGGTCCCATCATACGATACCCTTTCTTTCAGTGCCTCCAGACGAGCGGACGTAATCCTGGACTTCAAGGTCCCTGAGGACAATCTACTGAATGTCAATGCTAACGGCAAAGATATCGAAGTCATCTTCGCAGACGAACACCTTACAATTCCGCGCAAATACATCAACAGGGGCGACAACACGCTTATCATCAGTTTTGTCGCAGGCGAACAATCACTCAACAGAAGGGAGGATTTCTTATACACACTCCTCGTGCCCGACAGGGCAAGGACATTGTTCCCCTGCTTCGACCAACCGGACATCAAGGCCGAGTTCAAACTGACACTGGACGTACCCGGATCCTGGATTGCCGTTTCCAATACCGAGGTCGTGAGCAAGGAAGACAAGGGAGACCATTCACTTTATTCATTCGCTTCGACAAAGCCCCTCAGCACATATCTGTTCTCATTCGTGGCCGGCCGTTTCGAGACGGTCGACGGTATCAGAGGCGACCGTAAAATCTCGATGTACCACCGTGAGACGGATCCGGCAAGAGTCGCGCAAAGCATTGATATCATCAATCTGGTTTTTGACTCGATGGAATGGCTTGAGGAATACACCGGCATCGGATATCCCTTCGACAAATATGATTTCGTGGTCATACCCGACTTCCAGTATGGAGGGATGGAACACGCGGGGGCCACGCTGTACAACGACAGGAGAATTTTCCTGAGCGGCAATCCCACAACTGAGGAACTGATGGAAAGGGCCTCGTTGATAGCCCACGAGACAGCGCATATGTGGTTCGGAGACTATGTCACGATGAGATGGTTCGACGACGTATGGACCAAGGAGGTCTTTGCCAACTGGTTCGCATACCGTATGGTCAGGCCCTTGTTCCCCTCTATCAACTATACCTTGTCCGACTTGAAAGACCTTTATGCTCCCGCCTATGAGGAAGACCGCACGCGTGGGAGCAACGCCATCTGGAGGCCGCTCGGCAATCTCCAGGATGCCGGCCTGATATACTGCAACATTATCTACGACAAGGCGCCGGTGGTTATGGACAAACTGGCGGAAATACTTGGAGAACAAGCCTTCAGGGAAGGGTTGATAGAGTATTTGAAGACATATGGATATGCCAACGCATCCTGGGATGAGCTTGTGGATATTTTGGACAGGCGTACGGAAACCGATCTGCGCAAATGGTCCGATGTCTGGATAAAGGAGGCCGGTATGCCAATCTATTCGGGCAGCGTCACGGACGGGAGATTGGAAATAAGCCAGACCGACCCTTACGGAAGGGATATCGTATGGCAGCAGGATCTCAGACACGAGATCGCGGAGGGCCGATACTGGATTCCGAATACGGACGGAAGGGGCTACGGCTGGTTCAAGCCCGATGCAGGAAGTCTGGACTACATTATGGAGCATTGGGCAGGTTACGATGATACCCGGAGGATGTCGCTCCTTATGACGCTGTATGAGAATTCCTGGCACGGCACGTTGGACAGGAAATCTTTTATCGACTGGTGCGGAAGAAACGCTCTGTCAGAACGCAATCCCCTGATCCTATCTTCTCTGATATCCTATGCTGCAGATGAAGAACTCCGCTGCGAAGGCGGAAGTCTTGAATTCGCCACCTGCCTGCGGTCAATTGCCGCCGACCCTTCTCGGACTCACGAATTCAGACTCATCGCATTCAGGCAGTATTTCAAATCCGCCAGAACGGAAGCACAGTGGGAAGAGCTGTATTCCATATGGAGGACCGGACAGGCTTTCCACGCACTGGAACTCTCCGAAAGGGACTTCACAGACCTGGCCTGCCAGCTTATGATAGCTTTCCCTGACAGATATGGTGAAATTGCCGACATCCAGTCCGGGCGTATCACCAACCCTGACCGTAAGGATACTTTCGAAATGCTCTGTCTGGCCGCATCACCGGACCCCGATGTCCGCAATGCTCTGTTTGCATCCTTCATCGGATCGGCCCGGAACCGTCGCCCCGAGTCACGGGTACTCTCCGCCCTTGCGCTTCTGTGCCACCGGCAGAGACAGGAAGAAGCAATGGCGTACATCGTGCCGTCACTGGATGTCCTCGAAGAAATCCAGAGGACCGGAGACATCTTCTTCCCGAGTTCGTGGTGCCGCGTTCTTCTCAAGAACCAGCAGAATGCCGCCGCAGCCCGGACAGTGGATGAATGGTTGTCCACACATCCCGACATCAACCCGCTTCTCGCCACCAAGATTCTTCAGGCCCTGAAGCCTACATCCGATACGGTGTACGCATATCCTCAAGCTGAATATCACAAGGCCGAATCGATATTGATGTACACACCAGGCACGGAACTCTTCGACGGAGTCATTCATCCGGATGCGGGTCTCTTCGACCGGTATTTTGACATAGACAAAGCCTCCGACGAGCACAGGAATTACATCTCTATGCTCGAGAGCCAGGGATGCACTGTGCATACCGTTACCAACACCCTTCTTTCGATGCCGCACAGCAGGCTGGTATCCCTTGCAGAAGCGTCCCTTTCGTATGACGTGAGCAGTCTGCCCCGCAGGGATAGGGAGGCCCAGGCATCTTACAAGCGCCAGGTGCTTGCCTCGATGAGCAGCTCCGACCTGGTCCGCATCATAATCAACAGACCGACCGTCAAGCTCCGGAAGTCCGGCATCAACACCGGATTCGAGGCCCAGTACATACATAATCCCCTGATGAATATGTATTTTCTCAGGGATCAGAGCATAACTACACCGAGAGGTCATATCCTTTGCAGGATGAACTCGAGCCAGAGAGGACCTGAGGTAGATATCATCGAGGCCTGCTATGAGCAGCTCGGTGAGCCGGCCTTCTATCGCATAAAAGGCAAGGACAGTTATCTCGAAGGCGGTGATTACATTCCGTTCGGGACAATCAGTCTCATAGGGCAGGGACTCAGGACCAATCAGAAGGCAATCGACGAGCTTCTTGAGAATGACTGCTTCGTCCACGACACCGTTGTGGTAGTGAGGGATCAATGGCAGGACCAGTACCAGATGCACCTTGACACATATTTCAATGTCATTGACAAGGACCTTTGCACTATGTGCTTCAACCGGTATGACGCGAAGGATGCAAACGATGTCAACTACCTGACGATGGATATGTATGTGCGACCTGCCGGCCAAAAGGCATATCATCCGATTCCTGCCTGTTCGGGAAAGGGTTTCAGGGAGTTCCTTCAGTCACGGGGCGTGACCATCATCCGCATCGGCAAAGAGGACGCCGACCATTATGCCAACAATTTCCTGGCTGTGGATGCCCGGCACATAATGTCTGTAGCCGGTCAGAGCAAGGCACTTGAAGCCGAGTATGAGCAAAACGGCGTGAAAGTGGAATGGGTTCCTCTTGACAATCTCATCGGAGGATACGGAGCCGCACACTGTATGACCCAGGTACTCAGGCGCAGCAACCCGGATAATCGTTGAACGGCTGTTATCGCCCGGACCGGAGCATAATCTCGATGATATAATCCGTGGAACAGTCAGCGTCGGACGGAATGGTGACGGACACAGAGTCACTGCCGGACTTGAAACGTATCGGCCGCCCGGATCCATAGCAACACACGGACTTGACCTTCAGGGGAAGCGGCAATACAATCTGTCCGTCCGAAGGCTTGTCCATAACGTGTACGAATACTCTTGTATCCTTGTGGGTAACGACTCCCCAGGATTGTGGGGGTAGCATCGTCGCACGGGTCCCGTATATAGTCTCCCCGTTTGCATCTAGCCACTTCCCTATTCCTTCAAGCCTCTCGAGCGCCTCATCGGGAATTGTCCCGTCAGGTCTCGGCCCGATATTGAGAAGCAGATTGGCATCCCTTCCCGCGGTCCGGACAAGCAGACGGACAAGTTCTCCCACACTCTTGTAATCGGAGTCCGATACGTTGTAACCCCAGCTCCGGTTCATAGTCTGGCAGGTCTCGAGCGGAAGGGTTCTGTTGACAAATGACGTGCGACCCAGACCGGCGGCGTTCTCTCCGGGCACGTCCCGCTCGAATATCTGAATATCCTCTCCCGGTATGCTCTCTCTGTGGTGGTTATTGCCGACCAGGCAGGCGGGCTGCAGCGAATGAATCAGGCCGTATAGCCTGTCATACTGCCAGTCGAAGTCCACCTTGACCTTCTCACCGGGCAAAGGCTTGCGTATCTGGTCCCAGTCGCAGTCAAACCATATGCAGCCTATGGGGCCGTACGAAGAGAGAAGCTCCCGCAGCTGGCTGCACATAAAGTCAAGATAATGGGAATAGTCGGCCTTGGAAGCATCCTTGCCGCAGGTGTTGACCATAGTCCGGCCCTGGGGGCTGTCATCCCTGCCCCAATCCTGCAGGGAATAATAAAGATGGAGTCTCAATCCCTGCCTGTGGCACTCGTCGGACAATTCTCGCACTACATCGCGTCCGAACGGACTTGCATCGACTATATTATAGGTAGACGACTTGCTTCCGAACATAGAGAATCCGTCCACGTGACGCGACGTGAAAGTGATATAACGGGCTCCGGACGCCTTGATTGCAGACACCCATCCGGATGCATCGAAACGGGAGGGATAGAATCCGGCAGGGAGTGTGAAATACTCCCGTCGGTCAATGTCCTTCTCCTGCATCACGCACTCGCCATCCCCCAGCATACTGTAAACACCCCAGTGGATGAATATGCCGAAACGACCTTCGCGGAACTCTTCTCTCGAGGCCAGGTTGGCGTCACTTGGGATATATGCCGGAATTCCCTCGGCTACAACCTCTGTGTAATTGACAGCGCCCCGAGCCGACAGGCACAGTGCGAGCAATGCAATCAATGACAGATATCTGCGCATACTTAGTATTGTCTTTCGCCGAATATTGACGTACCTATGCGGACCATAGTGGCACCGTGGCGCAGAGCGACACGCCAGTCTCCGGACATACCGATAGAGAGCTGGTCGAAGCCCTCCATCTCGGGGAACAGATCGACGAGATAGGCCATAAAGCCGTCGATTCTTTCGAAATCAGCTTCTACGACGGACATATCATCAGTATTGGTGGCCATACCCATCAGTCCGCATATCCTGACTCCCGGGAATTTGCCATCTGATGCCCTGAACATAATGTCGAGTATCTCCTCTTCCGTGAAGCCCTGCTTGGTCTCCTCGGCTCCAAGGTGAAGTTCGAGGAGCAGGTTGACCTTGCGGCCGTTCTCCCTCCCCCATTTGTCGATTTCGTCAAGCAGACGGGTGCTGTCTACGGATTGTACCAGAGAGGCGTACGGGAGGACCAGCTTGAGTTTGTTGGTCTGAAGGTGACCTATGAAATGCCATTCGATGTCGTTCAGGGACGAGAGTTCACCGACCTTGGCTGCAAATTCCTGAGGTCTGGATTCGCCGAAACATCTCTGCCCGGCATCATAGGCCTGACGTACCGCCTCTACGGGATGATATTTCGAAACTGCCACCAGTTTGACTCCTGATGGCAGTTCCTGATATATCCTGTCCAGATTGTCCGATATCATTATCTGCGTTTTGACTGCTGTCTGGCCTGTTGCTGCTGCATCTTCTGTGCCTCTTCGAGCCTCTGTTGGAACTTGCTCTTGGGCAGCGGTTTGCCTTCGGACGCCTTCAGCTTGGCAAGTATCTCGTCAGGCTTGACAAAGAACTTCTTGATGATGAAGTTCTGGGCTATTGAATAGAGCTGCGAGAGCAGATAATAGTAGCTCAAAGCTGCGGAGACGCTGTTGCAGATGAAGAACATCATAATGGGCATCATCCACAGGGTCATGAATTTCATCGATGCGGCGGAAGGGTCGTTGGCGGTGGACTGATTGGCCATAGTCATCTTGGAATAGAACCACATCGTAGCCGCCATAAGGAGGGCGAACAGTGAGAGGTGGTCTCCAAGAAGAGGCACTCTGGTACCGAAATCCACTATCGAGTCATATGCCGAGAGGTCATTGCACCAGAGGAAACTCTGCTGGCGCAATTCGATGGATGCAGGGAAGAAACGGAACATTGCCCACAGTATAGGGAAGGTGATGAGTGTGGGCAGACAACCACCCATAGGCGACACCCCGGCCCTCTTGTACAGGTCCATTGTGGCCTGCTGCTTCTTCATTGCGTCCTCCTGTTTGGGATATCTGGCGTTTATCTTGTCCATCTCGGGCTTGAGCGCCGCCATCTTGGCAGATGACAGGAAGGACTTGTTGGTAAACGGCAGGACCACGGTCTTGATGACAAGCGTCATAAGAAGGATAATCAGTCCGAAATTGTCGAAGAACCTGTGGAAGAAGTTGAACAGGGGGATAATCACAAAACGGGTGAACCAGCCTACAAGCCAGCCTCCCAGCGGGATTATCTTCTCATATTTGTATCCGTAGGAATTGAGGGTCTGATAGTGGTTGGGGCCGAAGTAGAATTCCATAGGAATCTCGATGTCGGCACCCGGCCTGATATCTGTCCTCATCAGGGCAGAGCACTTCATAAGATTGCGCTCGGGATCGTCCTGGGGGCAGAAGTTGATGGACAGCTCACCCGAAGCGAACTGACGGGGAGCACGGACTATTGCGGAGAAGAACTGCTGCTGGAATGCGAACCAGCTGAGTTTGGAATCTATGCGCTTGGAATTGCTCCTGCCGCGCCCCATCTCCGAAGGCTTCTTGTCGCCTTCGAAATAGTAGTCGAGCTTGGAATACTGGGACTCGTTCTTGTAACCCTTCTCCATACGGGGAATGACCATTCCGAAATCGATGTCGACGGATGACACGTTGCGGGGAATGAGGTCTCCCATATCCTTGAAGCCTATCACGTTATCCACGCTGTATGATCCGTCGTGGATTGCGTAACGCTGCTCTATGCGGCCGCCTCCCGCGAACGGGAGCACCATCACCAGGCTGGTATCGGTACATTCCGCCACCTGGAAATTCATCTCGCCCGTACGGATGTATTCGCCTGCATAGACGCTGACCGAATACTCTCCCTGACCGGGATTGAAGATATGAAGGGCTGTGCTGTCGTAATTGTAGAAATCCTTGAGCTTAACCGAATACGGCTGCGCGCCCTTCGTGGTGAAGGTGATGACCAGCTTGTCATTCTCCAAAGTCACGAACTGCTCGGCTGCGGAGAGGGATTCGTTGAGCAGTGAATCCTTGTAAATCAATTTCTCCGAAGAAACGGGTTCGGCTGCGGACACTTCAGCAACGGATGCCGCGGCGACAACGGCCGCAGTGGTGTCGATCTCACCTGACGCAATACGGGCGGCGAGCTCGACGGAATCGCGGTATGCCTGCTCGGCTGCAAACTTCTCGGCACGCTTCCCCTGATAGAAGGTGAAGCCGAACATCACCAGCGCGATGAGTACGAGTCCGATAATCGAATTCTTGTCCATTATTCGGCTACCTCCTCTTCTTTGCGTATCTGCATCTCAAGCTGTTTGAGCTCTTCCTTGGCTGCTGCGATTCTCTCCTCCATCTGCTTGATGAGAGGTGCGGAATTCTTGGATGCCGCGAAGAATCCTATGTTGTTCTCATAGGTATCGATATCCTGCTGGAGAGCGTGATATTTCTTGAGAAGCTCCTCCTTGGGGTTGCGGGGTTTGGCCTCGGGCCTGCGGTTCTGGCCCCTTTGACCGAACTGGGGGAACTTGTCCTTCATGGCATCCCTGAACGCGGAGCTTATCTTTTCCTTCTCCTTGAAGGGAACGAATCCTATGGCATCCCACTTCTGCTGGAGCTCCTTCATCAACTCATCAGTAACATCCTTGACATCAATGGATTTGATCTCATCTATCAGAGACTTCTTGGCCTTGAGATTGGCATAGTAATTATTGTCGCCGGAGGCGTTCTTGTCCCTCTCTGCGAAGAACTCGTCGCAGGCGGCACGGAACCTCTTCCAGAGCTGTTCGCTCTTCTTGCGGGGCACCGCACCAATCTCTTTCCATTCCTTCTGAAGCGCTATGAACTGGTCTGTAGCCTTCTTCCACTCGGTGCTGCTCTTGAGAGCTTCGGCGCGCTCGATTATGGACATCTTCTTCTGGAGATTGTCTTCGAGCGAGCTCTTGAAATCATTGTAGAAATCGCGCTTGCGTCCGTAGAAAGCATCGCAGGCGGCACGGAAGCGGTCATATATCTTCTGATTGTCCTTCTTGGTGGCAAATCCGATGGTGCGCCATTTGGCCTGGATGTCCTCGATCTCCTTGGACAACGCGTTCCACTCACCGGAGTTGGCGACTTCCCTGGCCGCTATCTCCTCCACCTGCTCGCAGAGTTTCTCCTTTGCGACAAGGTTGTCGGCCATCTGGCCTTTGAGCTCTTCGAAATGGGCCTGGTATTTTTTGTTGATGACGGAAGTGGCGGCTTTGAACCTGTTCCAGATGTCATCACGGAATTCCTTGGCCACGGGGCCGAATTCCTTCCACTGCTCGTGGAGTTTCTGCAGTTCGTTGAAAGCGGCGACGATGTTTTCGTTCTCGGCGAGTTTCTCCGCAGCTTCACAGAAGGCCTGCTTGGCCTCCAGGTTCTTCTTGAAATCAAGATCCCTGAGATCGCGGCCTATCTTCACCATATCGTAGAATTTCTCCACATAGAACTGGTATGTGTCATTGAGGTCCCTGAAGCTTGTGGCGGGCACCTGTCCCACCGCACGCCAGCGGTCCTGAAGTTCGCGGAAAGCGGGGAAATTGACTTCCTCCTGACTCTCGACCAGGGCCTTCAGCTCTTCGACAATCGCCTGTTTCTTGAGGAGATTGTCAGCCTTCTCCTCCTCGACCTTGCGGTTGAATTCGTTGCGCTCGCGCTTGTAATCGGCATACAGTGACTTGAAATTCTCTTCCACACCTTCGAATGTGCTCTCTATGTCACCGGCCGCTTCAGAGGCTTCGGACTTGAGTTTGACGAGCAGTTTGTAGAATGCGGATTTGATGGATTCAGCTTCCTTGGAACGGGACAGGCGGTCCTCGCTATCCATAAGCTGCTTGAAGAGGTCAGAAAGTTGTGAAAGGGACTTGTCCGCAAAATTCACAATTTCTTCAGGAATAAGATTTTCGCTCATAAATGTGTCTGAGATTGTTACTAAGTCTACAAATATAACAAAATTAGAGTAATTTTGTAGCACAAATCCAGTTAATTATGCGTATTGACATTCTTACCGTCGTGCCGGAACTGCTCGAAAGCCCCCTGAGTCACTCCATTGTTGGAAGGGCGGTGAGCAAAGGTCTGGTAGAAATCCACGTCCACAACCTTCGCAAATACGGCATCGGCCCCCGCAGAAACGTAGACGATTACTCTTACGGCGGAGATGCCGGTATGGTGATGATGGTGGAACCCGTCCACCGTATGATCGAGGAACTCCGCTCCCAAAGGACCTACGACGAAGTCATATATATGTCTCCCGACGGGGAACGGCTCAATCAGGCCATTTCCAACGAATTGAGCCTGAAGGGCAACATCATTATTCTTTGCGGCCACTACAAGGGCATCGACCACAGGATCAGGGAGCATCTTGTCACACGTGAGATCTCCGTTGGCGACTACGTCGTGAGTGGAGGGGAGATTCCGGCCGCTCTGCTCGCGGACTCCATCATCAGGTTGATACCCGGAGCTCTCACAGATGAGACGTCGGCATTGAGCGACAGTTTCCAGGACGACCTTCTGTCACCTCCCGTCTATACCAGACCCGCAGAGTATAACGGCTGGCGCGTCCCGGACGTGCTTCTTTGCGGAGATCCCCGCAAGATCAAGGACTGGCAGGACGAGCAGGCTCTCTCACGAACCAAAGCGCTCAGACCCGAACTTCTTAAAAATATTTAATAACTAAAAGCTATTTAGCAACTAAATTTTTGTTTTTTGTTTGCAAATAGAGAAAATAGGAGTATATTTGCATTCGGAAAAATGAAACAACTCTACTCCGGCAGTGATGCCTGAGCCTCTAACCAAACAATAATTAACCTTTCTATAGGTGACACACTACTAACTAACCGTTGACGCCCGCTGAGAAGCGGGCGTCAGTCGTATATCTGCTAGGTCAAACTAAAGGTTGAGAGTCAAGCCAAGTTTGAACGTGCGGCAATTGAGCAGGGAGCAATTGACAAGAGTGGACTCGGATGCCTTGGTATAGAAGGCAATGTCGTCGCAATAGCTGTTGAACAGGTTTTCGACTCCAAGGCTCACGGTGAGTTTGTCGCGGAAGAAGTTCTGACGCACCCTGAGGTCCATCTTCCAGGTCAGCTTGCGGTAGTAGAGATTCTTTTCGGCTCCCTTGGTACGAAGCAGTGCACCCACGTCAAGGCTCATACCCCAGGGCAGCGAAACGTTGTTGGTCCAGTTGAAAGTGGCCATAGGAGTCTGCAGATTGTCCACAGGATCGACAACTTCCATATCGAGCCATTGTTTGTGAAGAATTGCGGTGAGAGACGTCTGCCAGACGGATATGGTCGGGGATACGCTCAGCCTCCAATCCATCGACCAGTAATCAGGACCGTTGAAGTCGTGGCCGAAGCCCGAGTCCCGGAAGACGGGGAAGACATATCTGGTCGCCCAGCCCTTGACGCTCAGCCATTTCCAATCACCCTTGACAAACCCGGTATACTGTGTCTCGACCTGAATTATGGCAGCGCTTACGTCCCGTCCCTTGATTGCATCAGGGTCAAGGTATACATAACGGTAGTTGGGGAAGACATTGCCGGTCTGCATACCGGCCGAGAGCTTGAGCTCATCCAAGCCTGCAGACAGAATGAGATGGGGCATCAGCACGCTTCGGCGCCAGAACAGTTCGGGAGATCCTATCTTGTCGATGAGTTTGGCTCTGGACGGGTCATCCTCGAACGGTTCGTACCTGTAAAAGGCGTATTGCCACAGAAGACCGGCATCGAGTTGGACTACGCCGAAATCCTGTTTGAGGGTGGCGAACAATCCCGGCACCAGACAGGCGGCCTTTCCGTGCGTGATGCCTTCAGGATTGATTTTGTTCAGAGAGTAATTGGTCTGCGCATAATCCTGGAGGTGGAATCCCATATCTATGTCACCCTTCCATAACGGATGCGAAGCGTCAGTCCTGAGATACCCCTCCATATATCCGTGGTCGTCCCGGGAGTCGGCGGTGCATACCCTCTTGCCTCCCTTATTGTCAAAATCGTCTCCTTTCTCCCTGAGGCTGCCCACATACATATCATAGTTGGCCCGGAAGGTCCAGTCTTTTACCTTGCCCTCATAATTGACGTTGAGCGAATGTGTGCCGTTATCGGAATTGGAGTAGGATTCGCAGGGGAAGGATGACTGGCCCTGAGTCTTGCTGAAATTGTCCTTCTCGCTGTCGGAATGCGACAGCAGGTACTTGTATGTGGCGTACAGTTTGTGCCCGGGAGTTATTTCGTAGCCCACACGCAATCTTGCGTCCATATTGAAGCCCTTGGAAAGAGGGTTGTATTCCTTGACCGTGCGTTGCACACCACCGTCATATTTGTCCTCACATTTCCATTCGAATCTCTCCTTGGACAGATAGGACAATTCCAGACCGCCGTCCAGGATCAGTTTCCCCTTCTTGCCGGATACGCCGAGGTTGCTGTAACCGCCCGCATGCGGAGACAGCGTGATTCCCGCAGTCTCGGTGACAAGCACCTTGTCTTCCTCGGGGTTTATTGTCTTTATGAGTATGATGCAACTGCTGTTGCCATATTCGAGGGCGGCCTCGGAGAGTATCTCGATGGTGTCGACGGAGCGTCCTGTTATGGTCGATAGTTCGTCGTGGTTCTTGAGCCTTCTCCCATCCACGTATATTATGGCCTCACCCTGTCCCGCTATACTGAATGTCCCCCCGTTGTCAATAATGGTCGAAATCCTGGAGATAACCTCATACGCACTTTCGAGGTTGGCCAGGTCCGTTCCCCTTATGGTCCAGACATTGGAATTGCCCCCGGCGACGGCTTCTGCCACCGCGTTCAGCAGTAAGGCGATAGCAATGAGAAATCTGCGCATATGATAGGTCTGAGGTCTATTCAAGTCCGAGAACGTGCTTAAGGAACTCGCATTTGGCGTGATTGCCGAGCACCTTGGTGGAATTGCAGGACAACTTGACGCAGTCGTGCCATTCACGGAGTTCGGTGATGCGTCCGCGGGTTAGTTTGACGACTATGTTCATAGGCTCGCAACCTACGACATCGCAGGTAAGGAAGGTGCCGACACCATACGAATCCTGCACCCTTCCGTTGCAGTAATTATGGATTTCGATTGCCTTGCCGATATCCAGGCCGTTGCTGTACACCACCTGTTTTGTAGCCGGATCTATACCCAGCTCGCGGTATTTGGAGATGATCTTTTCGGTCTGTTCGAACTCGTCGCCGCTGTCCACCCTCAGGCCCTTGTACATCATTGCCATACGCTTGGAGAGATTGGAGAAGAACACCTTGTCCCCGAAACAGTCGTACAGGAATATGCCGTTGTCCCCGTCGTACACGTCGGAGAACTTCTTCATCACGTTGTAGTTGCATTCGAACACACCGCTTACGTTCTCCTCGAAGCTGATGAGCTGGTGGGACATCGTCCCCAGAGGAAGAAGCCCGTACTTCATCGCAAGCCATACATTGCTGGTGCCCGTGAATTTGCCGGGCCAGTTATGGCGGGACTCGTAGACTTCCTTCATAACGGCTATTACCATCTCCTGGTGGTCATAGCTGAACCTTCTGCGGGTACCCATATCTCCGAGGATCAGCCCGCCTTCCAGTATCTGGCGGGTCTTGGCGGCGGCGCGCTCGCGCTCCAATGAGGCGTCGTAGCGTTCCATATCGCCTTTCAGGATATGGGAGAGTTCGGATATGGTCGACAGCAGGGGCATTTCCCACATTATGGTGCTGAACCATTTACCCTTGACTGTTATGCTCAGGTAGCCGGCCTCGTCCTGGTCGATGCTGACTTCCGAAGGGTTGAAGCGGTATCCCTTGAGGAAGGTGAAATACCACAGGGGCAGGAAAGAACAGCGGGATTTCATGAATTCCACCTCTTCGTCACTTATGACCACGTCGGCCATTCCGTCGACCTGCTCCTGAAGCAGAGCGCCGAATCCTTCGGGATACTGCTCGCGGTTGCGGTCGAAGAAAGTGTATTCCACTTCGGCCCTTGGATATTTCTCGAGTATGTAATACTGACAGGTGAACGTGTAAAGGTCATTGTCCGTCAGTCTGTTTACTATCTGTTTCATCATCGTGTGAGGGTATTTGCCAGGAGGGGGAAACGCGAGGCTATCTCAAGGGGCCTGCCGTCCTTGAGGAAACAATGGACACTGCTGCCCTCGAAGACTTTGGTGCCACGGGAGGTCATCACATACGAGAGCGTGAGCTTGAACGCTGTGAGGGACTCCACTCTGACATCGATCTCGAGCGTGTCAGAAATGCCGACGGGCTTGAGATATCGGCACTCCAGACTTACTACCGGGGAGACGATGCCTTCCGAGGCAAGTGAGGCGAAATCATAGCCCAGACGTGCAAGACGGTCTATGCGCGCCTCTTCCATATATCTCAGATAGTTGGAATGATGCACGACACCCATAGCGTCGCACTCGTAATAATTGACCTTGCGTATGAACGGTGCCATATCAGTTCTCTATGCGCTGCACCTCGTCCACATTGGGTATGATGGAGATGCTGTCGATCGTGGACTGCAGTTCATCGGCCGAATGGACGGGGAAATCTATGATACAGGTTACTATCTGCTCGTGCGTGTTGGTCTCGAGCCTGTTCATGGACAGATGCTGCTTCTCGACGAAGCAGTCGATGATGTCGCGGAGCAGGTGGTAACGGTCAATGGCGGTTATCTTGATGCTGACGGAATAAGTCAGGGCGTCCGTAGGTTCGAATTTGACGGCTACGATGGAATCCCCGTTCTCCGAAGCGAGCTTGATAGCCTCGGGACAATGCCTGCTGTGGAGCGTGATGCGGCCGGCATCATCCCTGAATCCTATCACCTCGTCACCGGGCAGAGGATTGCATACGGGGCAGCGCATGAACTCGAGTTTCTCCTGCTGGCGAAGCAGTTCGCGAAGGGCGTTCTTGGCCTTGTATGTCTTGACGTAGTTGAGCCATTCGGGCCTGGGAATCATATTGTCACTGACACCTATCTCGACGCAGTCTCCCCTGTGGAGTCTGGTGCTGACGGGGCAGAGCTTGCCGTTGACCCTTGCATACTGGGCCCTCGCCCCTATGTCCGAATGCACTTCGAAGGCAAAGTCCAGGGCAGATGCGCCCTTGGGAAGGATTATTCCCTTGCCGTGGGGTGTGAAGGCTATGATGTCCTCGTTGTACAGGGACGAGTTGAGACCTTCCATGAAGAGGAATCCGTCGCTGCTCTCGGCTATGCTCTGAAGCACGCTGCGGAAACGCTCGAGCCACTGTTCGTCACGCTCAACTATGCAGCCGAGCTTGGAGTTGCGATGCATCCTTTCGGATGAAATATGAAGTTCCTCCCATACGCCTGCCTTGTTGAGAAGTCGCACGTGGAAGCTCTGATATCCGTTGTCCTTGGGATTGTCGATATAATTGCTGACACTGCCGGGACGCTCCTTGAAGAGACCTGAAAGTATGGAATAGGTGTACAGGGCGGTGTCCTTCTCCACCGAATCGTGGTCCTCCCAGCGGGACATCGGTTCGTATATGACCCGCACATAGTGCTTGAAGTCGACGTGAGCAAAATCGCAGCCGCTTTCTTTCATATCCCTCCAGATGCTGTAAGGCTTGCGGTAACGCACCTCGGTACGGGCTGTAACCCCATTGGCGGCCAGAGCTTTGTCGATTGTCTCGATGAAGGTACGGAGGGCGCCGTCGGTACGTTTGCGGTCTTCTTCGAGCAGACGTTCCAACTGGTCATATTCGCGCGGACAGCGATAGCGGAACGATAGATTCTCCAGTTCGGATTTGACGTGGTACAGACCGAGTCGTCCGGCAAGGGGTGCATAGAAGAAGTCGGTCTCCCCCGCTATCTTCATCTGCTTGTCGGGACGCATCGAATCCAGAGTCCTCATATTGTGAAGTCGGTCGCTCAACTTGACCAGCAGCGCACGCACGTCATAGTGGACGGAATCGAGTATCTGTTTGTAATTGTCCACCTGTTTGGTGTTCTCGTAACTCTTCTTCTTCCTTTTGGTGACAACATCCACCAGGAAAGCCACGTCATTGCCGAAGCGGTCCCTAATGTCCTCGACGGTGTACGGGGTGTCTTCCACCACATCGTGAAGGAATGCCGAGCAAACCGTATTGGCATCAAGCTCGAGCTCTTCGGCTGCGATGGCCGCCACGGCTACGGGATGGATGATATAGGGCTCACCGGACTTGCGCTTCTGGTCCTTGTGGGCTTCGGCGGCAAGAGCATATGCGTCCTTGACCCTCTGAAGGTCTTCGGGGCTCACGCGCTTCGACATCACGTCAAATACGTGCTGTGCGGAACGCTCTATCTGTGCATATATGTCTTCCATAGCTTACTCTGTTGAGTCTCGCAAATATAACGAAAATCAGCACAAATCGGAACAGGTTTGCCATTATTTCGGTTTCTTCGGTCCGCGCACGATTGCCGGGAGGGACGCAGACGGTTGGTTTGTCGTGCCGGGCAACTGTCCCTCAGGGCGCGACGAAAAGCGCCCGTCGGGCCATTGCCCGCTCACGATTGCCCGGGTGGGACGCAACTGGTTTACGGGCGATGTCAGATTATCGGTCCAGTAAAATTTTTATCTATAAACAATAAATTTTTGTTGTAATTATAAAGAATAAATATATATCTTTGCATTGTAAAAATATTATTTCAATGAGAAGATTTTTCATCATCGCCACGGCGCTCATCTGCGCCGCGTCTGCAGCGGCCCAACAGCCGCAACCGGTCCCGGTTGACCCGGCAGTGCGCATCGGTCATCTGGACAATGGGCTCACTTATTATATAAGGCACAATGAAGAGCCTGCCGGACAGGCCAACTTCTACATCGCCCAGAAAGTGGGTTCAATACTCGAGGAAGAGAACCAGAGGGGTCTCGCCCACTTCCTGGAGCATATGTGTTTCAACGGCACCGAGCACTTCCCCGGCAACGGAGTCATCAAGTACTGCGAGAAGATCGGCGTCAAGTTCGGCAATGACCTCAACGCCTACACTTCCATCGATGAGACTGTCTACAACATAGACAACGTCCCCGTGGCCAAGGTGCCTGACGCAGTGGACTCCTGCCTTATGATACTCCACGACTGGGCGGACGGTCTGCTCCTGAACGAAGAAGACATCGACCACGAGCGCGGAGTCATACACGAGGAATGGCGGGGACGTATGAACAACGCCACCCTCAGGCTTTACGAGAAGCTCCTCCCCGAAGTTTATCCGGGCAATCTTTACGGCGTACGTATGCCTATAGGTCTGATGTCGGTCGTGGACAACTTCCCCTACAAGGCTCTTCGCGACTATTATGAGAAGTGGTACCGCCCCGACCAGCAGGGCGTCATAGTGGTGGGAGACATCGACGTGGACGAGGTGGAGGCCAAGATCAAGGACATCTTCGGCACTATCGCCAAACCCGAGAATCCCGCAGAACGCTTCTATGTACAGATTGAGGATAACGCGGAACCTATCGTGAGCATGGCTTCCGACAAGGAGCAGGAGATAGCTACGTCCATTATATTCTGCAAGCACGACGCATATCCCGATGCCCTGAAGGGAGATTTGAATTATATGGTATACAGCTATGCACTTCAGGCGGCACAGATTATGATGAGCGGCCGTATGCAGGAATTGCTCGAGAGTCCGGAGCCTCCTTTCATCCAGGCCGGTGTCGACGATGAGAACTTCTTCCTCGCCAAGACCAAGAGCGCCTGGACAGGCTACGCCGTGTCATCGGAGGAAGGTCTCACCAAAGCCGTGACCACTGTATACCGCGAGATGCTCAGGGCAGTGCGCGGAGGCTTTACCGAGAGTGAGTACGAACGCGCCCGCACTGAACTGCTGTCCCAGTACGAGACCCTCTACAACCAGCGCGACAAGAAGAAGAGCGCCTACTTCTGCAGGGAATACGCAAGGCACTTCATCGACAACGAACCCATCGCCAGCGCAGAGCAGGTATTCACCCTTGCGCAGCAGCTCGCGCCCTCAGTTCCCGTCAGCGTGGTAAATCAGATTGTGGGCAGCTTCGTAAGCGAAGGCAACCTCGTGGTGGCCTGTATGCTTCCCGAGAAGGAAGGTGTCACCTACCCCTCTCCCGAAGAGCTCAAGAAGGCCCTTGCCGACGTTGCGGCAGAGGATATTGCCCCTTACGTGGACGCCGTATCGGATGAGCCTCTCATAGCTGTCCCCCCTGTTCCCGGCAAGGTCGTCAAGTCGGCCGATTTCAAATTCGGCTATCGCAAATACACTCTCTCCAACGGAGCGACCGTCTTTATCAGGCATACCGACTTCAATGCTGACCAGATTCTTATGAACGCCTTCAGCAACGGTGGCACGTCACTGTACGGAGACAGCGAGCTGCCCACCCTCAATTCGACAAGCGAACTGATGACCATCGGAGGAGTCGGCAATTTCAACAAGACCGCACTTACCAAGGTCCTCTCGGGCAAGCAGGTCGGAGTCAATCCCTACGTCAATATGATTCAGGAAGGAGTCTCAGCCAGCACTACGCCCAAGGATCTTGAGACTATGCTGCAGCTCAACTACCTATATTTCACTTCACTGCGTAAGGATGACGAAGCTTTCGCATCCTGGAAGAACAGGAGCAGGGCGGCTCTCGCCAACCGCGAGGCCCAGCCTCTGGCCGCTTTTCAGGACAGCTGCAAGATCATACTCAGGCAACATCCCGAAAGAGTCGCGGACCTCACTTTGAATGAGCTCGACAAGGTGGATTATGCACGTGCGCTGGAGATAGCCGCCGAGCGTTTCGGCAACGCAGCGGACTTCACCTTTATCTTTACCGGCAATATTGACGAGCAGACGGCGCTTCCTCTCATTGAGCAGTATATAGGTTCGCTTCCTTCCACCGGGGCCGCCGAGAAGGCCGACTTCAGGGTAAGCGAGTACAGCAGCAACCCCCGCGACCTCACTTTCGATCGCCCGATGGAACTGCCTTTGGTCACGAACTGTTTCGTGGATTACGGCAAGGTCAAATACAGCGTGAAGGGCAGCCTTGCCTTCGACATCGCCCTCAACTCGCTCACGACCGTGCTTCTCGAAGAAATCAGGGAGAAGGAAGGCGGCACCTACAGCATTGGCGCATATGGCGAGATGACAGCCTATCCCCGCCAGGAGGCCTGCTTCCAGATTCCCTATCAGACTGATCCCGCCAAGTACGAATACCTCAACGCCCGCGTAAGGGAAATTGTCGACCGTTTCTCAAAGGAAGGGCCAAGGGTCGAGGATATGAACAAGGCCAAGGAGTACTACGCCAAGAACTATCTGAGGAACCAGAAAGAGAATTCATACTGGCGTTCCGTCCTCACCGAGTATCTGCTTTCCGGCTATGACATTGACACCGGTTACGAGGCAATCCTCAGGAGCATTACCGCCAGGGATGTGCGCAATGCACTGGTGAACGTTTTCAAGAATGGCAAGCACAGCGAAATAATAATGAAGGGAGTGGCCAAATAGAGCCGTCCCTATCCTTGAAACGGAAGTGGTCCGGGTTGCCGGGCCACTTTTGTGTTATTCTCCCCAGACCGAGGAACTGATGCGTATCTCTATGAGCTCGTACTTGCTGACGGTATCGGGAAGCAGTGAAGTATCGTGCGAGTTGGAGTAGGTGTTGTAGATTATGTAGGACTTGCCGTCAAGATGGAGTATTCCGGGCCCCACGGACACCCATTTCTCATCCTCCCGTATCCAGTCGTTGAGAGGGCATTCTATCGGCTTCGAATATAGTCCGTGCTGGATATATGCATTGAGGTGGCAGGCATCGCCGAGTCCGGGCGCATTGTTGAAATACGTGGGAAGCAGCAGGTCGAAGTCTTCATCGAGTTTGGAAGCGGCCGAATTGTAGATGAATTCATCCGTGATGTCCTCCATTGTCGTTATGGGATTACCTTGATAGTCCAGGCGCATAGTGGCGAGAAGTCTCTTGTAGTTGCCGGGGCCCAGCCTTACCGTGTGGCGGAGATACATCTTGAGATAACCGTCTTCGGGGATGAGGACTGTCTGCGAGTCGTGATTGGCATCGTCGAGGACTACTTTCCTGTCGGTGAAATTGATTCCGTCCTTCGAGAACCACATGCTCAGATCGTACTTGCCCCTTGAGTTGGTGACGTTCGCCACAAGCCGGTAGGGATATTCGTCCCCTTCGAGGTAGCACACATACTGGTCGCAGAGATGGCGCATCAGCACGTTGTCTTCAGCCTGAGGCACCTCCCTGTGCCAGTTGACAAGATCCCTTGACCAGGCGTGGCACAGGCAGAAGTTGGTATCCCTTATCTCCTCACCCTCGGGAAGCGCGATGTAGTACATTCTGAACAGGGTATCGCTCTCCTGGATTACATTGAGATATCCCAGTCTCTGAACTCCCGCTTCGATATTGTCGAACAACTTGACGGGAGCCTGGGGGAATTCTATCGAATAAAGTCTCGAGCAGAGGTCTTCGCTCTTGCAGGAAACTATGGCGCAACAAAGCGCCAGGGCGAGGATGAACGGATGTGTTTTCATAAACTGCGGCATTTTTGGTATGTTGACAAATATAGTTTTCTTTATTGGGATTCTGCATATTTATGACTAATTTTGTTTGTTAAATGATTTTGCGACTATGAACACATTATCCAAAGTATTCAAGATTATTCTGGTCATTGTCATAATAGGCCTTGCTGCGTTTGCCTACTTCAAATTCTGGTTTGTCCTGGGTGAAGGCGTGAAGGCCGGTGAACTCAACCAGATAGTTTACAAGGGATGGGTTTGGAAGACCTACGAGGGCAGGCTCATCCAGACAGGATTCAAGGGAGCCAACAAAGGTAGTTCCATCCAGTCGAACGAATTCAATTTCAGCGTTGTGGACAAAGCCGTCGCAGATTCTCTGATGCGTTGCAGCGGCAAGAACGTCGAGCTTCGCTACAAGGAGTACAACGGTATGCTTCCCTGGAGAGGAATGCAGAAATACGTCGTGTACCAGATTCTTTCGGTCACACCGGCTACAGGTATGACCGAAATACCCGTGATGTCGGGTGCCGAGCAGTAGTGACAATTCAAAATCAATAATATCAAGACCATGTACGGAAAATTTCAGAAATACCTCCAGGATGAGCTGAAGGCCATCGACGAGGCAGGATTGTATAAGCGTGAAAGAATGATTTGCTCCCCCCAGGGTGCCGAAATCACACTTGCCGACGGAAGCAAGGCGCTCAATTTCTGCGCCAACAACTATCTTGGACTCGCGGACAGCCCGAGACTTGTGGAAGCAGCCAAGAAAGCTATGGACAACCGCGGATACGGTATGAGTTCCGTCCGGTTCATATGCGGACAGATGGACCTTCACCGCGAGCTTGAGAAGGCTATCGCCAAATATTTCCACACTGACGACGCGATTCTCTATGCAGCCTGCTTCGATGCCAACGGCGGCGTGTTCGAGCCCCTTCTGACAGATGATGACGCCATCATATCCGACTCCCTCAACCACGCATCCATCATCGACGGCGTACGTCTGTGCAAGGCAGTGCGTTACCGTTATGCCAATGCGGATATGGACGAGCTGGAGAAATGCCTCCAGGAGGCTCAGGCCCAGAGATTCCGCATCATTGTCACTGACGGCGTGTTCTCGATGGACGGCAACGTCGCTCCCCTTGACAAGATTTGCGACCTCGCCGAGAAATATGACGCAATGGTTATGGTTGACGAGAGCCACTCCGCAGGTGTCGTCGGTCCCACCGGTCACGGTGTAGCCGAGCAGTTCGGCTGCTACGGCAGGGTCGACATCCACACAGGTACCCTCGGCAAGGCGTTCGGAGGTGCAGTGGGTGGATTCACGACGGGACGTCAGGAGATTATCGATATGCTCCGCCAGCGCAGCCGTCCTTATCTCTTCTCCAATTCCATCCCTCCTATGATTGCAGGTGCCGGCATAGAGCTGTTCAAGATACTCGAGGAGAGCAATGCGCTGCACGACAAGCTCGTAAAGAACGTGGAATACTTCCGAGAGGCTATGCTTGCCGCCGGTTTCGATATCAAGCCCACTCAGTCCGCCATCTGCGCAGTAATGCTGTATGACGCGCCTCTGAGCCAGAAATTCGCCGCCGAAATCGCCAAGGAAGGCATCTTTGTCACAGGATTCTACTACCCTGTAGTTCCGAAGGGACAGGCACGCATCCGCGTACAGCTGTCAGCGGCACACGAGAAGGAGCATCTTGACAAGGCAATCGCAGCGTTCATCAAAGTGGGGAAGAATCTTGGGGTGATTAAATAATGAACGTTCTCTTCGTAACCAACAATATAAGTGTTCCCGGCAACGGCATCTGCTCATCGGTAAATACCACCGCATCCAATCTCAGAAAAAAGGGCGTGGACGTCCAGTTCCTTTCCGGCTTGTCGTCGGATCCGAATGCGCCCGTGCCTATGTTCGCTCTGGAGAAATTCCATTTCCCCATATTCCAGCCCATAATTGATGCCAACGGTTTCAGTTATGCCAGGTTGACCGGCAAAACCATACGTGAAGCCATCGAATGGGCTGACATACTGCACGTCTCGGAGCCTCTCTTCCTTCAGGAGAAGGCCATCAGGTTGGCCGAGAAGGCAGGCAAGCCGATTGTCGGCACCTTCCATCTCTACACCCAGAATATCCTGAACGAAATCCCCGGAGCATCCTGGGGATGGACCAATGACATTCTGATGAAGATGTGGAAAAAGACGATATTCGACCATTGCGCCGCCGTACAGTGTCCGACCGAAGTCGTACGCAAGCTGCTTGAGAAGTACGCCTTCAAGAGCAGGCTCGTGGTCATTTCCAATGGTACGGACATAGCTTCCGAGCGGGTTGTGGCCCAAAAGCCCCAGACCGACCCGTATATCATTCTCAACATCGGGCGATACGCCAATGTCAAGAGTCAGATGACTCTGCTCGAAGCGATGAAGTACAGCCGCCACAGCACCGAAATACAGATTGTGCTTGCCGGTACAGGGGTCAACTACAGGAAGCTCGAGAAGGAGGGCGAAAGACTTGTCTCCCGTGGTGTATTGAAGTACAAGCCCGAATTGGGCTTCAAGGACAAGGAGCAGATCAAAGCCGTCGCCAGCAAGGCATATCTGTACGTGCATTGTGCCAAACTGGAAGTCGAGGGCCTTGGTTGCATTGAGGCCGTAAGGGAAGGCTGTGTGCCGCTCATCGGAAGCGGTGAGTATATAGGCACCACCGATTTTGCACTGGATGACAGGAGCGTCTACCCGGGAGGGGATGCAAAGGCTCTTGCAGAGAAGATCGACTGGTGGATCGAGCATCCGGAAGAGAGGGAGGACGCAGGACAGCGTTATGCCGATTTCTCCAGAAAGTTCGCCATCGGGAAGTCCATCGACTCGCTTATCGAGATGTACCGAAGCGTCCTTGACAGATGAAAAGGTCGCTGATTCTGTTATCATTTGTCCTGCTGTTGAGCTCCTGCTCGATATACAGGCAGAGAGTCGCGTCCAACAGCACCCTGCTAACGACAGAGGACATCGATGAGCGTTACAGGCCCCAGGGCACCGTGGTCGAGGTTTACCACGACTGCAGTGTGCCGGGGCCCACAAAACGGAGGATGCTGGTATATCTGCCGGAGGGATATTATGCCGACGACACACGCTACCCGGTATTCTACCTCATTCACGGAGCCAGAGGGAATGAGTCTTCGTGGATTACCAAAGGCAATACCCTGCACCTGATAGACAGTCTGTACGATACCGGAACGGCACGCAAGTGCATTGTCGTGTTCCCCAATCTCAATTCCTACAAGGATGACGCCGACTACGGCAATTCAAGGGCCAAGGGCGCGATGGAGTCGTTCTTCGGCACTGACGGCACCGCCGAATCCGCCTTTGTGCGCGACGTGATTCCGGTCGTCGACAGTCTGTTCAGGACAATACCAGACAGGAAGCACAGGGCGATAGGAGGAATGTCCCTGGGAGCTCTTCAAAGCATATATATATCAGCCTGGGAGCCGGAGATGTTCGACTATATCGGAATGTTCTCGCCTATGTACAAGGCTCCGCCCAGACACGGTCCCAATGCGTGGTTCTACGGTCATCTGAAGGAGAACCAGAAGATTCAGTTCGAGGACAATCCCGAAGTGTATGACATAGAAATCGGCAAAACGGACTTCTTCTATCCGCATATTGCCAATTACAGGAAGTACCTGAGTTCGAACGGATACACCTACCAGTACTTCGAATATCCCGGAGGGCACGAATGGTACAACTGGACAAAGTCCGTCTGCAATTTCATGCAGATGATATTCAGGGACTGAGTCCTATTTGAGCAGTTTGAGGGAGATCCTGCCCCTGTCAAGGTCTACGCCGACAACGCAGACCTTTATTTGTTGATGGAGCTTCACTACCTTGGTCGGGTCGACTCCTCTGGGTCCCATCTGTGATACGTGTATCAGACCGTTGTCGTGAAGGCCTATGTCCACGAAAGCTCCGAAGTTGGTGATGTTGGTCACGATGCCGGGCAGTTCCATTCCGACCTTCAGGTCATCTATTTCGTGAATGTCGTCCGCAAAGGAGAATTCGGCAGCCTGCTCGCGGGGGTCAAGACCGGGCTTGGCAAGTTCCTTGAGTATGTCGTTGATTGTGGGAAGACCGGCCCGGGGTGTCACGAAACGCTCCGCTTCGATCCTGTCGATCAGTTCGCGGTTGCCTACCAGTTCTTCCGTCCTGACTCCGAGAGATGAAGCCATCTGGTCCACTATGGCATAGGACTCGGGATGCACGGCCGAATTGTCAAGGGGGTTGGCGGCTCCCCTGATACGGAGAAATCCTGCGCATTGCTCGAATGCCTTTGCGCCCAGACGGGGAACCTTCTTGAGTTCGGCCCTTGCCTTGAATCCTCCGTTCTCAGTCCTGTAGGCTACTATGTTTTCGGCCAGAGCAGGTCCGATACCGGACACGTAGGCCAGCAGATAGGGACTGGCAGTATTGAGGTTGACTCCCACGGCGTTGACGCAGGATTCGACCGTATTGTCCAGTCTTTCTTTGAGAAGAGTCTGGTCCACGTCGTGCTGGTACTGGCCAATACCGAGGTTCTTGGGATCTATCTTGACAAGCTCGGCAAGCGGATCCATCAGACGGCGGCCTATGCTCACGGCACCCCTGACAGTCACATCCTCGTCAGGGAATTCTTTCCGGGCAACTTCGGAAGCCGAGTAGATGGAAGCGCCGTCCTCGCTGACGGTCCACACCTTGCATCCTTCGGGAAGAGAGACCTTGCGGAAGAATTCCTCAGTCTCGCGGCTTGCGGTGCCGTTTCCGATGGCCACAGCCTGAATGCCGTATTTCTCAAGCATCTCCTGTACTGAGACCAGGGATTTGACCTTCTCGCTCTGAGGAGGATGAGGGTAGATTATCGTGTGATACAGCAGGCCTCCCCTTTCGTCAAGGCAGGCGATCTTGCATCCGTTACGGAAGCCGGGGTCCACTGCCATTGTGCGCTTCTGCCCGACTGGGGCGCCGAGGAGCAACTGACGGAGATTCTCACCGAACACGTTGATGCTCTCGGCATCCGCCCTGGCCTTGGCCTCGCGTATGACTTCCCCGCTTATGCTCGGCTCAAGCAGTCTTTTGAACGAGTCGGCGACCGCTTCCTTGATCTGATCGGCAAGAGCGGCGGAGGGATATCCCTTTTGCTGGCAGAAGTCGTAGTATATCTTTGCGCCGCACTTGTCGGCATCAGTATCGAGACCAGTCGAGAGGTAGCCTTCGGTTTCGGCTCTGAGAATGGCCAGCAGATTGTGTGAAGGTATCCGGTTCAAGGGCATAGAGAACGCGAAATAACTCCGGTACTTGTCCGCTTCGGGTGATTCCTTGCCGGCTTTGGTGACTTTGGCTTCTATGCGCCTGGCACGGAAGACGGCACGAAGATTCTCCCTTATGACGGCTGTCTCGCTGAGTCGTTCGGCCACAATGTCCCGGGCACCTGCGAGAGCCGCATCCACATCTTCGGCACCGGGTTTGCCTGCCGCTTTCATAGAGGGCGAGCCTTTGACGAATGCTGCGGCGGAAGCGCGGGGATCTCGGGTCCTGACGTTCCACATCAGGTCCGCAAGAGGCTCCAATCCGAGTTCCTTGGCCATCGTGGCACGGGTACGGCGCTTGGGTCTGTAGGGCAGGTATATATCTTCAAGCTCGGTGGCAGACACGCAGTTCTCTATCTTTGACCTGAGTTCGGGAGTAAGGGCCCCGGCTTCGTCTATTGTGGTCAGAACGGTCTCCTTGCGTTTCTCCATATCGGCGAACACGTCCACCCAATGCTTCACTTCGGCCACTTCGGCATCGTCCATCGCACCGGTCTTCTCCTTGCGGTAGCGGCTGATGAACGGGATCGTGTCGCCTTCCTCGAAGAGGTCGGCGCAATTCTCTATCTGCCAGGGCTTGCGCTGAAGCCTGTCAGCTATGAAATTTATGTAGATATCCTTCATATCCGTCTTGTAACTGAAACTCAAAATTACAAAAAATCCGGCAGATATCAGCATCTGACAATTCCCATATTTACAGATAGAAAAATTTGCAAAGTCAGGACAAGACAGGCAATGATTACCGGGTTATTTATTAAGAATGACTAAATTTGCAGTATGTTGAAACGGCAGATAACAATGATAGTGCTGGCGGCAGGCATCACCGCCGGCATTCCCTCCTTTGCGGGTGTCAGGATTGACACGGACCTGCGCATCGAACTCAATCACGCTGACGGCGTCTATGCGGCAGGAGATACTGTCATTGTCAGTGCAATTCCCATTGGAGACTATGACAAATCCCTGGAGATGACGGTATATGAGAACGGCATACGGCTGCTCACGACCCCGGTGGGAAGAGTGGACGCTCCGCGCACCCTGTATACCGACAGACGCGGTAAACCCGTCGCGGTAATGCTTGAATTCCGTCCTGAGGGTACCACTCCCCGGGAGCACTACTTCAATGTCGACCAATCTGAAGATGCATTCAGAATCGGCTATGTAGTGGCTCCAGATGGATTCGAGCCGGGATTCAAGGCTCCCTCAGACCTGCACCGGTACTGGGATTCCCAGATAAGGAAGCTCAGACGCCGTCCTATGGAGGCGCAGGTCAGACCTGTCGTACTTGATGATGACACCGCCAGACATACGGAATGTTATGAAGTCACAGTCAGCAGCATTGATTCTATCCCCGTGAGAGGATATGTAGCCAAGCCGCGAGATGCCGCTCCCGGCACTCTGCCCATACTCATCAAGTTCCATTCTGCGGGAGTGGCAGGGCTGTGGTGCCGCGCCAAGGCCGGGGATGCTGTGGAACTCTCAGAAATGGGAGCCATCGTGTTTGACTTCAACGCCCACGGAATGCTGAACGATGCGGACGAAGAATATTACAGGGAATTGGAGAACGGCAGGCTGCTGGATTACTCGGGACGGCCTCTCGAAAGCCGGGAGGATTATTATTTCCGCACTATGATACTGCGTGCCGTACGCGGTCTGGACTACATCACCCGGGACCCTGCCTGGGATGGCGAGAGGGTTATGGTGATGGGTGGCAGTCAGGGAGGAGCGCAGTCCGTGGCTCTGGCTGGAATTGACAGCCGTGTGACCGATGTGGTCGTGACTGTACCCGCAATGGTCGGCAACGGAGGAGCTCTGCTTGGCAGGAACGATGCCTGGCCCTGGCCTTTGGAGCACAGCGGGATACAGACCCCCACCTCGCCATATATGGACAGCCAGGAATTCCCGGCTACGGCAAGAAGCGCAAGACGGGTGCTGGAGATTGCCCCCTATTTTGACTGCGCGCTGCTGGCCGGGGGCTGCAAGGCGAGTTTTTTCGTGGAGATAGGTCTTGTGGACACCTGCTGCCCTCCTTCTGAAGTATTTTCAGGAATCAATGTCATAACCGGTCCCGTACAGGTTGTCACCTGTCCTTACCGCAACCATTGGGAGGCCCGCGTACCTGAGCAGTACAAGGACTGGTGGCGGACCAATGTCAATAATCCCAGACTGAAATATATCGAACAACATCTAGGAGCGAAAAGATGAAACCGCTGTACACAGGCAATGCCTTCCCGATTGAAGACATTATCCGTATGCTGAGGCAGCAGGGCCTTGACATAGAGGACGAGGAAGCTGCCATCCATACTCTGCACAACATAAGTTACTCCCGCTTCAAGGCTTACCTGGTGCCCCTGATGGCGGACCGTTCGACGCACAAGTTCAGGCCCGGAGCCACCTTCGGCCAGGCTTATGCCTACTACGGATTCGACCGGAGACTCAGGGAGCTGGTGTTTCACGAGCTCGAGAAGGTTGAAATCTCCATACGTACCCATATTGCCTATGCGGTCAACGGCACGGAGAACGGATACTGGTTCACCAATCCGGACCACTTCCGCAATGCCTCGAGCCACAGGTATCTTCTCAAAGGCATCAAGCGCGAGGTGGAACGGTCGGACGTGGATGCAATCAGAAGTTTCAGGGCTAAGTATTCCAACGAATTCCCCCCTTCCTGGCTTACTCTAGAAGCAACCTCGATGGGCACCCTCAGTATGATTTACGATGAGATGAAGGACGGACCGATAAAGGACAGGATGGCGTCATATTATGGCGTTGATGCACGCACGTTCGCATCCTGGATCAGGCATATCGTGTACATCCGCAATATCTGCGCCCATCACGGCCGGCTTTGGAACCACACCCTGACAGTCCGGGCCAGAATACCGGAGAAACCCCGCAACCGTTTCCCCAAAGTCAAGGAGAGCATGACAGCCAACGTGTATTATACGCTCTGCGTGATACAATATCTTCAGAATACAGTAAAGCCTGCCAACACCTTTGCGGCCCGGCTCAAGAGCCTGATTGACAATTTCCCCCTGATAGGTACAAAAGAACTCGCCTCTATGGGATTCCCTGCTGACTGGGAGAGAGACGAGTTCTGGGGTTTCTACAGGAAGTAGCCGGACTACTTAAGATATTTGTCCGCAAAGTCGAGGAAGTGATCCCAGTCTTCGGGGGTTACGTCGTGCTTGCCTTCCCTTGTGTGATATCCTACCTTCGAAGCGGCCTTGGCTCCCCAGAAACGGGCATAGACCTTTGCCGCCTCCTGAGCTGCAAGCTCCTGTCCCTTGGGATCGGAATGCTGGTCATCCTGGGCGCTGCATACATACAGAGGCCTTGGAGCGATGAGCGCCAGAAGTTCGTGCTGGTCAAAGGGCAGAGCGGCTTCGTTTTCGTTATATTTCCAGAAATTGTCGCAGAACCAGTGCGGGAAATGGTAGTTTATGAGCTGGATGGTCTCGCCATAGTGGCGCATCGACAGGGCATCACCGCCGCATCCGGCCTCGTTGGCGATTACCATAGCGAACCTTTCATCCTGAGCTCCGGCCCATAGTGCCGATTTGCCAAGTCTGGAATGTCCGAAAACTGCGACTTTGGAGGCATCCACGTCAGGATCCGTCTCAAGATAGTCCAGGGCACGGCTCAGACTCCAGGCCCAGGCTCCTATGGCCTTCCAGGTGTAGCCGGAATCCTTGAAATAGCGGTGCACTCCCCTGTCAAGTCCCTCGTCGAAATCCGGCGTGACGTCACCGTAATAGTAACTGACCAGGCCATATCCTCTGGATATTATTTTCTCGACATCCCATCTGCCGGGCTTACCGTTGCGGACTGCACGTGAACCTCTTTCGGTCCAGTCATAAACGGCGTACGAAGAGAGCTGCTTCTTGGTGGGAAGAGATACCCAATCCTCTGTCGTCAAGCTGTGGTTGCCCTTGAAATTCATCCCGAGAAAGACGGGAACGGGGCCTTGAGCGTCAGCGGGAAGGAATTCGATCATTCTGATGGCATTCTTGCAGTCAGAGGCAAAGTATACGACTATTTCTCTGGCCTTGACCCTGCCTCCGTAAAGTGTATCCACGGTGCGGAGCACCTCGAAGTGCATACCTTCAGCAGGACCCTTGGGCGAGGTGCCATACTCCTCTTCCGCAAAGAGCTGCAGAAGTTCGGGACGACGTTTCCCAATCCACTGGCTGCGGTTGCGTACCGGTGTACCGTCAGCCATAGTGAAAGGATCGGGAAGAGTGTATTCGGGCACTCTGGATTCATCCATATACTCCTTAGGCTCGAAATCCCACATTTTGGAGATGCCGAAAGGCTTCGCCACGGCGCGGTGGGCGGCATTCTGCGCTATCTCCTTCTGATGGGGACGCACACCTTCGGGGCAGAAGGCATTGCCTACGACGGACTTTCCGAAAAGGGCCTCGTACCAGGTACAGGCGGCAATATATCTGCCGACCTTGTATCCAAGGTGGAAGCCGTCACGGTTGAGATTGTCCAGAAGAGGCGAACGGCGCGCATTCTGTATTGCGGTTCCCGACGGGATGATGCCCATTCCGTACTTGCCGCAGGCATATGACGAACAGCGGAGGATACTCTCATACATATCCTTCTGGCTGTTGCCGTAGTGCATGAAATGACCGTGTACGGCGTTTTTTGCATAGGCCCAGGTCTGATGCCACATCAGTCTGGCCCCGGGCACATTCTTGCGTATGTAGCGTACAAGCTCGCCGAGATACGGTTCATAGGACATAATAAGACCCGAATAGCCGCTGGCCTGCTGGAGAGTGACTACGTCCCATTTCTCGTCGAATACACCCTTGTATATGTCAGCGCCCTTGTGCGCGACAAGTTCGCCGTCCGTACCCACCTTGTAGTAGATATATTCTTCCTTGCCGTCAAGGACATTGCCGTAATGGCGTTCGAGGGTGCAGCCTCCGATGTAGAGATTGCCGATGATGATTGTCTGTCCATCCGCTTCTGCTATCTCGTGGAGGTATTGGTTGACTGCATCCTGGGAGAAGCTGTTGCCGATGGCAAGGACTCTGAGCGTATCTCGTGACTGACAGAAACCTGCAAGGCAGAGTGTCAGCAGGACAAGGACGGATAGGAGTTTACGGGTCATATGCGATTTTTATTTGCCAAGTTTGATCTTGAGATGCCCGATCATGTCGCGGGTCATGGAGTCCAGGTCATACTCCGGCTTCCATCCCCATTCCTTGCGCGCGCAACTGTCATCCATCTTGTCAGGCCAGCTGTTGGCTATGTGCTGACGGACGGGGTCCACTTCGTAGCGGAGCTTGAGTGTAGGGATGTACTTGCGGATGGCTGCTGCAAGTTCCTCTGGTTCGAAGCTCATCGAAGCGATGTTGAACGAATTGCGGTGCTCGAACTTGTCGGGGTCGGCCTGCATTATCTCGACTGCGGCCCTGAGCGCATCGGGCATATACATCATATCCATATAGGTACCGGCGCCGATTGGACATACGTACTCTTCACCCTTGATGGCTGCATAGTATATCTCGACGGCATAGTCGGTGGTACCGCCTCCGGGAAGAGTCGTGTAGGAGATGAGACCGGGGAAACGGACTGAACGGGTGTCGACAGCGTACTTGTTGAAGTAGTAATCCGACAGCAGCTCAGTGGCGACCTTGGTTACACCGTAGATTGATTTGGGCCTCTGAATAGTATCCTGAGGGGTATTGACGTGAGGAGTGGAGGGGCCGAAAGCTCCGATGCTTGACGGAGTGAAGACGGCACATTTCTGCTCGCGCGCCACCTCGAGGATATTGATAAGACCGTTCATCTGGATATCCCAGGCCTTGAGGGGGAATTTCTCGGCGGTAGCGGAGAGCAGGGCGGCGAGATTGTAGACAGTGTCCACCTTATAGCGGGAGACCACGTCTGCTATCTGCTTGCCGTCGCACACGTTGACAACCTCTGCGGGACCGGACTCGAGAAGCTCGCCCTTGGGCTCAAATCCGGGAATGTAGCCCGCAATTATTTTACCTTCGGGAATCTCTCTGCGGAGTTTCATGGTCAGGTCCGATCCGATCTGGCCTGTTGAACCAATGATCAATACGTTTTTCATAATCTTTGTCTGGCGTATTCAACGTCGATTTTATAAGTTGATTTCTTGGATGACGGCGCTTCATACATCGCGTCGGTCATTATTTGTTCGCAAATGCTTCTGAGTCCGCGGGCGCCCAATCCTCTTTCGATGGCGGTGTCCACAATGAGGTCAAGAACCCCTGGGTCTATTTCAAGTGTCTTGCCGTCGAGTTCGAACATCTTGCGGTACTGTCTGATGATGGCGTTCTTGGGCTTTACGAGAATGTTCTTCAATGCCTTTCTGTCAAGTTTGTCAAGATAGGTTATGACCGGAAGACGTCCGATGATTTCGGGAATGAGACCGTAGGAGCGCAGGTCCTGAGCCTCGACGTACTGCAGAAGATTGTCCTTGTCGACAGCCTGCCTGCGGTCGGAATCGAAACCGATGACCTGGGTGTTGAGCCTTTGGGCTATCTTGCGCTCAATGCCTTCGAAGGCGCCGCCGCAGATGAACAGGATGTTCTCGGTGTTGATATGGATGAATTCCTGGTCGGGATGCTTGCGGCCGCCCTGGGGCGGCACGTTCACCACATTGCCTTCGAGAAGTTTGAGCATGGCCTGCTGTACACCTTCACCGGACACGTCCCTGGTAATCGAGGGATTGTCGCTCTTGCGGGCAATCTTGTCGATTTCGTCTATGAAGACTATTCCCATCTCGGCCTGTGCGGGATCGTAGTCCGATTCCTGAAGCAGTCTGGACAGAATACTCTCCACATCCTCACCCACATAGCCGGCCTCAGTCAGGACAGTGGCGTCGACAATGGTGAACGGCACCATCAGCATCTTGGCTATAGTCTTGGCCAGCAGTGTCTTGCCGGTACCGGTAGGGCCGACGAGAAGAATATTGGATTTCTCCAGTTCGACCTCGTCCTGCGGCCGTTCCACAAGATTGTGCAGAATCCTCTTGTAGTGATTGTAGACTGCAACGGACAGCACCTTCTTGGCCCTGTCCTGACCGATGACATACTGGTCAAGATGAGCCTTGATCTCGCGGGGAGTCGGAATTTTGGGCGCAGCTGTAGGCATTACTTGAGTTCGCGGAACTTGGCAGAAGTGATCTTGACGGGTTTGAGGGTGATGGTCTCCCTGATCTTCTCAAGGACCTTGCGGTCTTCAACCTGTTCTGCGAGGTTCTCCACCTGACGGCGGTCTGAGAGCACGTTATTGACGGCATCCTTGATGATTTCGGCGGGGACATTGCCCATTCCGTACATTGCATACTGGTATGTTACAAAGGCCTCGGCTGCATCTGTGATGTCCTTCTGCTCTATCTTAAGCCCGAACTGCTTCATAAGGAAGCCGCGGACAAGCTGCCACTTGAAGTCCTCTGCAAATCCGGTGAACTCCTTCTCGACGTCTTCCTGGGATACCTTGCCCTTGTTGGCGACGAAAAGCCATCTCTTGAGGAAATCTTCGGGAAGTTTGACTCCCGCCTTCTTTACGAAATAGTCGCGGATATCCTTGGTGAGCCTCCAGTCTGCCTCCTGCTTGAGCTGGCCCTTGAGACGCTCGGTGACCTCTTTGTCTATTTCCTCATCAGTCTTCTCTTCTTTCTTCTCGACGTAATATTTCTTGAGGTTCTCCGCCATTGACTTCTTGTCTGCGGCAGCCACGGAGACCTGATACTCATTAACGGTATCCTCCTTGACTACGTCCAGCTTGATTTCGGGCGAAAGTCCGAGGTCGAACACGAATGTGAAGTCATTGCCGCTGACCCACTCTATCTCCTGCTGCTTCTCACTGGTGAGAGGCTCGCCCAGGATATTGAGCTTGTTGTCATCGATATACTTCTGAATCTGTTCGCCAAGCACGTCGTTGACTGCATCGGCAAGGCATTCGCCGCCATATACCTTCTTGATGAGGGAGGCGGGCACCATTCCCTTGCGGAATCCCTTGAACTCAGCCGTACGGCGGCGTTCGTTAAGTTTCTTCTTCTCCCTGTCCGCGTAATCCGCAGCTGCCACGGTGATGGTCAGTTCAACATTCAACGAGTCTGATTTTTTTGTTTTGATTTCCATATTTTAGTAGTTTTTGTCTTTATTTCCTTAGGATACTCTATACGGGCGTGATACATCTGCGCCAGATAATTCTTGAGTGTTTGCTTGATGATGCCGAGCTCGCTTAGCGAGATATCAGCGTTCTCGAATTGTCCGTCTTCGAGTTTTGAAGCCACCATCCTTTCGACAAACTTGTCGAAGGAATCGGGCGAATAGTCCTTGAGCGTGCGTGAAGCTGCCTCTATGCCGTCACAAAGCATCAGAATGACCTGCTCCTTGGAGAAGGGCCTGGGTCCGGGATATGTGAATTCGGTCACGTCTTCAGGGCTTCCACCGGCTTCAAGATGCTTGTTGAAGAAATATGATGCGGTGGTGGTGCCGTGATGGGACAGGATGAAATCGGGGACAATGAAAGGCAAACCGTACTTCTTGGCCAGAAGAACCCCGTCGGTCACGTGCCTTATGATATCCGATGCGCTCTGGGCCGGTGTGAGTCTGCTGTGATACCCCTCGCGTTCAACCGAAAGTATCGACTCGTTCTCGACGAAGCAGAGAGGATTGCATATCTTGCCAATATCGTGGTAGAGCGCCCCTACACGCACAAGCTGTACGTGTGCTCCGACAGCCCTTGCGGCGGCATCGGCCATATTCATTACCTGAAGAGAATGCTGGAATGTTCCGGGAGCCTTGAGTTCGAGCTCGTGCAGCAGAGGATTGGAAGAGTCGCACATCTCCACGAGCCGCGTCACGGATATCAGGTTGAATATCTTCTCGAACAGGAATGTGAGAGGATAGAGACATACGGTCAGAATCGAGCCCAGGAAGAGCAGCGCGAGTGTACTTATTATGTTGCCTGAGAACAAATCCATCATATAGAAGGCCAGGAACAACAGGGCCAGCACCAGGAAGGTGACAAAAGCGGTCAGGAACTGCTGCCATCCCCTCTGGAAGCGTGTAAACATCAATATGGCCACGAAACCGGCCAGCAGGAACATTACGTACATTGCGGCTCCATTGGGCACAAACAGCAGCACAGGTATCAGCGACACGGCATATATGGGGGCTATCTCCCTGTTCTTGAAGAATGCCTGGAGATAGATTGCCGACATAGTGAAAGGCACTGCACACACCCACATATCCATAAATCTGGATACAAGCAGGGTGACTGTCGAGCAAAGAGTGAAGACAGTCATTATGTAGGAATATCTCCTCCATCCGGACAGAACTGCCGGGAAGGTGAACTGAATAGTGACGAGCAGCAGGAGCACCAGGCATAGGGAAATCACCAGACAACCCATCCATTGCAGGAAGCCCGAATGGCTGAAGCCTAGACTGTGCTCATACTCTCTCTTGTAGGAATCGAGTATCTGCGCCACTTCCGCGGTCACCAATTCCCCTTCCGACACTATCAGGCTGCCGGAAGACACATAACCGAGGGTGGGCGATACACTCAGGTCGGCCGCCGACGACACCAGGTCAGTGGTTTCCTTGTCATACACAAGATTGGGGGCAAGCTCTAATCTGCGGCTGTTGAGAAGCGAATCCGTCAGATTGTCCCCCGCAATGCGCCTGAGTGCCGCCAAGAAGAGTTCGGTGGCATCCTTCACGACGTGGATTTCGGAAGAAGGATATTTGTCCGCCCGCTTACCTTTCTGTATGTAGATGAGTTCCGACTCGGGTGCAGACGCAGCGACTCCCCTGTCATAAATGGAGCCGAGAAGCGCGGACAGCTCATACTTCTGCCCTGCTGACAGGGGCAGCATACCGATATCATCGAGCATGTCGGACCTGACCTGATCAGACATACGGTAATACGGCACAGTCACTGTCCCGGCATCGAGACGTTCCTGGACAAGCTGGTCATCCGTTTTGTATATTGGGAAATCCATCTGCGCCACAAGGTCCTCATATTTCCACGGGGAGCCTTTGCGGTAGTCATATCCAAAACGCGCGGTCTTAGGCATCGCTATGGTAAGAAGGACCACGGCGATGAAAGCAGGCAGGAAGATGCGCTTGAACCTAGGCGTCAATATTTGCGTAATGCGCATTCTCTTCTATGAACTGACGGCGTGGAGGTACATCATCTCCCATAAGCATCGAGAATGTCCTCTCGGCCTGGGCGGCATTCTCTATGGTAATCTGGCGGAGACGTCTCTTCTCGGGATTCAGGGTTGTCTCCCAGAGCTGGACATCACTCATCTCACCGAGGCCCTTGTAGCGCTGCACCGTATATCCCTTGTCCGAGCCTTTGCCGAGTTTGAGGGCCGCTTCTTCGCGCTGTTCCTCCGTCCAGCAATATATCTCCTCCTTGCCCTTCTTCACGAGATAAAGCGGAGGTGTGGCAAGATAGACGTATCCGTTCTTGATCAGGTCGAACATATAGCGGAAGAAGAATGTCAGGATAAGGCAGGCAATATGCGATCCGTCGACATCGGCATCGGTCATAATTATGACCTTGTGGTAGCGGAGACGGCTGAGGTCCATATGTTTCTCGCCTGTCTCGTCCTCGATGGCGACCTTGACTCCCAGAGCAGTATAGATATTCTGGATTTCCTGGCTTTCGAATGCCCTGCTCTCCACGGCTTTCTCCACATTGAGAATCTTGCCTCGAAGAGGAAGGATTGCCTGGTACTTGCGGTCACGGCCCTGCTTGGCGGTACCGCCTGCGGAATCTCCCTCCACAAGGAAGAGTTCGCATTTCTCGGGGTCATTCTCGGAGCAGTCGGCAAGTTTGCCGGGCATTCCGGCGCCGGTCATCACCGTCTTGCGCTGTACCATCTCACGGGCCTTCCTTGCGGCAGCGCGTGCCGTGGCGGCAAGTACGACCTTCTCGATTATGAGCTTGGCAAGCTTGGGATTCTCCTCAAGATAAGCGTCCATTGCGGCGGACGTTGCCTGGGAGACAGCGGAAGTCACCTCGGTGTTGCCGAGCTTGGTCTTGGTCTGACCCTCGAACTGAGGCTCTGCAACCTTGACGGATATCACGGCCGTGAGGCCCTCCCTGAAGTCCTCGGGAGCAAGAGGGTCCTTGAGTTTGGAAAGGAGGTTGTTTTTGTCAGCATAGTTCTTCAGAGACCTGCTGAGACCCATCTTGAATCCCTGGAGATGGGTTCCCCCCTCTATTGTGTTGATGTTGTTGACGTAAGAATACACCTTCTCGGAATAGCCGTTGTTGTACTGGAGAGCTATGTCGATGGGGATTATCTTGTCGGAAGACACGCATACAGGCTCGGGGATGAGATGCTCCGCACCGGCATCGAGGTAATCGATAAACTGGCTCAAACCCTTCTCTGAGAAGAACGCCTCGGAGCGGTATACCTGTTTGCCGGTAGCCTTGGACTCCCCTGTCTCGGGATCCTTGGCGAATTCATCCACAAGATCGCGCATATCGGTGAGAGTGATGCGTATGCCCTTGTTAAGGAAGGCGAGTTCACGCAGACGGGCTGCCAGAGTGTCATACTTGTAGACTATGGTCTGGGTGAATATCGTGGCGTCAGGGTGGAAGGTGATGGTGGTACCGGTATCGGAGCACTCACCCACAACTTCAACGGGGCCTAGCGGCTTGCCTTTGGAATAGTTCTGCCTGAACACCTTGCCCTCGCGGTGAACCTCAGCGGTAAGGGCGTCGGAAAGGGCGTTGACACAGGACACACCCACACCGTGAAGACCGCCGGACACCTTGTAGCTGTCCTTGTTGAACTTGCCGCCCGCGTGAAGGACGGTAAGAACGACTTCCAGGGCGGAGCGGTGCTCCTTCTCGTGCATACCCGTGGGAATACCGCGGCCGTTGTCCCTGACCAGTATGGAATTGTCCTCAAGTATCTTTACGTCCACCGTGTCGCAGAAACCGGCCATGGCTTCATCGATACAGTTATCCACGACCTCATATACAAGATGGTGCAATCCCCGCTCGGAGATATCGCCAATATACATCGAAGGGCGTTTCCTGACGGCCTCGAGGCCTTCCAGAACCTGGATACTGTTTGCGGAATACTGTTCTTCCGCCTGTTTCATCTCATCTGTTTCCACCATCACTGAATGCTGTTTTTATAATCAGGCAAATGTACTTAAAATTCATCACTTTTACAAACAGAAACTGACTCCAGCCGTACCGCTTATTCCGTTCTCCGCATGCATGGGCGAGAGTTGTATTGTCTGATTGAGGAGATTACCGCCCTTTACCCACAGGGACCACCTGGTATTGACCTTGTACTCGGCGAACACTCCCAGATCCACATACCCGTCCATAAAGAGTTCCCTGCCACTGACAACGCTCCTGCGCGCGGTGGCTCCGGCCACACTCAAGCCGGCGTATATACGCTTCGCCCAGTTGTACGAGCCCTTGAGTTCACCGCTCAGAAGAGGCAGGTCAAACACCCCTGCGCCGCCTCCCAGGGAGGTTTTCTTGAAATGCAGGGCTCCATCCACGTCAACGCGTGAAGATTTCCAGGCGAGAGCCAGATTCGCGAACGAATAATTGTATGCCGCGAAATCCATTCTGGGGTTGAGACCGTCGGAGAGGTTGACCACCGCCCATACCGGCATATCGGCCACTGATGCCCATCCTCCGTCGATCTTGTACTGGAGATGTTTCAGGATGCTTCCCTCGATGCCCAGACTGGCATTGATCCTCTCGACCCCGTTGCGAAGGGCTTCTGAATATGCGGGACAGTACCAGTGACAGGTACGCCGCATATCCGCGTATGTATTGAACACTGTTCCTCCTGTAACCGCAGCGCTAAGTTTGATTCTGTTGTCGGCAAGGAACATTGACGCGTGCACGTCGGGAGCCACATTGAAACTGCCTGCACCGTCCAGTTTGACACCGGCATACAGGTCAACGGGCCCCAGGGCAAGTTCGATATGGGGAGTGACTGCATATCCCAGATAATTGCGGGCGAAATCGGGTGCGTTGCCGTATGTCACGACCTTGATGCGACCGTCAATCATAAGCCCGAAGCGCTCGCTGACCTTGGGACCGACCGTCACCGAGAGATCAACGTCTCCCTGCCGGAGCACATTGCTCTGATAAGGGTGGCTGAGATTGTCTGATGCGAAATCCAGCTTGAGGTCGGCGGCATAATAAAACACTCCGCGTTCCCCGCCGCGACGCCTGATTGAGGCATTTGCCACTATGGAATTGAAGGAATTGAGAATCTGCTCATCCCGGTTGAATATGCCGTTGTAGGCGACGGCGGCACTGGTCTCGAAAGATTCGGCCACGTACCTGCCCTCAAGTCCGAACGTCTCGTCAAAATCATAACCGGTATATCTCTCACCCTTGGTGGTGTACATCGGATAATTGTCGATGTTCCTGCGTACGGTGCGGTATTTGCCGTAGTATCCGTTGAAATCCTGGAAAACGTCGATACCTAATCCGCCGGCTTTAAGAGAAGGCGTCCAGACCGCCTTGAGTTCGGGATACAACCCATAGCCCGCACCTGCGCTGACATACAGCCTGTGCGCTCCCGGATCCGAGCTCTGCGGGGTGAGTCTGACTGAATATGGGATAAATTCGAACGCACCCCTGTAGGGCGTGTCGAACACAGAATAGTCGAAATGATAGTCGAATACGGTGACCGTATCAGGAAGTCCTGGCTCCATAGACATCTTCTCGATATCTCCGACACCTGACTTGTAGGTATTGGTGATGCTGACGGTCTGGTTGATATTCTGGGCCGACAGACTCAGGCCCACGCAGAGCGCGCACAAAGATGTAGTTATTCTTCTCATAATCAGTTGTCGTTTTGAAGTCTCTGGATACGCACGTTAACATTGTCCTTCATATCATCATCCCCTTCCGCAGGCCGGTACCCATCCCTGATGCTCTCATATGTGGCCCGGGCCTGAGCCTTGTTGCCCCTTGCCGCAAAACTGTCACCCAGCACGAGATATGCTCTTGCCAGCCAGTAGCTCTGGGACGCTCCCTTGCCCGCGAAGTCGTACACACCTCTCTCGACAGCGTCATAATCCGCCCTGTCGAATGCATCCTGGATCAGCAGGAATGCAGCCTCGGCCCCTTCCGCTCCGTCAGGTTCGGCGGCCAGTTTGCGGAATGTCTGCATCGCCTCGTCACGTCGGCTCAGCGCAAGAAGCGACTTGGCTTTGATATAGTCCGACTCAGTCCCCTCGACCGACCCGCAGGCCGATACCGCATCCTCGAAGCGGCCGGCACGATATGCCGAGCGCATCATACCGGCTCTGGCAACTGTCCTGTTGTCATCGATCCTGGCATCGGTCAGCAAGGTGGAATATGCCTTGTACGCCTCCTCGTAACGCTCGAGACTGTAGTTGATATTGCCCGAATTGAGAAGGGAGGACTCCACGAAAGGACCCTCGCCCAGCAGTGAAGGCACCCGGGCATAGAAGGAGCAGGCCTTCTCGGGATTGCCGAGGGCCTTGTAAGACTCGGCAAGGTAGAATGTAGCTTCTCCCCTTGAGGCTCCTGCGGGATAGTTCTTCAGATAAGTCTCCATCAGACCGGCCGCATTGGCATAATTCTCAGAGAGGAACACCTGTTCGGCCGTATTGAAATACATTGCAGCCCTCTCTTCTGGGGTCTTGTTGACATTGAGTTTGCTGGCCTCAAGATAAGCCAGGTAGAGTTCGGGCTGCTTCTTGCTCTGGTAGATGGATTCGATGGCAAGAAGCGCGTCCTGAGCATATTCGCTTCCCGGCATCATTTCGATGACGGACTTGTAATGCTGGAGAGCATTGTCATATTTGCCGTTGTTGCGTGCGACCATTCCAAGTCCTATCAGCGCCCTGGCCACATAAGTGCTGTCGGACGAATCCCTGCGCAGGGCATTGAAAGACTCGGTGGCGGACTTATAGTCAGAGAGGTCCAGATAAGATCTGCCGAGTTCGTACAGGGCCTCCGAGTACATCGGGGCACTCTTGTCGGCGTTACGCACTGCAGAGAGCACTTCCAACTTCCTGCGCTTGTCCCCCGCCAAACCATATGACTGAGCCTGACGGAAATATGGATAGATATCGTTGACGTCTTTGAACTCATCCATCACCCTGCCGTATGCGGCGGCGGCAGCGGCGTAGTCCCGGCGGAGGAAATCGCAGTCGGCACGCTTCAGGAGTGCGTCCTTGCGGGCGAATGTCGCTCCCGAAGAGATGTAGTTGTCGAACCATCTTGCCGCATTGCTCAGGTTATCCTGTTTGAAATGGCAGTAGGCTATGTCATAGGGCAGCATGGCGCCCTCGCCCCGACCGTTGAATGCAGACAGGTTGTACAGGTCAGTGAACAGCTTTAGAGCCTCGTCGTAGCGTTCGGTATGATAATAGGCCTGTCCCAGCCAGTAACGGGTCAGTTGGTTGAATCCATCAGTCCTGGGGTAGTGGAATCCGGACGCCTTGAGGAAGGGAACCGCATCCGACCAGGACCGGGCTTCCATTAGCTGGCACGCTCGCAGATAATTGGCCTTTATATAGTTGGCCTCTTGCACGTCGTCCAGGTGCTCGATGTTGCCATACGCTTCGATGGCACCGGCATAATCCCGGTTGAAGAGGTCGGCAAGCGCCATATAGCTGTATATCAGCTCACCTTTAGACTTCGTTGAATATGTATCCAGATAAGCCTTGAAGCCGTTGCTGTCGTGATTGAGGTCAAATGCCAGTTTGGCATAGTTGAAAGCAGCATCCTCGCGTATGTCGGCGTTGTAGGGAAACTTGGCGGCTTCATTGAACGACTCGAGAGCTGCGACCTTGTTGCCCGTACGTATGTAGGAATAGCCAAGCTGATAGTTGGCGGTCTGACCAAGAGAATCGGTCCTATCCGTCATCAGCGTGAAATTCTCTATGGCTCCCTTGTAGTCCGCAACGGCATAGAGCACGGATCCGGCGTGAAAATAGTCCGACCTTGTCAAAGACTCCTTACTGAACTGCTCCTTACGGTAATATGCCAGGGCGGACTTCTTGTCTCCAAGGACAAGATATGACTCGGAGATGAGTCTGGACAGCCTTGACTGGCGCTCGGCCGGAGCGGTTTCCATGAGTCTGACTCCTTCCTTGACCACGAAACCGTAATCCTTGAGCATGAACCGGCATTCAACTATGTAGAACGCCGAGAGTTCGGCGAATCTGGGATCTGAAGCGGAGCCGGCGAACCACGACTCAGCCTCCTTGAAATCGTTGAGATTATATGCTATGGTGCCCAGGAAATATCCGGCAGAGGCCGTATAGGATGAACGCGGCATCGACACCACTTCGTTGAAGCAGTCGGCCGCTCTCCCGTAATCTCCCGAGACGAAACTACAATAGCCTTTTTTGAAAACGAGCTCGGGCAACTGCGAAGCATCGACAGCCGACACGTCGACGGCTTCCAACTCGAAGGCCGCGGCTTCATATTCGCCCTTGTCGAAAAGATTGAGTCCGTGCTGACAGTGCAGGAGAGGATCGATTACCGATACCGGATGGGTTTCGAAGTACTTGCGCATCAATTCCTCATAGTCCGGGGCCGAAATCCTTGCGGCACAGAGCACCGCGTATGCATCTGACAGTGGGTCTTCGGCAGCCTCGAAACAACTGCGGGCGCTGCTGTACATTCCCTTGTCAAACAGGACCAGTCCCTTGTGGTAGGGGCCAAAGGCCGACGTCTGAACACCCGACGCCAGCAGAGTGGCCAGCATAATCGTCAAAGAAAGACCGTGTCTCATAAAATATCAATTCTAATCTTACAAATATACTCAATTTTACGCTATATTTGTAGAAGTTTGGGCTCATTTTTATGGATTCAATAATCAAATTTCATAACGCTGACATACGCAACGGAGAGGAGACCGTAATTTACGATCTCAATATGGAGATAAAAGCGGGCGACTTCGTCTACCTTGTCGGCAAGGTCGGCACAGGCAAGACTTCCATCATAAGGACGATAACGGCAGAGAACCGTCCCGGAGACGGCAGTTTCACCGTATGCGGATACGACTTGAGCACCATTCGGGCCAAAGACATCCCCTACCTGAGGCGGTCGATTGGAGTGGTGTTCCAGGATTTCCAACTTCTTATGGACAGGACCGTGCGGGACAATCTCGAATTCGTGCTCAAAGCTACCGGATGGAAGGGCCAGACTGCAATCGACGAGCGTATTGACAAGGTACTGAAGGACGTGGGAATGGAGACCAAGGCCCATAAGATGCCGCATCATCTTTCGGGAGGAGAGCAGCAGCGCATAGCCATTGCAAGAGCTATTCTCAACAATCCGAAGGTCATACTCGCGGATGAACCAACGGGCAATCTGGACGGTTTCACCGCCAGTGAGATAATGGAGCTGTTGAATTCCATCAACCGTGAGCAGGGTACCGCCATCCTGATGGTCACACACAATACCTCCATTTTTGAGAATTATCCCGGGCGTGTGTTCATATGCGCCAACGAAAAATGCGTCGAAATCAGCAATGAGACTTTCTGACAGGTACGAGGGCATTCTCGAATACTTCCGCAACAATGTCCCCGATGCCAGTTCGGAACTGGTCTTCAGCAACGCATACGAACTCATCGTGGCCGTGATTCTTTCGGCACAATGCACAGACAGGAGGGTCAATATGGTCACACCGGCCCTGTTTGACAGATATCCTACTGTCAAGGATCTGGCCAAGGCAGCGCCCGAAGACATACTTCCTATCATCAGGAGTATTTCCTACCCAAACAGCAAGGCGGCACATCTGGCCGGAATGGCTTCCGGAGTGGTGGATCGGTTCGACGGAGAAGTACCCTCGGACATTGATGCGCTGATGACCCTGCCGGGCGTGGGCCGCAAGACCGCCAACGTCGTTGCCAGCATTATTTATGACAAGCCCGTCATAGCCGTCGACACCCACGTATTCAGGGTAGCCCACCGTCTGGGACTCTCGCGCGGCAAAACCCCCAGGGCCGTGGAGCTGGATCTCGAGAAGCACATTCCGGAGGACATACGCCCCATCGCCCACCACTGGCTTATACTTCACGGGCGATATATATGCAGGGCGCAGAAACCGTCCTGCGCCCTGTGTCCCATATCCGCTTTCTGTAAGGAATTCAGCGGGAAGTGATTATTTGCAAAGCTGAGCCTTGAGCACCTCTATCTTGGCATCGGCATCGTCGCCGACTGCACTGAAATAGAACTTGATCTTGGGCTCGGTTCCTGACGGACGCACCGACACCACATCTCCGGACTCGCTGAAGAACTGCAGCACATTGGACTTGGGCTGACCGGTCTTCTCGGGCTCGAGATAATCTATGACCTTGACCACGGGACTGCCGCACAGGTCGCGGGGAGGATCGTTGCGCAGAGACACCATCATCGCCTCTATCTCCTTGGCTCCGGATATTCCCTTGCGGACAACGCTCACGAGACCTTCCTTGCGGTACCCGTACTCCTTGTATATCCTCTGCATCAGCTGATAGAGGGTAAGGCCCTGATCAGCAGCCCAGGCAGCACATTCGGCGATGGTCATACAGCTCACCTGCGCATCCTTGTCGCGCACGAACTGCCCCACGTTGAAGCCGTAGCTCTCCTCGCCTCCGCAGATGAACTCTCCGTCGGGTTCGTGGCTCTTGACCACGGACGCAATGTACTTGAATCCAGTAAGCACATTGTACACAGGCACTCCGAAGGATTTGCAGATGTCCGCCATCAGTTCGGAAGTGACTATGGTCTTGATCACATACCTGCCCTCCCCGAGCGTGCCGAGCTCCTTGCGCCTGGTGAGGATGTAATATGTCATCAGGCAGGCCGTCTGGTTGCCGTTGAAAAGCACCATCTTACCGTCGTTGTCCCTTACCGCAATGCCCATACGGTCGGCATCGGGGTCGGTGGCCAGCACGAGGTCGGCTCCTGTCTCCTCCGCCTTGGCAAGAGCCATCTCGAGAGCCGAGTGCTCCTCCGGATTGGGAGAATACACCGTCGGGAAATTACCGTCGGAGATATCCTGCTCGGGCACGTGTATGACGTTACGGAAGCCTTTGCGCGCGAGTATTTCGGGGACAAGGCGCACTCCGCAGCCGTGAAGCGGCGTGTACACTATCTTGAGGTCAGAATGGCGCTTGCAGGCATCCGGGGTGAGAGACAGGCTGATAAGGTCATTGAGGTACATCTCATCGACTTCCTTGCCCATAAGCTCCACTTCACCGCACTTCTCCTCCGCCTTGAATTTCACCATGGAGGGATCCGTTATCCTGGCGACCTCGGCCACTATGTCAACGTCCACGGGAGAAGTCACCTGACCGCCATCCGACCAGCTCACCTTATAGCCGTTGTATTCCTTGGGGTTGTGAGAAGCCGTAATCATCACGCCGGCCACCGCCTTCTTGAGACGCACGGCGTAGCTCATCTCGGGTGTGGGCCTTATATTGTCGAATATGAATACGTGCAATCCGTTGGCGCTGAGTACGTCGGCTGTGATGCGGGCGAACTCCTTGCTGTTGTTGCGGGAGTCATAGGAAACGACCACCCTGATGTCATTCACGTCCATTCCCTCGATTGAAGGTGCATTCTTGAGTATATAGTTGGCAAGACCCTGGGTAGCCATACCGACAGTATACTTGTTCATCCTGTTGGTGCCGACCCCCATAATACCGCGGAGTCCGCCGGTACCGAATTCGAGATTTTTGTAAAAAGCGTCCTCGAAACCCGCAGGATCGTTGTTGCGGAGTTCGATTATCTGCATCTTGGTCTTCTGGTCGAAATCACCGTCCAGCCAGTTCTGAGCCACTTGTCTGTAATCTGCCATATGTTCGTTCCTTTAGATTCTTTCAATACCCCAAATTTAGCAATTTTTAATTAATTTTGGCCTATGAACATCTTCTTTTCGATACTCGCCTCTCTTGCGGGAACGGTGCTGCCCTTCCAGTTCACATACGACGGCAAGGTCTACGAGGGCTTCGAAGGCATCATCGACGGTACTGTCAAAGTCAGTACGGAAAGGCGCTCCGACCCCGAATTCGACGAGAGCGAATACACCGTATGGTTTGAAAATATCGGCGACACCCCATCCGCGGTGCTCGAAGACATCTATGCCCTGAAAACCGTCATCGGGGGAAGCAGGCCGATGTTGAGGGGATGTCTGGGCGACATAGACACGTTCTACGAACAATACTGCCACCCTCTGGATTCGGCGGCAGTCCGCTTCGAATCCCTCACCGGCAGGGCCACCCACAAGGTTTTCCCTTATTTTGACCTTGTCCACGGCAACGGAGGCACAAGACTGGCTCTCGGATGGGCCGGTACCTGGCGCATCAGTTTCACCCCCGTTACCGGAGGCGTCGAAGTGAAGGCCGCGACCAACGTCGGCTTCCGCAGCGTCCTGATGCCAGGCGAAAAGGTCAGGACAGGGCTGGTAGTTGCGCTTGACTACAAAGGACGCGAAGAGCACGCCGGAGTCAACAAATGGAGAACCTGGTATATGAAGGACATTCTTCCCAAGGCCGATTCGACGGGAGCGGACATCAAGCCGTTCTGGACCTTCAATTTCGCCCAGGACACCGGACGGCCCAACTGCGACGGCTCCACTTCGGAGACCTACTATACCTGGCAGCGCACTCTGGAGGCGCTGCAGAGCCATAATCTGATTCCGGATTTCAGATGGATTGACGCAGGATGGTACTGCAACCCTGACGGCAGGACATCCGGAGACAGCTGGTGGATGGTGGGAAGCTGGACGCCGGACGAAGAGAAATGGCCAGGAAACACACTGCGCAAGTCCAATGACGCGTGCCACAGGCTCGGGATGAAGACCCTGCTGTGGTTCGAACCGGAGAGGGTGACGATGGTGGATGAGCTGGTGCGCAACTTCGGTTACGACCGCTCCTGGGCGTCCAGGTCCGATATGGGATGGATAACTTCGGATATCGGCAATCCCGACTGTTTCAAGTGGACTCTTGACCGTATCATCGGAGTAATGGACTCCTGCGGAATCGACCTGTACAGAGAGGACAACAACATAGACCACTGTGAGAAATGGGCATTCCTTGACAGCCGGCTCCAGAGCGCCTGCGGGCTTCCCAGGACGGGTATGACCGAGAACAGGCTGATACAGGCCCATTATGAACTGTGGGACAGGATACTGGAATACTGCCGCCGCACGGGCAAGTGCACATTCCTCGACTCGTGCGCATCCGGAGGCGGGCGCAATGACATCGAGGCAATGAAAAGAGGCTTCCCCATACTCCGTTCGGACTACGATCGCACCACAGTGGATATGAGGCTGTCACAGAGCAGCGGGTTCTGCAAATGGATACCGTTCCACGGGGCCAGCACCAAGGATGTCGGGGACATGCTCATCAAGATGGTCACACCGCCCGACACCTACGTGACCCGCGCTTCGCTGCTCCCGGTGATGAACTATAACGCACCGGTATCCCAGAACCCCTGCTTCGACTTCGAAGGGATGAGCGGCAGCATTGAATTGTGGAACAGTTGCAAGCACCTCCTGACCAAGGATTTCTACCAGTTGTCCGAATGGCATTCCCCCACGGATACTGAAGGTTGGACCGTATTGGCATACAACGACCCCTCGACTGGCGAAAGCATACTTACCGCGTTCAGGCAGGAGCGCTGTATGGAGGACTCATATACGGTGTCCCTCCCGTTCGCGAAGGCCGGCAGGAGTTATGAGATACGAGATGACGACAGCGGAAGGGTGTGGCAGGTGAGCGGCAAAGCGCTTCAGCGGGGCATAAGACTCTCGCTCGGCCAGGCGCGGTCATCCCTGCTTTGGAGAATCAACGAACTCAGATAAATGGCAAGAAGCAGTTTTGCGGACATACTCCAGAGCCTGTCCGATGACAGGGCTTCCAAAGTGGCATCCAAGCTGCCATCCCTCAAAGGCATCGGAGTGCCCACATCACTCTCTCTGGAGCAGTGCTCATCCGAAGCGGCGGCACTTTACAAGTCGGAGGTTGCGGCATCGATGTGCACGGGCTCTTGCGGTGACGCATCCGGATACGCAATCGCAGACCTCACGGGCGGTCTTGGCGTAGACTGCTGGGCGTTCGGCAAGCGTTTCGGGCGCGTGCTGTACAATGACAGGGATACCGCTCTGGCAGACAATGCAAGGATCAATTTCGACAGGCTGGGCGTGGAGGGCGTGACTGTGCGGAACTTCGAAGTGTCTGCCCTGAACTGCCAGTGGTCCGAATCCCTCAGGCAATTCAGACCCGACATTGTCTATATAGATCCCGCACGCCGGGGCGCTGACGGCAAAAAGGTCTTCCTTCCCGAAGACTGCAGCCCCAATGTCCTTGAGCTTGTACCTATCCTCTCAGGCATTGCCCCAAGACTTCTTCTAAAGCTTTCACCGATGGCGGACATTTCGCTTATTATCAAAAGATTAACCCAAGCGTATATAAGTTCGACATCCAAACGATGCCTCAAAGAAATCCAAGTTGTGGGCCTCCAGGGCGAATGCAAGGAACTGCTCTGCCTGATTGACGGCGCTTATGACGGAGATTGCCGGATCGCCGCAGTAGAACTCCACAAAGACGGTAGCCATTCGTACCTGCCGAAACCGTCATCCTCACACCCGGACGTCACCTATAACCAAGGCATATCATCATCCGCAGCCGTTCCCGGAGCTATTCTGGCCGTGCCGACGGCTGTTCTCCTGAAAGCCGGATTCCACGATGCAGTCTGCCTGGAAGCCGGATTCGTCAAGGCTGACACCTTCACACACCTGTACCTGGGCTCAGCCGACAATGTGGCAAGACTTGGGTGCAAAGGATTTCTGAAATGTTACGATATCATTGAAGTGGTACCACTCAACAACAAGAATATCAACGACTTCGGCAAAAGATACAATTCAGCGGAAGTAAGTGCCAAGAACATCCGGATGAGCAGCGACCAACTCCGTGCGAGGCTCGGTATCAGGAAGCCGTCGGGAGACATTCACATATTCGGATATTCCACCCCCGAGGGCAATTTCCTGGCAGCCTGCAGATAGTTTCAATCCAGCAGGTGCTCCGTCCAGAACGCAGCCGCATCCTTGAGATCGTGCTCGTGCTGGGCTCCTTTATAGCCGTGCATCCCGTCCGGATAAATCATCAGGTCAAACAGCAATCCCTTGCGTTGCAAAGCATCAATCAAACGCAGTGTGTTCTGGAAATGGACGTTGTCGTCTCCAGTACCGTGAGTGAGTTTGAGCGAACCGGGTTTGTACTCCGGCGAAACCCCCTTCTCCAGATGTTGCAGTACGGAAGCCTCCGAATATCCCCCGGGATTTGCTTCCGGAGTGTCCATAAAACGCTCCGTATAGACCGAATCATACAGAGTCCAGTCATACACTCCGCCTCCCGCGATGCCGCAACTGAAGTATTGGGGATACCGCAGCACAAGCATCGCGACCGTTGTGCCGCCGAACGAAAAGCCGTCCACGGCAATGCGGGAGGCGTCCACATAAGGCTGCGCCTGCATATACCTGGCCCAGGCGATATAGTCCTGAAGCTCCACCACGGTCATTCTTCCGAACGACTGGTCCATTCCTCTCCTTCCGTTCTCTCCCGACGAGCGGGGATCGACGCACATCCAGATAATCCCGTTCTCCCAGCACCATCGGTTGGAGGCATCACGCGCCCTCCAGTAATCACGCACGTATGCTGTTCCGGGACCGCCGTAGACCTCCATTATGACAGGATACCTGCGGGCGGGATCAAAGTCCTTGGGATATGTGATAACGCCATAAAGGTCAAATCCATCATTGCTAATCATAACAGGCTCCGGTACAGGGAAATCCGACACCTTATCTACAGCATCGGTTACAACATCCAGCACCTTTGGCTTATTGGAGACCGCACTGTATCTCAGCACCCTCAGCGGAGTCCTGCCGTTGGAGACATTTGCGGTGAATGACTTGCCGTCCGGGGAGAATTCCACCTTGTCCACCCACATCCCGGGGTCAGTCAGAAGCGTTATCCGTCCGGTACTGTCCAACCTGTACACACTGGGATGTAGACGGGAATCACGCCTGGCGCTGAACCAGATACAGCCACGGCGCCTGTCCAGTTCAAGAAGTGTCACATCCCAGTTCTCTCCGTCCGTCAGCCTGCGCACCCCACCGTCATATGACAGGTAGTATATCTGCTGCCAGCCAGTCTCGAAATCCCTGACCATATACAGCCCGTTCGAGTCGAAGAGCATACCGTCAAGCATTTCCACCCAGGTAGGATACTCCTCGTGATATATGGCCTTCAAAGAGCCGTCAGACGCGTTTACCGCGTACAGGTCGAGCACACTCTGCCTACGGGGCACCCGCTGCACGTACAGCATCGACGAATCATCACTCCAGAACGGAGTGCCGAAGTATTGTTCGGGATCATTGTCAAACCCGGCCCATACAATGGGACAGCCGGGCTTGGACAGATCAACTATTCCGATGCGTACTACAGGGTTGGCCTCCCCCGCCTTGGGATACCTCACCAGCGAGAGCGAACCGTCCTGCCCGAAAGGGGAGAATATGGGGAACTCGGCCACTTGCGAATCGTCGAAACGGCAGAAAGCGAGCTTGCGCGAATCGGGGCTCCACCAGAAAGCCTTGTATTTGGTGCGTCTTCCAAAGATTTCCTCACAGTAAACCCAGGACGAATATCCATTCATTACGACATCCGTCCCGTCAAAGGTAAGCCTTGTCTCGACGGAATCTGCCAGACTCCTTACCCAAAGGTCATTTCCACGGGTATAAGCCTCCATTTTACCGTCAGGACTCAGTGTAACATTTTTATTAGCGTTGGTTACAAAGATGTTACACAAAATGAATATCAATATGATAGCTATTCTTTTCATTGTATTTTGTCATTAAACATCCTATCAGGGAAATTTACAAGATACACCTTTCGTACAGCCCTCGTAAGAGCAGTGTACAGCCATTTCAGGTCATCCACGGACTGCTCTTCCAGCCAGAAGGGGCAGTCTACGAAAACACAGTCCCACTGCCCGCCCTGGGATTTGTGACAGGTAATTGCCGAAGCGTATTTGAGCTGGAGGGCATTGAAATATTTGTCTTCACGTACAGCCTGCCAGATTTTCTTTTTGGTCTTGCGGTCGGCATAATCCGCCGAGACTCCCTGATAAAGGGCATTCTGCTGCTCGTATGTAAGGGATGCGGATTCGGATTCCAATGCATCAAGACACACCTTGGCTCTGAGCGTAGCGTTGTCATAATCCGGGAATTCAAGTATAGCATCCGCGAAATGCAAGCCATAACGGTCTTCGAAATTGCGGATTGAAATCAGTTTGGCCACGTCACCGTTGGCAATGTAGTCCATTCCGTCCACATCCTCACAGAACTGATAGCAGTTCTTGACTATCATCAGTTTGTCACCGCGCAGGAGTTTCTCCTCTCTGTACAGCACAGTGGACCGTATGCCAAGATTGTATCTGATAGCTCTCCTGTTGGAACGGCAGAGCACAGCCACACCGTCCTCTCCGTATTCGGAATATGCGTCACCCAGTTTGTCTATCAATTCTCCTCCTGTAATCCTCTCCACTTCCGCATATGCCTTGAGGCCAAGATCGCCGAACGCCTCCTCTCCCGATGAAATCATTTCCCTGATATGGGTGGCATTGGACAATATGGCGGACTGCTCCGCCTGACGCACCACAGTGGAAAGCCGGGCATATCTCACCCCTGAGAAATTGTCCATATATTCGGCAGACAAGGCGGGAGAAGCATCCAGCCCCACCGGTGGCAACTGTGCTGCATCCCCGACAAGAATTAGGCGACAATCATCCCCGCTACGCACAAAGCTCACGAGATCCTCGAGCAGATTGCCAGTCCCGAACGCGGCCGTACCCTGCTGCTCTGAGCCGTCAATGCCTATGAGCGACACCTCGTCCACCACGAACAGCGTGCTCCTGGCCCTGTTGGGCATCAGCGAAAACTGGCCGTAGCCGTCCGCCCCGACTGATTTCTGGCGATAGATATGCTTGTGGACGGTGCAGGCACTGTGGCCCGATATAGACGAGAACACCTTTGCCGCACGCCCCGTAGGCGCCATCAGCACGCAAGGGACCTTCATATCGGACAGAGATGCTATTACGGCGGACATTGCGGTGGTCTTGCCCGTACCGGCATACCCGTTCACCACGAGGATGTCAGAGTCGTCCCCCGTGATAAAAGACGCCACGCTGCGGAAAAGATTGTCCTGGCACGGAACCGGCTCCGCTTCGAAATGTTTCAGAAAGTCCCTGTATAGGAATTCAGCCCTGTCCATCACTTCCTCCTGCGCCCGTCAAATATCATTGCAACCACAGCGAACAGGGGGTAGATTTCGACACGTCCGAGGAACATATCCGCAGTGAAGAGCAACTTGGCAGTTGCGTTGAGACTATTGAAATTGCCCATACTGCCGAGTTCTTCTATTGCAGGGCCGACGTTGCCGAGCGAACTGACGGACGCGGCAAAGGCGCTGTGACCGTTTACACCCACGGCCAGTGCCAGAAGCACGGACACAGCCAGCAGGAAACAGTATACTGCAATATACAATATCTGGGGCTCCACCTCCTCAAGTTTGAGCACTCTCCTGCCAAGACGTATCTCATTGACGGATGAGGGATGGAGAATACGGCCGATATGACGTCCCAGCGACTTGAAGAGCACCAGAACCCTGTCCGCCTTGATTCCTCCCGTTGTCGAGCCGGCACATCCGCACATCACTGCCATAAACATCAGAAGCACATTGCTGAGCAGAGGCCACCCCGAGTTGTCGGCTATGGCGAATCCTGTCGTCGAAGCTATGCTTACCGTCTGGAAAGCTCCATCCCACAAGGCACGGCCCAAGGACGTCTCGACTCCCGACAGTTTGAGGGATAATCCGGACACCAGAGCCACGGCAACAAGACAGAGTGTATAGAATTTGAGGATAGGGTTGCCAAGAGGCTTCAGCGAGCGGTTGACGAAGCAGAGAAACACCAATCCGAAATGGATTGAGGCAAGGTACATAAAGACCATTGTGATGCCTTCAATCAGGCGCGAGTCAAATGCGGCGATGGACAGGTTCCTTGTGCTGAATCCTCCTGTCGCACATACGCTCATAGCGTGGCATACGGCATCCAGGAACGGCATTCCTGCCAGCAAATACGAGATAAACGCCGCGGCACCTATGCCGAGATATACATATGCGAATATATATACGGTCTTGTTAGTCCTGCTTGAATATCCACTTTTGGAGAGGCTGCTCAACTCCATATTGGTCAGCTTCATACGCATCGGACTTGAACCCGGGATAAGCAGCAGGAGGAATACCACGACGCCCAAACCGCCGATAAAATGGGTGGATGCCCGCCAGAAGAGAAGGCTGTCAGGCAGAGCTTCGACATTCTCAAGTATCGTGGCTCCTGTTGTCGTGAATCCGGACACACTTTCGAACCAGGCATTCGACAGGGTGAAAGGTCCGCCCCAAAGAGCATACGGCAACATCCCGAATATGAAGGACAGCAACCACGACAAGGTTATTATCAGATATCCCTCCTTGAGCGTGATTTCTGACGTTTTACGCACAAATATAAAGGGAAAGATGCCGACAATGAAAGTGATGGTAAAACTGATTATCAATGCAGCGCAGGCGCTGTCATTGCCCTCTGCAAACGACACGAGCACGGACAGAAGCATAAACAGCGCACTTACAAGAAGCGCGTATCCTACATTCCTGCTGACAGTTCTCAGATTCATCTGTTAAGCACTCTTTTGCGCAGCTGGAGATTTTCGTTGGCAAGTTCCTTCACGCCGTCGTTCAGTTCGGAAAGCTGGTCATCCCCTTCGAAACTGCAAGTGTATTTCTTGCCCACAGTCCTGTATGCGGTAAGTCCGTCCAGCATACTGTAAATGGGATTGACGTAATAGAACATAAGGAAAAACAGGAGCATCACAACCAACAGAAGGCCAACTCCAACGGCCACTATTCCGGGAATGATGCTACGGTAGAAACCCCTCTCGAACGTGGCAGAGTTCATCGACAGTTCCCTGTATATCTCTTCCGAAAGAGCATCTATGTCCGAACGGAGCCTTGAGAATCTGGGCTGAAGCCTCTCGAAATACCAGGCCCTGGAGTCTATGAAATCGGACTTCAGCACCTCCCCCAGTTCGAGCGACGTCAGCATATATGCCGAATAAGAATATTCCACGGCATCGGCCAGAGGCACTATGTCCCGGCCCGAAGCCGAGCGGCGCAGTGAATCACAGTAGGACATAAACACATCGGCGTCGTATTCCGGCTGGGCAGACACATTGTCGTCCCCGATCACCGCGAGAATATCCAGGTTGTACTTGTTGGTGACATCGGCAAGTTTGCGCGCCACGTTGATGGAGTTGATGTTGTCGGCTATCATATCCGACACATATGAACTCATCCTGCTGTACTCCATCACCGAGATTATGCTCGATATCAGAAGCACTACGGCTATCGCGCTAAGGCTCAAGGTCAGTTTGGTCTTAAGTTTCATACAAACGTCAAAGATACGAATTTTTTTATTATGTATTTTTTAAATATTTTAATTTTTTATTGTACCTTTGGCAAAATTAAGCAATTATGTCCAAGGGATTTCTTAACAACACAGAAGACAAGAACTATCAGAGCAAAAAAGAAATTCTCCGCACCTGTATCAGACACAGCCATTGCAGCATAGCGGAACTCAGCAAGACTCTGGGCATAAGCGTCCCCACCGTAACCAAGCTCGTATCGGAGCTCATCGATGACGGATTTCTCCAGGATGAAGGCAAAATCGGTACCAGCGGCGGCAGGCGCCCGAGCATCTTCGGACTCAATCCCACAGCGGGATATTTCCTCGGCATTGACGTAGCCAGGCAGCATTTCCACATTGCCGTATCCGACTTCAAGGGAGAAATCAAGCTCTTCATACAGGACATCGAATTCGTACTCGAGGCCAACGCCGACTCTTTCAGGAATATGTGCATTCTCATCAAGAAGGAGGTCGAATCCGCTGACATCGACTGGAATATGGTACTGGGTGTCGGCATCAGCCTGTCCGGAAGGGTCAATCCCGAGAAAGGGTTCAGCCTCACCTACTTCGTAAGCGATGACATTCCCCTGAAAGACCTCTTCCAAAAGGAGCTCGGAGTCCCGGTCACCATCGAGAACGACTCCAGGGCTATGGCATATGGTGAATATATGAACCTTGGCAAGGATGCCAATCCCAATATGCTGTTCATCAATCTCAGCTGGGGCCTCGGTATGGGCATAATTGTCAATGGGGAGCTGTACTACGGCACCTCGGGATTCTCAGGCGAGATAGGTCACTTCCCTCTTCTGGACAACGATGTCATCTGCCGTTGCGGCAAGATCGGATGTCTTGAGACCGGCGCCTCCGGCTCTGCACTCAAGAGCTGGATTCTGGCCCGACTCGAGGAAGGACGTCAGTCTTCGCTCAGCAAACTCGATGACATCAGGCTCCACAACATCCTCGAAGCCATAGAAGCCGGCGACGTGCTCGCCATCGAGGGCATCGGTCAGATCGGAGAGACTCTGGGCCGCGGCATTGCGGGACTCATCAACATCTTCAATCCCGGACTTGTGATAATCGGCGGACGTCTCATAGTCGGACGCGACTATCTTATGCTCCCCATCAAGACAGCAGTCAACCGCCTGTCCCTGTCAAAAGTCAGCGCGGACACCAAGCTGAGATTCTCCACGCTTGAGCGCCGCGCCGCTTCAATAGGCAACTGTCTCCTCAGCAGGGGGAAAATCCTCGGACTGCTGTAGGGAGGCGGAAACTCCCGATTATTCGGGTTTGTATGAATCCTTGAGAGTGACAGTCCTGTTGAATACACATTTGTCCGCAGTGCTGTCCTTGTCCTTGATGTAGTATCCCGTACGCTCGAACTGCACGGCGATGCCTGACGCATCCTCGAGCAGAGCGGGTTCGGCAAAGCCCCTGCCGAAGGTGAGGGACTCAGGATTGAGGAAGTCCTTGTAGTCCTTGTCTTCGGGTACCTGGCTCATATCCGCAAGAGTGAAGAGCCTGTCATAATTGCGGAGCTCTATCTCTTTGGCATAGTCACAGCTGACCCAGTGAATCGTACCCTTGACGCTCCTCCACTCTCCCGCACCGGGTTTGGTGGAAGGATCGTAGGTGCACTCGAGACCGGTGACGTTGCCTTCAGCGTCCTTGATGACCTTGTTGCACTTGACTATATAGGTATACTTGAGCCTTACCTCGCCATCGGGTTTGAGACGGAAGAACTTATTGGGAGCATCCTCCATAAAATCAGCCCTTTCGATATACAGCTCACCCGTAAAGGGAACCTTGCGGGCAGCTCCGTCGGGTTCTGCAGGATTGAGAGGACAGTCGAACCATTCGACCCGGCCTTCGGGCCAATTCGTAATCGTCACTTTGACAGGATCCTGGACAACCATATACCTGTTGGAACGCGCGTTCAAATCCTGACGCACGCACCATTCGAGCAACTGGATGTCCATCAACTGGTCACGCTTGCTGACACCTATCCTGTCACAGAACATCTTGAGAGCCTCGGCAGTATAACCGCGGCGGCGCACACCGCACAGTGTCGGCATTCGGGGATCGTCCCAACCGGCCACAAGACCCTTCTGCACAAGCTCGAGGAGTTTGCGCTTGCTCATCAGAGTATACGTCAGGTTGAGACGTGCGAACTCATACTGATGTGAAGGATAAATGCCCAGAGTCTGTATGAACCAGTCATACAGGGGACGGTGCACATCGAATTCGAGCGTACAGATGGAATGTGTGATATTCTCTATGGAATCGCACTGGCCGTGGGTGTAATCATACATCGGATAGATGCACCACTTGTCCCCCGTACGGTGATGGGAAGCGTGCTTGATGCGGTAAAGGAGAGGGTCGCGGAAGAACATATTGGGGTGAGCCATATCAATCTTGGCCCTGAGCACCTTCTCTCCGTCAGCATATTTGCCGTCGCGCATTTCGCGGAAGAGCCTGAGGTTCTCCTCGACGCTGCGGTCGCGGAAAGGGCTGTTGATACCGGGAGTCTCCACTGTGCCACGTCCCTTGGAAATCTCTTCCTGGGTCTGGTCATCCACATATGCGAGACCGCGCTGAATCAGTTGCTCGGCCCACTCGTAAAGCTGGTCGAAGTAGTCTGAAGCATAGCATTCCTTCTCCCACTGGAAGCCCATCCACCTGATATCCTCCTTGATGGAGTCCACATACTCGACATCCTCCTTGACCGGATTGGTGTCGTCGTATCGCAGATTGGTCTTGCCTCCGTATTTCTGCGCCAGTCCAAAATTGATACACAATGACTTGGCATGACCGAGATGCAGATACCCGTTGGGTTCGGGAGGGAATCTCGTGAGTATGCTGTCGCACTTGCCGGACTTGAGGTCGTCCTCAATGATTTCCTCCAGGAAATTCAACTTCTTTACTTCTTCTTCCATTTGCGGTTATTAAAATTTTTACAAATCTATAAAAAGATTTGTTCGCTGCCACTATTTTTTTGATTTTTCTGTATCGGAGATAACTTTGGCTGTATATCCGAGGCTCCTGATCGACCTGGCGAGCTTGAGAGTATCGGTTTTGGCCGCATCATAGACTATAGATACGGTCTTCGCTTCAAGACTGGTAGAAAGGTCCTCCACTCCCTTCTCGAACGACACGTTCTCGATGACTTTTTTCTCACACTTGGCACAGTGGATGTCGGTCTGGTAGACCACTTCCCTCAGGATTCTGACCTGTCGCGCACCCAATGTCAGAGCAGATGCGCAAAACAATGCCGCCATTGCGGCCACGATGAACTTTTTCATATTTCTGTTGTTTTTATGCTTTTTTCCATATTGTCACTCTTATGCCGGCGTATACCCTTATGCCCATTAACGGTCCCCAGACACAACTGGCATCGAAACCAGATGACAAAGGGCTGTCCGCATCGAGTATGGGACTCGCCTGCCTGTAATCTGTAAGGTTCTCCCCTCCCAAATACAGGTCGAAACCTTTGAATCTCCTGGTCAACTGGGCATACAGCAAAGGATAGACCGGTGTATGGCCGTCGGTGTACATTCCCTTGTATCCCCTCATGAAATCCCACACGCGGCAGGGCCCGTTGACGGACGCCGTGAAGTCGAATATCCACTTGTTGAGCCTGGTGGCATATTGAAGGTTAAGCACGCCTTTGTAGCGGCTTGTCATACGCTTCTCGTCATCGGACTGGCCTCGCAGAGTCTGGTGCGCATCGGTAAAACGCCCGGTGAGCGTGGCGGTAAAACCCTTTAAGAGTTCGGACGATATGTCCAACTGGATATTGTTGGTAAAAGACTTGCCGCCTGTCGAACTGAAAGTGTAGAAATCGATGGATGCGCCGCCATAGTCGACCAGCATCTGCTCCCTGAAGTCCGTACCGAACCAGTCTATGCTGAAATACGTCTTGCCGCTGCTGTCAAATCCCGGATACCAGGTAAGATTGGCTCCGTAAGTCCAGGAATCTTCGAGCGGATGGGACAACAGGTCTCCGTTTAGAGCCTTTGATGTGGACAGGACTCCAATGTTGTCGACAAGAGGCGTGCTGTAACGTATGCCGCGTCCTCCGTTGGCGCGGATGGTCCAATGCTCGGAAGGCGAATACCTGAGAGTGAGCCTGGGGCTGAAGCGCAGTCCTCCGGCATTGTACCAGTCTACTCTGGCACCGACGATTGCCGAGAACACGTCATCATAGTGGAACGTATACTCGCCGAACGCCCCGAGATCGGAGAGCGTCGTAACGGTTGGAGCCGTCTCCCGCAAATGTCCTCCCGTGGAGAAAATCTCGCTGTACACGTCTAGCATCTCACTGACTCCCAAGGTTATGTGATGGGAGTCATTGTCCTGGTTCTGATACAGCAGATTAACGAACGCGGTGTGCTGACCGGCATCATAATTCCTCGCGCACAAGCCCCGCATCAGACGGTTGCCGTAGAACGACTCCCCCTTCTGGAAGGTGTAGTCCGCCACTACGGCGATATTACTGGTATTCGATTCGTTCAATGGTATTCCGACCTTGACGTATCCATTGACACTCCGGTTCAGGATGTCGGCATTCCAGGATTTCTCCGTCTCGCCCGCCATCGTTCCGCCATTACGCCTGTCCTGAAGGGCCCGGACTCCGAAACGCACCTGCACCCCGTCCTGGCCGAAATAAAGCCAGCGGTTGGCCAGGTTGAACTGCAACTGCTTCGGGTCGTCCATAAAGCCGTCCCCGTTCATATCCATAGTCTTGAAATTGCCGTCCACGTGGGCGAGAATGACGGTACTCCAGGTGGACAGTTCATCCAGTTGAAGGGCAGAGGCAACATTGAGGTCGCATTTGGTATCCTGCATCACCGATGCCTGCACATACAGCGGGGTCTCGTCCGTAGGCTTGCGGTGCTCCATATTTATCTGGCCGGTCATGGATTCCACTCCGTTGATGACTGAAGTGACGCCCTTGGCTATCTGTATGCTCTCGAGCCACTGGCCGGGCACATAGTTGAGTCCGAAGGGGGCGCTCGGCCCGCGCATTACGGGCCTGTTCTCATCAAGCATCTGGGTATATATTCCGCTCTGGCCGAGTAGCCTTATCTGGCGCGCTCCCGTGACAGCATCAGAGTAACCGACAGTTACGCTCGCGGAATTCTCAAAACTTTCGGCAAGGTTGCAGCAGGCCATCTTGCACAGACCCGCTGCGCTGATGACTTCAGTGCGGATTGCGGATCCTTTGGACAGGAAATTGCCATTGCGTCTGCCCACAAGCACGGTCGCTTCCAACGTATCCTTCCTCTCTCCGTAGATGGAGGGATCCGGATGCTGTGCGGAGGCGTTTGCCGCCAGACACATCAGACAACAGGCCGTTGCCGTCTTCAATATTATTTCTTTCATTGATTTCCAAAGAGTTAATTATATGACATCAGATTCCATACTGCCTGCAAGGGCGGTGTGAATGGTGTCAGACTCTGAGGACTGAGTTTTTGAGAAATAGCGCAGGTCGTTGTTGCGGAGGCGACTCCACAGCCCTCCTGTCCGGATGCCCGGAAACGGTCACGCATAACTGCGGGGCGGACGGCAGGAACAACGCGGACGAAAGTATCCGGAAGTCGGATACAATATGGTCATTGCCGTCACCTGTTATGATGAGCACGGCAATCTCGTCGCTGCAGCAGTCCTCATCATCTTCACAACAGTCGTGGCCGTGATGATGGCAGGGGGCGTCAGGATGAATTGTCTCACAGGAGACGCCTGCCACAAGCAGCCTGACATAAACGCGTCCGCTGTCCGCACACACGTGGACGTCGAAACCGGCCGATGCCAGCACATAAACGCACAGGCATATCAAGGATACTGTGCCGAGCAGCTTGCGTACTACATTCATCGTCACAAATATAGCAATTATCAGGTAAAATCGTATATTTGTATGATATGAACCGTCACATACTTTCAGCCATCATCGGCACCTGTCTGTCTGCCGCTTCCTTCTCCGCGAACCCGGTGGAAGTCGTGTGCATAGCCGACAGGGACATCTGCACGGCCGAGCTCCAAACAGCCCTCGGGCCCGGATTCACGGTAAGCACAAAGACAATCGACGAAACGATGTCAGGCACTCCCGACATTGTCGTCTCGATGGAGGATTTCGAAGTTGACGGCTACTACTGGACTCTCAAGAGCCTTCGCGGCATTCCCTCCCGTCCCGACATATTCTTCTGCGGCAAGGGCGAAAGCGCATTCAAACTCGCCTGCCGTGCCTGGACAGACGCCATTCCCGCCGACATCGGCAAGGACAGTCCCGCCGAAATAGCCGAGGCTGTCCGCAGGGTGATAATGGACAACGGCTGGAGCCGCATCCCCAGGAAGCGGATTGTCATTGCCGGAGACTCCATAACGGACGGCAGCTGGGGCGGAGCGGACAGCAAACCCGCCTCCGTGCGCAACCATTACGATTTCAACCACATATACGGACACGGTTATGTCGAAATGATAGCGGCATCGCTTCTGAACAGATACCCTGAGCGCAACTACAGAATATACAACAGAGGCATAGGCGGAGGCAGGCTCCAGGGGCTGTCCGACAGGTGGGACGAAGAAGTGCTGGCAGTCAAGCCTGACATCATTTCCATCCTGATAGGAGTCAATGACGCACCCGTGGACGGAAGCCTGCCTGATTTCGTGCAATGGGAGAATACTTACAGATCGCTCCTGGACAGAGCTCTGGCACGCAATCCCCAATGCAAATTCGTCCTGTGCACCCCGTTCGCGGGCTACAGGGGCGACAACTTCCCCAACACCAATTTCGAGATGCGCAAGGCTTCCACCGACAGGTATGACGCAATAGTGAAGAGGATCGCTTCAGAATACGGAGCCGTACTGGTGGATTTCGAGACTCTTGTCTCCGGACTCATCGCAACTGACAAATCCGGAGACCACAACTATTGGGTATGGGACGGTATACATCCCACAACACCGACTCACGCCAGAATGGCGGAATTATGGATTAAGAAAGCCAAGAGAATACTATGATCAAATCAATGACAGGCTACGGCAAGGCCGTGGCGGAACTCGCGGGAGGCAAGCTAACCATCGAGATACGTTCGGTCAACGGCAAGAACGCCGAAATCAACATCAAGACGGGCATTCTTCCAAAAGACAAGGAGTTGCAGGTACGCAAGCGTATGGCGGAAGTGCTTCAGCGGGGCACAATAGACTTGTTCGCCACCTGGGAGCCTAACGCATCCGACAATGCCAGGAAAATCAACATTCCCCTCGCCTCGGAGTATTTCAGGCAGCTCAGCCAGCTCGGCGCCGCAATAGGTATCCGTGAGGAAATCCAGGACCGCGAAGACTGCAATTACCTCCTCGGCACCCTTCTGCGTATGCCCGACGTGCTTGACAGCGGGAGGCAGGAAATCATCACCGAAGACAACTGGACGGTGGTCGAAAAAGCCATCGAAGAGGCTCTGGCAAACATAGACAGATACCGCAGCGACGAAGGGATATCCCTCTACAAAGACGTTACGGGCCGAGTGGGCACCATCCTCAGCATATACGACGAGATTGAGTCCTACGAACCGGAGCGCATAGGCGCAGCCCGCGAGAGGATACTCAAGGCCGCCGAGGACCTCAAGCTCAAGCTTGACCCCGAAAGACTCGAACAGGAGATGATATACTATCTCGAGAAACTTGACATCAATGAAGAGAAGGTCCGTCTGCGCCAGCACTGCAAATACTTTATGGACACCATCGACGGAGAGCCCTTCCCCGGCAAGAAACTGGGATTCATCATCCAGGAAATGGGGCGTGAAATCAACACTACGGGCAGCAAGGCCAACCACGCCCCCATCCAGAAATGCGTTGTCCGTATGAAGGACGAACTCGAGAAGATCCGCGAACAATCGATGAACATACTGTAAACCGACAAACGATATGATCAGAACAATCCTCACAACGTTTGCCCTCACCGTCAGCATAGCTGCGATGGCAACAATCCCATACGGGACAATTTCCAAAGAAGACCATAACAGGGCTGTCGACCTGGTCAGACAGATGACTCTCGAAGAGAAATGCACTCTCATCAGCGGACAGGTTGGCGGGTTCCAGACCTTCGGCATCGAAAGGCTCGGCATCCCCGCAGTCAAAATGTCTGACGGGCCCCAGGGAGTCCGCAATGACACCCGCAGCACTTATTACCCCTGCGGAATGTCCGTAGCGGCATCATTCAACCGCAGCGTGGCCAAGGGCGTAGGCTCCGGTATAGGCTGCGACGCAAGGGCAAGAGGAGTGGGATTCATGCTATGCCCCGGTGTCAACATATACCGCAGCGCCTCCTGTGGACGCAACTTCGAATATTTCGGTGAAGACCCCTATCTCGCTGCCGAGACTGCCGCAAGCCTCATCTGCGGCATTCAGGAACAGGGGGTCATATCCACAATCAAGCATTTTGCCGTCAACAACCAGGAGTACGACCGTCACGGGGTAAGTTCAAGCATTGACGAGCGCACGGCCAACGAAATCTACTTCGCAGCATTCAGGGCCGCAGTCGAAAAAGCCCGCGTCGGTGCAGTAATGACCAGTTACAACCCTGTCAACGGAGTACACGCCGCCGAGAGCCCCTGGCTCATCAAGGACAACCTGCGTGCCTGGGGGCATCAGGGTATCGTGATGTCGGACTGGACCTCGACCTACAGCACCATAGGCTGCGTGACGGGAGGTCTCGATCTCGAAATGCCCCGCGGAAGGGTTATGAACTACTCTCTGATCAAGCCCCTCATCGACAACGGAGTCATAGACGAGAAGGATATAGACCTCAAATGCGTGAATATACTCCAGACTATCATTGCATTCGGCTTCCTTGACAGGCCGATGAAGGACAGCAGCATCCCTGAGGACTATGAGTATTCGCGCGAAATGGCTATGAATGCCGCCGTGGAAGGCCCCGTGATGCTTCTCAACGAAGGCGCGCTGCCCATCAGGTCCAACCGCCGGAATGACATAGTGGTGCTGGGACCCAATGCAGACGTAGTACCTTACGGAGGAGGCAGCGGTGAGATATTCCCCATCGAAGGACGGTCGGTCAGCCTTCTGGCCGCGATGCAGTCACTCGGCAAAGGCTACAAGGTCAGGACAATGGATTGGAAGAACGTTGACGCGGCATCCCTCGCCAAAGCTACGGCCGTGATATTCGCCGGAGGCTACGACAAGCGCAGCGAGGCCGAGAACAGGGACAAGGACTACAGGCTTCCCGACGGTCAGGATGAGGCCATTAAGGCAATTGCGGCCATCAACCCCAACGTTACCGTTGTCATCAACACCGGAGGCGAATTCGACCTCAACGCCTGGAAAGATGACGTCAAGGCCATCATTCTGGCCTGGTACGGCGGACAGGCCGGCGGTCCCGCGCTCGCAGACATAATCTCAGGCAAGGTATCCCCTTCCGGACGTCTCCCCTTCACTTTCTGGGGCTCCCTCGAGAAGAATCCAGCCTTCCCTCACTACGGCATCAACACGGACAAGAAGACAGACTACAAGCCTCATCAGGAGCGCTATGCCAAATATCCGTTCACCCAATACAGCGAAGGCATATTCATCGGCTACAGAGGAGAGGACAAATTCGGTGTCAAGCCTCTGTTCCCCTTCGGCTACGGTCTGACCTACAGCCGTTTCGAATACAGCGACATCAGCGTTACACCGTCGGACGGAGGTTTCGACGTGAGTTTCAAACTTACCAACACAGGCAAGTTCAAGGCATCCGAGGTCGCTCAGGTGTACGTAGCTCCGATTGCCCCCAATGTATTGCGCCCAACCAGGGAACTCAAGGGATATGACAAGGTGACCCTCGCTCCCGGCGAGTCAAGAATCTGCACCGTCCACCTGCCCGGAAGCGCATTCGCCTATTACAGCCCCGCCATCCACGGATGGAAGACCGACAATGGCAATTATGACATACAGGTAGGCAGGAATGCTGACGGAATAGTCCTCAGCAAGACCGTCGTGCTGTAAGAGCGGCTCAGTACAATTTGATTTCCCCCATCTCCAGACCGTGGCAACCGTCTGTGATGATGGGGATTTCTTTGCCGTCGGCATCACGGACATATGTGAAGCCGTCGACAACGGTATGGCTGTGGCCTCCGATCACAAGGTCCACGTTCCGGATAAGAGCGGCATTGGCCTGATCTTCGGCATAACCCTGATGGGATAGCAGGATTATGGGATAACATCCCTGTTCCTTAAGCAGAGCGGCCCAACGGTTGGTCTCCACGACGGGATCCAGCTGGGGAATGCGGGAAGAGATGTCTTTGGCGACACAAGTGGTGATATCCGGAGCAAGACCTATCACCCCCACCTTGTAATCCCCTTTCTCCACTATGGCGCAGGGGCTGATATACTTGCCAATTTCAAATGTTGAAAGGTCCAGGTTGGCGCAGACAACGGGACAGGAGAGTCTTGCAAGGCGTCCGGCCAGAGCCTCCAAGCCGTTGTCGAACTCGTGGTTGCCCACGGCGACGCAGTCGTAGCGCATCGCGTTGATGATATCGATTTCAAGTTCACCTTCATATTTGGTGAAATACGACGAACCCTGGCTGAAGTCTCCTGCGTGAAGGAGCATCACACGAGACTCACCGTTGGCAAGCCTTACGGAATCCAGAAATGCGGCCCTTTCTATCACACCGCCGTGACCCGCATTCAAACCGGAGCGCTCCGGCTCGTTGTGGCTGTGCGTGTCATTGACGTGCAGGATTACAAGTGAGGGCGTGCGGTTGCAGGCGCACATTGCGGCTGCTGCCGCCAGTATTGCCAAAAATTTCTTCATTCTACAGTGAACCTCCCGTCAAGATGCGATTCGACATAATTGCCCGAAGCCTGCAGGCTCTTGACATATGGTACCATCCAGTCCATAAGCCGCACTCCGGTATCTATGAGCTCCCTTGCATTCCGGGCAAGGGAAATGCCATCACCTCCGTCGAGTATGAAGTCTATCGCCGCCACTCCGTACTCCCTGTCATCGTCAAACGGCTCGCCTCCGATCGTGATATCGGAGGCCTTGCCGTCTCTTGAGACAAAACGCACACCTCCGGCAGCCAGGACTGCGCGCCTGCACATCTGGTCGAGTACATATCTGATATCGGAGCCTTTGAGCCTTATGTAGCACATATTGTTCCGGAACGGGAACATTGACACTATGTCGTCCAGCATAACCGCTCCCTTGGGCATATCCACGCGAATGCCTCCCAGATTGATGAAGCCTGCGTCGACCTTGCGTCCGGTAACGGTGCTGACTCCTTGCATCAGAGCATCGGAGGCCCAATTGCCCAGAACGGACTCGGGATAGCCCTTGCGCATCTCGAGCGGAGACCAGGCAAGTACTTCCTTGAGGAAAGCCATTCCCGGTTGGGCGTCTATCATCAGCCGGGCCACTACGGGCGTGGAACCGCAGTCGAAGACGCGGCCGTTGGGGGCGTGGTAAACAGTGTCAGCAATTCCCAGACTCGGAGAGAAATCCGTACCCGTAACGGCAGTCACGCCGGTCATATGTCCGTCGATGACGTGCTTCTCCCAGGTCATTCGCGGTTCGCATCCCCCCAACAGGACCGACGCCGCAAGTAACAGTATCAGTTTTGCTTTAACCATTTCCATAAATCCTTCCATGTGGATTTCTTACCGAACATAAGTATTCCAACCTTATATATCTTGGCTGACAGCCAGGCAAAAACCACTGTCGTTACAAGCAGCAGGGCCACTGACACGGCCACTTCCCAAACGGGGACCCCGAATGGCAGACGGGCCAGCATCACGATGGGTGAAGTGAACGGTATGAGGGAACCCCAGAATGAAACCGCGCTCTCCGGCGCCTTGAACGTATAGAAAGCGATGAAGAAGCCTATAAGCAAGGGAATGGTCACAGGCATCTGCAACTGCTGGGTGTCACCCTCATTGTCGACAGCCGAGCCGATTGCGGCGTACAGTGAAGCATATAACACATAACCGCAGAGGAAATAGATGAGGAAGCACACCAGAATCCGGCCTACGGGCAGATTGCCGAGAGTGGACAGAATGACAGACATCTCCCCCGGCTCGGCCGCCGCGGTGATTGTCTCCGCCTGTGAGGCGCTCACTCCCATCTGCTGGACAAGTTCGGTCGGATCGGCTCCTGCAGTCAGCCTTTCGCCCGATACGGCTCCCACCACCCCGACTATTGCAACGGTCAGCACTATCCACAGGAGGAACTGCGTCAGGGCAACGAGCGCTATGCCGATGATTTTGCCGAACATCAGTTCAGTGGCTTTGACCGAGCTCACCAGCACCTCGACGACCCGGCTGGATTTCTCCTCGATGACAGAGGACATCACCATACCTCCGAAGAGGGCAATGAACATATAGATTATGATGCCCAGAAGCATTGAAACGACCATATAGACCTCTGATTCGGACACATTCTCCCGACCTTCCTCATCAAGGGTGTACGAATGGAGCTTCACGTCCGACTTAACATCACGCATTATTGTCTCAAGGCCCTCTATTCCATATGATTCAACCCGGTAGGCCTCCACAGCCTTGTTGATCCTGTTGCCTATGTTTTCGGCCATCTCCACTCCGAGAGGTTTGAGCGAATATATGTCTGCATCCACGCTCCTGGTCTCTTCATTGAGCCCTGACACCACAAGCACGGCATCGAGGCATAGAGTCTCGAGATTGGACTTGACATATTCGGCACCAAGGCTGTCACAGTTGACAAAACTCAAGGTTGCGCTGTTGTCAAGCGTAGTAGCGACAATGCCTGAAGCATCCACGACAGCCACCTTCTTCGCCTCCTCTTTGGTGGCGAACATTATAAGGGACGGGAGCAGGCAGATTGCTGCGAATAGCACCGGAACCACGAACGTGGTGATGAGGAAACTCTTCTTCTTGACCTTATTGAGATATTCGCGTCTGATGATGACGCCGGTAATATGCAGATTCATATTTTATTCCTCCCCTTTGACCAGTTTGATGAATATGTCATTCATGCGGGGCATCAGTTCCTTGTAGGAATTGATCTGCACACCCCTGTCCAGATATGTCCTGAGAGTATCGGCTCCGTCCGTCTCCTTGGGCAGCACCTCAACGTGCCTGCCGTCCGCGTCAGTATAGACAAGTTCGACGTTGTTGTTGCCATACTTGCGTCTGATGTCATCCACACCGCCGGTTATGACGAGTTTGCTCCTGTTGATGAGGGCGATGTTGTCACAGAGTTCCTCGACGGATTCCATATTGTGAGTGGACAGGACTATGGTTGCGCCTTCCTCCTTGAGCCTGAGGATCTCCTTGCGTATGAGTTCGGCGTTGACAGGATCGAAACCGGAGAACGGCTCGTCGAGTATCATCAGCGAAGGCTTGTGGACCACTGTGGTAATGAACTGGAGTTTCTGCGCCATTCCCTTCGAGAGTTCCTCCACCTTCTTGTCCCACCAGCCCTGGATTTCGAAGCGGACAAACCACTTCTTCAGCTCCTGCTGCGCATCACGTGCATTCATTCCTTTGAGCTGGGCCAGGTACATTGCCTGTTCGCCTACCTTCATCTTGCGGTACAGGCCCCGTTCCTCCGGCATATAGCCTATTCTCTCGACATCCCTCTGGGTGATAGGCCTGCCGCCGAAGAGAATCTCCCCGCTGTTGGGGATAGTGATGCGGTTGACTATGCGTATGAGTGTGGTTTTGCCGGCTCCGTTGGGGCCAAGCAGGCCGAAGATGCCACCTTCGGGTATCTCTAGACTTATGTTGTCAAGCGCCACCTTCGTCCCGAAAGACTTGCACACCTGCCTGATTTCAATTATTGCCATATATGTTAACTTTCTTTGCTGTCAGGGTTGCCTCTCAGAGCACAACTGATCAGGGCAAAGTGCCCTTCGAGGCAACTCTGGCAGCACAAACATCTCAAAACTGCACCCACTGGTCCGAATCTCTTTGCGGTGTCCTTATTTCTTGTCAGAACGTACCTGCCGGGAGGGACACTTCTCCCAAATCTCTTTGTGTCCTTGTACTACAGTGGGTCCTTCTTTTTGTCAGAACGTGCCTGACGCGAGGGGCACTTCTCCCAAATCTCTTTGTGTCCTTGTACGTCAGTAGGTCCTTCATTTTTTGTCAGAACGTGCCTGACGCGAGGGGCACTTCTCCCAAATCTCTTTGTGTC
>JAKSKI010000020.1 GCA_024401865.1 Bacteroidales bacterium
CTGAAGGACACTTGATGGTTCCGCTTACATAAGCATACCTGACATCATCATCTTTCAAGCTCGCGTGAAGAGTTCCAAGATATTCGGATGCGTCATAAACGAATACCTCATCCCCCTCGGGCGCCCAGGTCAGTCGTATGACAGGAGTGACTTCGGACTTCTGCTTGTCAGCAGGAGTCAGTTCATCCATCGTTGCGGTCAAAGAGACCGAAATGGAAGCATCCGTTTCCCGAGCTTCTTGTGCCTTCTGGCAGGAAATAACCGATACTGCGAGGAGCGCTGCAGCAAATATTGTATTGATGATTCTTTTCATTGTTCCGTGAATTAGAGGTTTAGTCGTAAATGGTTTCCATTCCCTTAGTTTCAGTTTCCCGTAAAGGAAGTACACACTGCATCATATGGTTGACATTTGTGGCAATACGGAACTTCTCAAACTGTTCCTTGTTGGACATACATAAAGAGCTTTCTCTAGCAATACCTATGGCGCTGTCAAATTCGATACATTGCTTCAATACATCACCAATGAAGTGGGTGGAGTCGTTTGCAAGAACATCTGTGCCCGAGGTAAGGAGGTTCTGCTGCTTGCTCCAGTAAGCGAGCTCATCGTCGTTGTTGGTCAGCCTCGCCTCACCGGCACAATATCCTGCCCAGAGGTCGCGGGCCAGCGCAAGTTCCTTATAATCCTCAATATCTTTTCCGCGCAGGAATGCATCCACGTCGCAGACATACTGCTTGCCTACATTGATATGACGGTCCACCATCATGAAGGCAAGTGCGAGATTCCGGGAAGCCTGCTCATAGTCGACGGATGATTTCTTCCCCTCGGCGATTGCGTTAAGAGCCTCGAGTGCCTGGTTGCCGCTGGTGCGCGCATTGGCGGCGAGCTGACTTACGCTCTGGAGATTCCTGAGAGAGGTAGCGAGTTCCTCTTTGCCTTCGGATACGGTTATGGCAATATTCACGAGTTCATCGAACTCCGTCATACGGGAAGTGAGGATGGTGAGGGAAGCGGTGGCTTTCTCAAGCTCCTCGGGATTGCTCGTGATTTCCTCCTGGAAAGCGCCCATTGCCGGGCTGACGATGTTCTTGCTGAACTTGGAGACTTTCGCGATGTCACCCTTTGCGGAATCCTCAGTCGTGTCAACGGTCTGGAAAAAGAAACCGGCTGAACCTCCTGTGACCAGGCCGATGATTGCGGCCAAAGTGATTTTGAAATTTGCCTTCATAATGTGAATGATTGTTGTCCCGTTTAAAAATCCTGATTTCCTCCGGAACTGCTGATGCAAAATTATGGCAAAATAATCAGAAATAGGACTGCAAATAATAGAAAATTCTTGAAAATGCACGATTATCCCGCCGTTTCTTTGAATTTGGGGTAACGTACAAAGTACCAGAAAGCACTGAAAATCTGCTGAAAGCCACGGCATCCCCACACGGCTCGACCTCGCCGGCACCAGTCTGGGCGGCTTGTATGTAGCTTATGCCAAGGCTCCGGATACTATCAAGATAGTCTGCAACTCATCCGTCGGGATTCGGCATCTTCTGGTCCGACAAGTTCGGACACCGCCTCAACGAGAATGTCGCAAAGAAAATCCCCGGGATGCTCGCAAGCCTTGCATGAGCCGGTAGCAACCAGAGATGTGTCTGGGGAACAGGCTGTAGACCAGTCCCGAGATTTTGTATTTGAGCCGTGATGCCGCTATGAGATGATGCAGCAGATAGCGGTTTTCGTACGCTACCCTGTCCAACTCCGCCCGCTGGGATTCATCCATATCAAACGAATTCTTCAGGGCGTGGTTGAAATCGGATGAGATGAGATCGTTGAACCCCGTGCGGCAACTGCTGTCCGCTTCCTTCGAGAATCTGCTAATACGGGCCTGGACTACCCGGATGGAGTCGAAGGCTTTCTGGGGATTTACCGAGCGTGTGATTGAATCAGGGTTCTGGGAGACATAATATAGAATCCGGTCAGAGCATACTACCTTGTCCGCATAGTAATAGGCTCTGGGTGTGAATTCCGAATCTTCGTGAAAGATGCCTTTGACGAACTCGAGCCCTCTGGAAGCCAGGAATTCTCTTTTGAAAAGGGAGAAGGGGGCACACACCTGCAGGTCTCCCTTTCTGATGAAATCGGCTCCGATGCGGCATTCCCCTTCCTTCCTGGAGAACCTTCTGCATACATTCCCATCGATGACATCGGCGGCGCAGAAGGATACAATATCCGGACGGTGCGTGCCACACAGGGATTCAAGATATCCGAGACAGTCCGGCTCAATCCTGTCGTCCGCGTCCACAAACCATACATATTCCCCCCGGGCCCGGGCCAGGCCGGCGTTGCGCGCGGCCGAAAGTCCTGCATTGGACTGAGAGATGATCGTGACGTCCGGGCGGGGGCCCACAATCCTCCGGGCAATATCCACGCTCATGTCGGGAGAACCGTCATCGACAAGGATGAGTTCAAAGTTGTCCGTTTTCTGGTCAAGACAGGATTGGACGCAGGCTGCAATATATCTCTCTACCTTGTATATCGGAATTATTATGGAGAAGGTCTTCATAAGATGGAATAAACTTCAGAAAGAGTTTTTTCAATAGAAAACAGGCCGGACCTCTCAAGGCTGAGCTGCGCGTATTTCTTACAAGTATCGGGTTCGGTAATCATCCTTTCCATACCATTGGCGAGGGCTTCCGCATTGCAATCCGTCAATATGCCATATTCTGAGGGGCCCAGCAGTTCCCTGTTGGCAGGGATGTCGGTGGCGACAACAGGACGGCCGAGTATGAAAGCCTCACATATTACCGTAGGGAGACCTTCCGAGTCAGATGAGGACACCACAAGTTTTGAATTCTTGATATGGGGGTAAGGATTCCTGCAGTATCCTGGCAACTTGACGCGGTTCTCCAGCCCGGCTGCCTGAATCCGCTTTTCAAGGGTCGCTCGCAGGGGACCCTCACCGATTATTTCCAGAGAGAAGTCCAGGCCTTTGCCGTGCAGGATCGATACCGCCTCTAAGAGCCTCTCGAAATTCTTCTGCGGTACGAGCCGACCTACGGCGATTATTGGAAATCCGCTTCCTTCCCCTGTACCGGAGACCGGAATATCCGCATTGCGGAGTATCCTTTCCTTGTCAATAGTATTGTATATGACCGTCTCCTTGGACTTGTCCCTGATGTCAAACTGCCGGTTGAAAGTATCCCTGATGCCTTCGGACACAAAGACAATACTGTCCATACGATTGTAGATGCGCTCTTCTTCGACGTCGGAGTCAAATGCAAACCGAGTCCAATGGTTTGACAGCATATCGATGTGGACCCAGGTGACGTTGCGGTCAGCGCGGTCCATAATGAATGAGTGGTATTTGACAGGCCGGGACTCCATAAACGAGACAATGGTGTCATAGTGCCCTGCGACAAGGTTCTCAATATCCTTTTTGCGGTACTTCCGGACTATCCCAAGCACTGACAGTACTCTGCGCCAGAGAGGGAAGGCGTGTCCTTCGGTGAAAATCGACCCCAGATAATTGATGCCCTCCGGGATATCATCGAGATAGACACCGCCGCCATAGACAAGGAGCAGGTCGATTGCGTACGACCGTTTGTCAATATGTCTCAGAAGGTCAATCAAGACCCTTTCGGCACCTCCTCCGTTAAGGGATGTATGTATGATCAGGATTTTCTTCATCTTCCGAAAAATTTGGAAATGCCGTGGATGCCCAGACATCTGGTGATATGCCCCAATCTGGCGCGGACTCCTGTATAGCGGTCGAACGGAAGACAGAATGTGACATCAGGGCATATGCTCATATATTCGTCACGGCTGAGCGGAAAGGCCTGAATCCTGACCTTACAACGCATATGGAACAGTTCCCTGCGGTATGTGCCGGCGGCAGAGTGGTTGCGGATATGGTCTGCGGCCAGTTGTATGTTCCTCTCAATCTGGCGTACCTTCTCCATAGTCACCGTCTGCCTGCACAGACCGTCCGGATTGATGCAGTAATGATATAGAGGCTCGTCAACAAGAGCAAAAGTCTTGCAGTGATAGGCCAGAGGGATGCTTATGGCCACGTCTTCGAACATATTGTCCCGGGGGAAGGTCCCGATACAATCATATATTTCCCTTCGGATGAGTTTGTTCCAGGTGAAGCATTCGATTCTGTCCGTCATCATCGCCCGGCAGACATCCTCACCTTCTCTCAAATCGATTTTCTCCACGATGTCACGCCCGTTGCCGTCAGAGCGGAAAAATCCGCACAGGACCATGTCGAAGCCTCCTTCATCCGCCTTCTTCCACATCTTCCCGTAAGTGGTAGCCTCTACCCAGTCGTCACTATCACAGTGGATTACATAATCTCCGGTGACGTGTTTAACCCCTTCTTCGCGGACCTTAGCCAGCCCGCTGTTGACAGGCATATCGATAATCCTGACCTGCTTCTGGCGGTCAGGGTAGTCTCTGAGAACCCGGGAGAGCACCTCCATCGACCTGTCCGGGGTGCAGTCGTTGACAAACACATACTCGATGTCTTCCAGAGTCTGCCCGAAGAGACTTCTGGCACATCTCTCGATATAAGGCTCGACCTTGTATACGGGTATTATGACACTGACTTTAGGCATTGCAGGCAATTTACAGACAATCTTTGATAAAATCGATGCCTTCTTTGCGGAAAGTGGCGATTTTTGCCTCCAACGGTCCGTAATCTATATGCCGGAGGCTGGGGACGAAGTCCCGGGCGGAACTTACAAACCTTTCCCTGCCGAGGCCCACCCGTTCGTGAAGGGTCTCAATCCTTTGGTCCCTGAAATCAAAGACAGGGCAGACGAAGTCCTTGCGGTATATAATCGAAAACATATTGCCGTGGAACGAATTGCTCACGACAAAAGACGCTCTGCGGATCAGCCACAGAAACTGTCCCGGCGATACATCGAAGAGGGAGATGCCGGCGCCTTCCGCAAAATTGTTCCTCGCCTTGGTCCGATGGTTGAGATGCACGACGGGAAGGTCCAGAATACTGCCGATACCGGAGGCTGTTTCCACGGACCTGAGGGTGTCCAGAAGGGAATAGACCAGGATGAATCCGGAAGGAAGGCCGGGGACTTCTTCCTCGAGTACTGACCATTCCTCCTGAGTCAGCAGCAATGTCGGGTCGGGATTTACGGTGCTCTCGAGGCCGAAGGTGGAAGATATGTAGTCCTTCATAAACTGCTCTCGCACTCCAATCCTCTTCAAAGACGACAGGAAATGCCCGGTGCGGGCTTTGTCTACGGCAAAGAACTTCCGGCTTCCACTGCTCGCCGCATAGGAGAATTTCACCGTGTCCGCATCTCCGAAGTCGAGGAAATAAATGTCATCCCTGCTGTCGGGAGCATCCGGATTCCATATCTGGTCGCTGCCGCAGACCAGATAGTCAAAGTGTTCGTTGATCTCGGAGCGGTCGGAGTATCTGCGCGTAAGCGGCAGTTTCTCGGTTATGAAACGGTCAAAAACCCTCCTTCTCCTCCGCCCGCGCCCCAGAATGCCGTGGCTGATGAGGTGATGGATGTTCTGCCTCAGAGTACGGCTGCTGTCCCACCAGACGAATCCATACATCAACTCGGATGCGTGATGGCGGTAGTCGATGATTGCGGCCTTCAGCCCGAGCGATGACAAGGTGCGGGCCATTGCATAGGCAAGGAGCACGGAGCCGTAATTATGAGAACGGTGGAAGGTGACTATTCCTATGGTTTTCATACTTGTCTCCTCCTTTTGAATTTAATCCTCAGTCTGAGGTCCGCCGTTGCAAGGAAATATGGCCAGCCCCCTCCGGTATGTCTGGCCAATACCCGGTAAAATACCTTCCTGGGCCCTTTGTGCACGGCTGCCTTCAACTGGCCGTTGCCTTCCACGGCCTCGGATACGGTCCTTCTGTATATGTTGAGCCCGGGTTTGATCTCTTCGAGCAGCTGTGCCCCTTTTGCCGAGACCGGCAAAATGAGGGAGCAGCCGCACCCGTGGGGAGGAATGTCATCTGCACTCCGTTCCTTGCCCAGCCCCCAGAAATCGCCTATGGTAATATCCCCGATCCGCTCGGGGCGTGCAAAGCGGCAGCGATAGCAGCTGTCCCTGTAGGTGTATCCGTCCATAAAGGCATTAAGATAGAAATCCTTGTACCGGTCGGTGCTCAGGTGACTGCTGTATGCCGGTGTCCGATATCCTTCGGAGGCCGGGATTATCTTAAGGCAGAAGTCATTGCCGGATCTGAAAATCACGGACTTGCAATCCCTGCAGGGCATTATCCTGTCAACGTGGCGTCTCAGCAGGCCGATGGAGGGGACTCCGTGGCATATCAGGTCCACGAGATAGAGGTTGTCAGGCAACCTTGCAAACATATTCTTAACTGCGGCCACCTGGCAGGGGGTCCCTGTAAACAATACGGGGAATCCTCCCTTTACGTCCGCCCCTATCAGGGGAAGGACTTCTGCTATGCTGCTCTGGACATATTTGGATCCTTTGAGCAAGGGTAGGTCCTCTTCTCTGTCAATACGTATGTGCCGGACCTCCACTCCCGGAAGCATTGCGCAGCCGTACACGACACCTCCTTTACGCAGAATATGCCTGGCCATCACTGCAGCGGCGCCTCCGGAGGCGCTTGATTCGTATTCGTCCCTGTCTTCAGCCCAGGCGGCATAGGCGGCGGAGGGAGCCGTGAGAGCCGCTTCACTGAGGGAAGGACATACCTTGCGGCATCTGCCGCAGTCTGTGCACCGGGAGGCGTCAATGACGGGATAAAGATGTCCCAGTTTGTCGACGGCCCTCATATCGATACATCTCTGCGGGCACAGACTTGCGCAGAGCCCGCACCCGGTACAATCATTCCTGTCGCACACCGCTTTCATCCCTTTCCGAACTTTTTAGCCAGTTCCGCTTTGAGCATCAACCTTTCTTCACGGCTTATTCCGACAGCCAGAGAGGCCAGGGCAACACAGGCCACTGCAATCAGACACAGTGCGGCAAATCCTGCAAAGCCGTTGCCGGAGCCAAGATAGTGCCGGACCAGCAGAGGCAGGGGGACAGCAAGAACGGCGGTGCCCAGAACTCTTGCAATCACATCCTTGAAGAAGAAGCTCCAATGATATCCTATCTGACGGACACAGAACCGGTATCTGGCCAGTCCCGCGACAATCGAAACGAGACAGAGAAGCGCAAAAACGCTGTACGCAGGCATCCCTCCCTTGAGCAGGAAGTAACCTGCGGGCACAACCAGCAGCATGATGGCACTAACCGTTATCTGGTAGTTGCGAATATTGCCGGTTGCCATCAGGGATGTTATCAGGGGATTGGAGAATACAGCGTTGATAAGGGAGTCGAGAAGGATGAACTGGAGGAAAATGCCGGTGTTGTCCGGCACTTCCACAAGCCACCATCCCAGAACGGTGTCCATAGTCATCATCAGCGGCAGGGCGATTACAAACAGGATCAGGAACGAGAACCTTGCGCCCCGGCAGGCGAGTTCCTCCATTTTGTCAAGACGGCCCTGGGCGTAGTTCTTGGTGATTTGGGGGTTGATGGCCGTGGAGAAATTGCTGACGAATCCCTGGACGGCCGAAGAAACCTTTGTCGCAGTACCTCTGGCTGCGTTGACGACAGGACCGAAGAAGACGTTCAGAAGTATGTTGATACCCTGATCCCGCATCATCCAGGCCAGACTGCCGAAAAGGTTCCACCCTGCGAACTTCAGCATTCCCTTGTAAAGTCCGTCGCGAGAGAATACCCTTCTGCCGCATTCCTCGAAGTGATGCCGGCAGTAGATACGGTAAAGGCTCCGGATTATCTGGGTAACAATGAATGTGAGAATGGCGTAAGCCACCAGTTTGTCTATGGAAACAATCTTGAGCAGGAATACAATACCCAGCTTCAGCAGCACGTCCAGAATGCTTATGTAAGCGAAGACGTCCATCTTTTCGTGGGCGATAATGACGGCATTGTAGGGGACCTGCGTGACATTAATGAAAAAGGAGAGCAGGGACAGCTGGAACACCCATCTTGCTGCAGGCATCCTCTCGGCAGGGATGACCAGTTTGTGCTCAAGAAACCACAATCCGACCGTCTCGCAGAGCAGTATTACGGCCAGCCCTATGAGCAAATGGATTCTGACAGCATTGCTGAAGACTTTGGACGCTTCTTCCCCGTCTTCCTTGCCGATGGCAACGGTGATGTACCTTTGGGTCGATGTTACCATACTGCTGTTGAGGAAGGCAAACATGGTCACTACGCTCGACACCACGTCATATATGCCGAAATCCTCTATGCCCAGCACTGCAAGCACCACCCTTGAAGTGTAGAGGGTGATGGCCATTGTGAGGAGCATACGGAAATACAGGAAAACAGTGTTTCTTGCTATCCTTCTGCTGTTGCCGGATATGCTTGGGCTGGCATTCATTTCCAACAGGATTCACGCGAATTTACTAAACTTTGGCGTTAATACTGCAAATTCACGACAATTATTGCCGAATTATTATATTTGCGTACACAACGGGATACACGGACAATGGCAGACAATTTCCTCGAAAAACAGATGGAGCAGTACCGTGCAGGAAGGACGGTACTCAGGCAGGTCAATCCTCCGCTGGACCTGCTTCTTCGAAGGCTCTCGGAGCAGGAGGGGAGCGGCGCTCTGAAGGCGGCGACCGATCCGGCTGAAAGGGTAAAGGAAGCCCAGATGGAGGCTTCGCTGCGCAGCGCCCGGATCCTGTACGGGGACTCTTTCGGGGCGACGGTGTCGGAGGAAGACCAGGGCATCACTCTGTCGTTTGACGGAAGTGTCTCCAGCGAACGGGAAGCCGCCATTGTCCTGGTTGTCCGGCTCAAGGCGGCCGAACTCGGCTTCGATACGGCGGTTGAGCATAATGACCGGATTTCCGTCATACGTTTCCGCCGCCATAGAAGCAAATAACTTGCACAGTTACAAAACATTTCTTACCTTTGCCGTCCGCTCTCGAGCAGAGCGGATTAAGGTTTAACTATTAAAACAGATTTACAATGGCTGTTAAAATCAGACTCCAGCGCCACGGTAAGAAGAATTTCGCATTCTTCCACATTGTAGTGGCAGACTCACGTTCACCTCGTGACGGTCGTTACATCGAGCAGATCGGCTCCTACAACCCCAACACCAATCCTGCGACTATCGTTCTCAATTTCGAGAAGGCTCTCGCTTGGGTCAAGGTCGGTGCGGAACCCACCCTTACTGCCCGTCGCATCCTCTCTTATGAAGGCGTTCTCCTCCGCAACCACCTTGATGGCGGTGTAGCCAAGGGAGCACTTACACAGGAGCAGGCAGATGCAAAATGGAACGCCTGGAAGGCTCAGCAGGACGCCAAGGTCGAGGCCAAGAAGAGCGGCATCAAGACTGCTGCAATCGAGGCCAAGAAGGCTGCCAAGGCTGAGGAGAGCAAGGTAAATGCAGCTCGCGCAGAGGCTATCGCCAAGAAGGCCGCCGAGCTCGCCGCCAAGGAAGCTGCCGAGGCTGCAGCTGCAGAGGCTCCCGCCGAGGAAGCACCCGCAGAGGCTGAGGCTCCCGTAGAGGAAGCACCCGCAGAGGCCTAATGCTCAAAATTGCCAAGGTCACCAAGTCCAACGGCACCGATGGCGACATCCTCATAGGGTTGTTCGACATCGCGATTGAAGAAATCGACACTCAGGAACCGGTATTCATCGAATTCGATGGACTTCCGGTTCCTTTTTTCATCGAATCCCTCCAGCCCAAAGGCACGGGCAGGGCCATAATCCACATCACGGACGTCGACAGCCTGGAAGATGCCGAGGAACTGGTGGGCAGGGAGATTTTTGCCGACTATTTGGAGGAGGAAGGGGAAGATGAGGATTTCACAGGATGGACAGTCCTCGACAAGGGTACAGAACTTGGCACGGTCTCGGATATCGAGGACATCCCGGGCAATCCCTGCCTGGTGGTCCTGATGGAAGGGAAGGAGGTCCTGATACCCCTTCACGAGGATTTCATACTGGAGGCCGATGCCTCATCGCGCCGGCTCAATCTTGATCTGCCAGACGGTCTCTGGTGATTTTGTACCAAAATTTTTGCGAATTAAACTTTTGTCATTATATTTGCAGTCCAATTGCGGTAGTGGTGAAATGGTAGACACGCTACTTTGAGGGGGTAGTGGGCGTTTGGCCTGTGTGAGTTCGACTCTCACCTACCGCACGGAAAGCTGGAAGACTAGTTTCTTTCAGCTTTTTTAATATACGGGAATTATGGCTTCGGGTACGAAAAAGACTCTGGTGGCCTGGGCGGTCGCAGTGCTCACGGTGGCGGTGTGGGCGGAAACGTTCGTGTCCACCAAAGTGCTGCTCAACCGTGGGATGTTCCCTCCCGACATATTCCTGATAAGGTTTCTTATCGCTTATGCCTGTATGTGGCTGGTGTCCCCCGGACGCCTGTTCTCTTCATCCATTGGAGACGAACTGCTCTTTGCGCTTCTGGGAATCACAGGCGGCTCCGCCTATTTCCTGCTTGAGAATTCGGCATTGAGGTACTCCCCGGCATCCAACGTCGCGATTCTGGTCGGCAGCGCCCCTCTGTTCACAGCCCTCATACTCGGGCTGTTCCACAAGGAGGAAAGGATGAATCCCAAGCAGATTGCAGGCTCATTCATAGCTTTCGGAGGTATGGCGCTGGTGGTTCTCAATGGCAGCCGGCTCCTGCACATCAGTCCGGTGGGAGATATCCTCGCAGTGGGGGCGGCCCTGACCTGGGGCTTCTATTCCCTTATTCTACGGGAGGTCTCGCCAAAGTATGACGTGCGGTTCATCACAAGGAAAGTGTTCGGATACGGTGTGCTGACCATCATCCCGTATTTCCTCTCGATCATGCCTCTCTCCTTTGACTTCTCTGTCCTGAAAAGTCCGGTGGTCTGGGGCAATCTTGTCTATCTGGGCGTAGTGGCATCCCTGCTTTGCTTCCTGGCCTGGAACTGGGCCCTGTCACAGCTGGGCACAGTACGCGTCACCAACCTGATTTACGGTCAGTGCCTCTTCACGATGCTGATTGCCCATATGGTGCTGGGCGAAAGAATCACTCTGATGGCAGTGGCCGGCACCGCCATCCTCATTGTTGGAATGCTGATGGCGGAGCGGCGCTGAATGCCGTTATTTCTCAACCGTCATTGCAAACACAACAACGTTGTTGCCTGAAGGAAGCACAATAGAGCCCTCTCCGTTTACGGGCAGGCTTACCAGATACATATAACTGAGTCCGTACGCCCTGTTGCGGCAATGAGGGTTATGGGTGTGGGTGCCCACATAGGCCACGTCATCGCTGCGGCGGACTGATTCGTATATCCCCGGCCAGCCGTACACGCCATACGACCCGGTGTAGTTGGAGATGGAACTGGAGAATTCCTTCCCGCCGAGTTTGAACGTTGCCGTGACATTCTCTTCTCTGGCTGCTGCCGCGAGAATATGTACGGCCTTGGCGCCTTCGGGAAGATTTATCGTCTGCCCGTCGCAGAAGACGGCATCGTTATAGTTGGCCTCTCCGAATGAGAACGGAATGCCTCTGTATACCAGTTCCTCGGGGAGAATTTCGGCGGCGAAGGATTCCCTCTCCTTTCCGAGAGAGCCCTGGGTCGTGAAATCATCCGTCGTGATGGCCACCTTGTTGTAGGGAAGTGCCGTCTTGACGAATTCGGGACGTGATATCTTTGCGGAAGGTTCTCCCAGTCTCACCCTGAAGGTCCTGAGGGCGAATTTGGAAGAGTTGACGTTGAGGCTTCTTCCGGATACCGATGCCGGTCCCTTGGCATCCTCAATACCGTTGAGCTCTTCGGCCGCGATGACATCGGAGGCGAACTTTATGCTGCCTTCGGCACCCTTGCCGGAGAGTTCGTACACGCGTACCACGTAGCCGTCACCGTCCTGAGCCTTCTTGAAAGCCTTGACCCTGAGGTTGCGGTTGGTGCTGGAGAGCATCGAGAACGATTTGCCGAGGGAGCCGTCGTGCGCTGCGGTCTCCTGCGCGAATTTGGGTTGGTTGAGCTTGTCTGCGGCAATGTCTGCGACAGCTGCGTCAAGCGCGCCCTTGTGTCCTACGATAGAATAGGTGAAGGTATGGGTGCCGAAATCCTGGGTCGTCTGGCTGTTGAAGTCGCGTTTGCTGTCGGGGGTATGGATGAGAGTCAGGCGGAGGGTATGGTCATCGGGTTTGTCCCAGCCGTACTTGCCGTCATTCATAATGGTGACGCCGTAGGAACAGTCCGCCGCTGTCATATCAGCCCACTGCTGGGCTATCACCTCGTACGCGGTATCAGTGTTGTTGCCCCTGCGGATATGGCACATTCCAAGGTCATAGGTGGCTTCGGGAGCATCGAACGCAAAGTCGAACGAAGCCTTGAGCAGCGAAGCCCTGGAACTCCAGTCCACGGTGTTGACCACATCTATGCGCTCATCCTCGGCACCGTCAGTGAGCACGATGCGCTGGGTGAATGTAGAGCCGGCGTGCCTGCGCTCCACTTTCAGTACGGCCCTGAGGGCTCCCAGTTCCTCCACGCTCACCTTGACGTCATCGTTGACTTTGTCGGGGGTGCGGTCCATCACCTCTTTCATTATTTCCCAGGCAGGCCATTTCTCGGAGACGTTGCCGGAGAAGAACGCATAGCCGAAACTGCCACCCTTGCGTACCAGTTCCCTGCCATATCTCTTGTCTACGATGGAGGAGATGTCTCCGTCGGCATTGACGGTGATGCGGTAAATCCTGTTCTCGATGGTATTGCCGCCTGCCTTAAGGGCCGTGCTCCTGCCTCCCTCACTGCGTGAGGCCCTGAAATCATATACGGACAGTCCCATCGAAGGAGACTTGCCGGCAAAGATTACCTTCGCCCTGTCACCGTCGCGGGATACGATCTGGGATTTGACCCTGCGGCCGTCCGGACCATACACGTCGAATGATTTGTATCCGTCGGGCAGGACCGTCTCGATAGAGGCTATGTCACCGTTGTCGGCAGTGACGCTGTTGTAGACGACAACGGGAGTGCCCTTGGACCTTGTGTCCATAATGGATGCCACGGATTCCATTCCGGTGGAGATGACACCGTTCATCTGGCTGAGGTTGATGTACTCGTCGTTGTATGAAACCCTGTAGCATTCGGGCAGGCTGGTGCCGGTCAGGTCATCGTGGAACTGATGCCAGAGTATGCGTTTCCATCCCTCATCAATCGTGTATGCAGGGTAGTCCAAGCCTTTGAACCAGTCTGCCATCACGCTTATGCCCTCGGCTGCTCCGAGAGTGCGCTCGTTGCGCCGGTTGAGCATCTTCATCTCGACCTTGGAGGTGTAGTTGCCGGTAGCGTGGACATCCATCAGCAGTTCTCCGTCATAGACAGGCAGTCTCTTGTCCCATAGGAAATCCTTGAACATATCGTCGGTAGTGGCGAACTTGGCGTAGAAAGGCCCGTCCTGATTATGCACGGCGGCATTGATATTGCGTACGCCGGTCGGAGTTGCGGAACCGCCGCGGTCACCTGTGCCGAAGTATCTGTATGCGGCGGGAACGGTGGTTCCTGCCAGTCGCCTGGGGATGTCGGGGTATTCGTACACGGGTTTGTCAGGGCTCCAGGTATAACCGCCTCCGTCCATTGCCGCCATCACCTTCCCTCCGTCCGGACCCTGCCAGATGCCGAAATAGAAGGGGAATTTCATCCCGTTGTCAAAGAAAGGCTTCATTCTCCAGGCCAATTTCTGGGTGCCGAAACCTATGAGTCCGCAGTGGGCCGCCACCGATGGCAGCTGCCAGCCGAATCCGAAACAGTCCGGCAGCATTATGTCGGTCGACAGCACCCCGAATTCGTCGCGGTAGAATTCCTGCCCGAGCAGAATGTTCCTGATGTTGGACTCGATGGAGGGGATATTGGGATCATTGGCATCCCAGGAAGCTCCCGAGATGTGCCAGCGCCCCTGTTTCACGTATTCCTTGAGCCTGGCAAACAGGTCGGGATAGTATTCCTTCGCCCACCTGTACTTGACGGCGCCCTCGAAGTTGAAGATGTAGTCGGGGTATTCTTCCATCAGGGCGAAGTTCTGCACCAGGGTATTGTATACATATTCATCTATGGAAGTGTGCACAGTCCAGTTCCACTGGGTGTCGAAATGCGCGTTGCCCACCATATAGACGGTAGGTTTGTCCTGGTCCTGCTGGGCGTAGGACATTGTCCCTGCAATCATCAGAAGAAGCGGGACAAACGTTTTGCGGATAGAATTGTACAGTGTCATAATTATTGAATTGACGTGGTTGTAGTTTTGTCGTGCGATGACGGACGCATCACTAACAAAAATAGGAAATAATTATTAGATTTGCATATATGTTGGAATCTTTAAAAACCATACTCTCTGCGGCACGAGAGGGCCACTATGCGGTCGGAGCGTTCAATTGCCTCAGTGTAGAGCACGCAAGAGGTGCGGTAAGGGCCGCTGAGGAAGAGAAGTCTCCCATTATCCTGCAGCTGGCGGAGGTGCAGTTCCCCTGTGCTCCCATAGAGTTGATGGCTCCGGTCTACCTTGAGCTTGCAAGGCAGGCTGAAGTGCCTGTATGTGTGCATCTTGATCATGGCCAGAGTTTCGAGACCTGTGCCAGGGCAATCAAGCTGGGATTCAACTCGGTGATGTTTGACGGAGCCTCACTCCCGTTCGAGGAGAACGCGAGGGTGACATCGGAAGTCGTCAGGATGGCTAAGGCGGTCGGCGTCGACGTGGAAGCCGAACTGGGCCGTGTCGGGGATGCTGGCACTGACGAAGGGAAGGATTTGAAGGATGCATTCACCGATGTAGGACAGGCCGGACTTTTTGTTGAGCGGACAGGATGTGATGCGCTGGCCATTTCGATAGGCAATCTTCACGGCAGATATATCGCGACTCCCAAATTGAACATCACGCGCCTGAAAGAATTGAAAGAGGCTCTTTCCACGCCGCTCGTGCTCCACGGAGGAAGCGGTACCAGCCGTGAGGACTTCAAGAGTTGCATCCATAACGGAATCTGCAAGGTCAATGTCGCCACCACTCTTCAGCTCGCGGTTATGGATGCTGTCAAAGAATACGTAAGTTCCGGTAATACGTCATATATTGATATGAAAGGCGTGATAGAGAGCGCCACAGAGAAGCAGGTGAGGTTGTTCATCGATTTGTTTGAAAGTTCGGGGAAGGTATGAGAAACGGTATAATGGCAGTCGGCAGCTGGATTGTTGACAGCGTTAAATTCATCGACACTTATCCGACCAAGGGTAATCTGGTATCGATACGCAGCGAACGCATAGGGGTCGGGGGTTGTTCGCACAATGTCCTCGTGGACCTTGCAAGACTCGATTGCGGGCTGCCTCTGTATGCGGGAGGATGCATCGGCGCTGACGAAAAGGGGAAACTGTCTCTGGCGGAATGTGCAAGATACGGGATTGATGCGGCCAATATGCACGTTCTGGAAGACGAGCACACCTCATATTCGGATGTAATGTCCGAGATTGGCGGTACATCGACAAGGACCTTCTTCCATTACAGGGGGGCGAATGCCTGCCTTACTGAAGAAATGGTGACTTCCTGCGATACTCAGGCAAGGATATTCCTGCTGGGGTATCTCCTGCTCCTGGACAAACTTGATGAAGCCGACGCGGAGTACGGCGTAGTTGCGGCAAGGGCTCTGGATACTCTCCAGAAGAAGGGGTACAAGACAGCGATAGACGTTGTGTCAGAAGAGGGGGACCGTTTTCGCAGTATCGTGCTCCCCTGCCTCAAATATGTCGATTATCTGATAATCAATGAAGTGGAGGCAGGAGCCTGCCTGGGAGTCGCCCTGCGCGACAAAGAGGGAAGAATCGATATACAAAAAGTGAAACGTGCGGCCTCGTGCCTGTTGGAACTGGGATCGGGAAGCATCGTAGCCATCCATTTCCCCGAAGGAGGAGTGGCGGTATCCAGAGACGGGGAGCAGTGTTTCGTGCCCTCCGATATGGTTCCGGCGGAAGAGATAGTATCTGCCGTAGGGGCGGGGGATGCATTCTGCGCGGGCGCATTGTATTCCATCCACGAAGGCTATTCTCTCAAGCAAATGCTCGAATTCGCCAATGCATCGGCAAGATTCAACCTAAAGAGTTTTGATGCCACAAGCGGAGCTCCCGCCTTGAGTGAGATTGAACGGTATTTGGAAAGCAGAGCCATATGAAAAGGTCAGAAATCAATAAGATCATTGCGGAGAACAAAGCTCTGTGCGAGCGCTGCCTGTTCCATCTTCCCGAGTGGGCCTGTTGGACGGCAGAGGACTGGAAGACCAAGGGGGAAGAGTGCCTTGAGATCAAGCGCAATGCAATGGGATGGGATATCACGGACTTCGGCAGCGGAGACTTCGGCAGCATCGGGCTGTCCCTCATTACCTTGAGGAATGGCAATGTCCTGTATGACAGGAAGCCTTACTGCGAGAAGATAATGATAGTCAGGGACGGCCAGGTGACACCTGTGCACTTCCACTGGAAGAAGATGGAGGATATTATATTCCGCGAAGGAGAAGGGAAGTTCTGTATGAGGCTGTGGAAGGCTGATAAGGACGAAAGGCCTACGGACGAACCGGTCAGGCTCAAGATTGACGGAGTGCTGACCGAATTCGAACCGGGTAAGGTGTACTCCATAGCAAAGGGCCAGAGCGTTTGTTTCGAGCCATACGTCTACCACACATTCTGGATGGAAGGCGGCACCGGGCTGATAGGGGAAGTATCGATGGTCAATGACGACACGGCCGATAACAGGTTTCTCGAACCTGTCGGCCGCTTCCCGGAGATAGAGGAGGACGTGCCTGCTGAGGTCCTCCTTTGTACTGAATATCCTTGCCTGGATGGCAGGGATTAGCGCCCTCCTATAACGTCTTGGTCATCGCGACGCGGATATCAAGGCGGAAATCCTTATATGACGAAGCATCCTTGATGGTGAGGTCTACATCATAGTCCTCTTCAAATTCGGTCTCGGTGGAGAATGTGATGGTGCCGATACCGGTCTTCTCGTCGAATATGTTTACGGTATTGATGTCATCGGCAAAAGCGTCAAGTACAGCCGTGACATATCCGTTGTAACCGGTAGCTGTGTATGTGATGACGTCGGTCTTCTCGGCGGAGATGTTTACGATCTGCTTGTCGAGGGTGACATCGAATTTCGCCGGCTTGTTGCAAGCGGCAAGGCAGAGAACGGATACTACTGTTACGGCAATGAATGTGAGAATGTGTTTCATGAATAATTATTTTTGACCGCGCAAAGATAGTATTTTTTTGTTCTTCCCCACATCAAAATATAGATTCTTACTGACAGCGCGGAAATAGCGGAATTTGCGTACACGGGTATTCGCTTACAAAAGCAAGCTTTTGACGCTCACACCCTTATACGCAAAAACGCCGCACTTCTGTGCGGCGCCTGTCATCATTGATTGCATTGCGCGGAGAGGACGAGATTCGAACTCGTGGTACCAATTGCTCAGTACGTCGGTTTAGCAAACCGGTGGTTTCAGCCACTCACCCACCTCTCCAATCTCACCACATCCAGTCTTACCAAATGGGACTGCAAATGTAAGACAAATTTTTCAAAATGAAAACATCCGCCGTCAAATTAGTCAGCGGACCTCTTCTATTTCCTTGATACCGTCACGGTTGATGTATACCCTGAACAGTTTGAGGTCCCTGCTCCCTTCATAGTCATACTGGAACACGATATGTATGCAGTAGTCCCTTTCGCAAGGCACTTTGACCACCTCGCCGTCCTCTCCCAGATATCCGACATAGGACACTGCGTTGTCGGCCTTCTTGAGGAATCCTTCGAAGTGGAGGCGTATGATATCGTTGATGCCCTCGTGCTCGTAAATGGAGATTCTGTCCAGAGCGTCCCTGTCGATGTGAAGTTTCTTGCGGTAGAGCAGAGTACTCTCCCCGGCTTCGGGAATGTCTGTCTTGGAGCCGCCAAGCCTGAGGTCCATCACTTCCCGGGGGATCTTGTCGCGTTTGACAAAGTCCATACCTTCCTTGAGTTCACCCAGCTTGGTGTCCTTGTAACGGATGTCCGCCTTGTTGTCGAAATATTTGCTCCCCACCTTGTGAGAGAAGTAGTAGCGCGTGAGTTCCTTTATCCTGTCCTTCAGCATATAGCTGATGATGAGGGCGATGAACAGCGGCCAGGTCAGGTTGCCGAACTGTCTCTGGAAGGCCCAGGCGACGACGGTGGCGAAGAGCATTGCCAGTCCGGCGGCGATGCTGTAGTAGGCCTGTTCCGCCAGAAAACCGTCGCGGGTCTTGGGCGCTTTGAGGAAGAGGGGTCCTTCGACGTGTTTCTTGACGAGTCCCTGTCTGGATATGAATTCCTTGTTGGCTTCTGCGTCACCCGGCTTGACTCGCGCATATCCCATTGCCTCGCGGATGTCTCTCACTTTGTACAGTACTGAGGATATTTCTGGACAAGCGAGACCGTTGTCGACCAGCCTGAACATCGATGCTGCCGTTACGTTGCAGATGAACTCCCCGCAAATCCGGTACTCGTCCACATATTGCCGAGGCACCTCCAGGGAGTCATACCTTTTGAGGATGTCAAGAGCATCGGAAGCATAGGTCTTGCAGAGTTCCGTCCTATCGTCTGCCTCTGCGGAGAGTATCCTGTCGCATCCGTCCCGGAGAGAGCTCTTCACTATCGAACCGAAAAGCCTGAGACGGTAGTCGAGACCTTCATCGGCGGAGAGGATGTTTTTGAGCGGAACGGCATCCCCGCCTACTATCTGCCCAAGTGGGAAGTGCGGGGTTATGAGCCTGACATTGGACTTGAAATACCTGTAAAATGCGTTCTTTGAGAACGTTGAGGACGTGATGTCCAGTCCACCCGGCCAGAATATCCACATACCGAGCAGGAAGTCTTCCTGCCGGACATCCTTGTCGGTGACGTATCCTATCTTGAATTCGATGGAATCCCTGTCGTGAACTCTGGTGCTGATGTCAATCATTTATAAGAACAATCCGGGAGTGATTCCCATCCATTTCAAAACCGTCATTCCCCACAGCAGGATCAGAATCCAGGAGAATGTCATCATCGTGATACCATATTTGAACGCATCTGTCTGGCTGTACTGGTTGGTGTTGTACAGCAGTGCGGCGGGTTTGCTGTTGAAGGGCAGCACGTAGACGTGCTCGATGAGCATTGCTACAGGCAGGGCGATGCTCATAGGGGGAAATCCGAACCTGGTCTCGACGCCCAGCGCGATGGGGACGAATACCATAGTGCGGATGGTCTTGCTCTGGAAAACGAGTCCGGAGTACATCATAAGGAAGGTCAGAATCACATAGAGCACCCAGAACGGCGTGTCGTTTGTGATACCCATTGCGTCGAATGCCGCATTGACCATAGTGTTGGGAAGGTCAGTGGCGTTGAGGCCGCTGCCAAGAGTATAGGCGCCTGCGCTGAAGAGCATCAGGTGCCAGGGGATGTCGACATCATTCCACTTCACGACCCCAATTCCGGGGATGAGGGCCAGAACGGCACCGATGAGGGCTACGATGGTCTCGTCAATATTGTGGAAAGTGCCTTTGGTGACCCAGAGGAACAGCACCAGAACGAAGATGCCCACGGCTTTCCATTCCTCGGCGGTCATTCTGCCCATTGCGTCGAGCTCCTGTTTCAGCCTCTCGAGACCGCCTTCTATCTGAGGTTGCTGCTCTTCCTTCTTCATAGGGAAGAATACGTATATGCCGAGCAGCAGGCCCACAATGAGGATGATGACACTCATCGGACCTACGGCCACGAGCCACTGGCTGTATCCGAAATTGCAACTTCCCAGATATCCCATAATGAGGGAGATGGCCAGCAGATGGGCGCCGGAACCGGTGTAGAAGGCATTGGCGCCGATATTTACCTGAAACAGATTCTGGATGACAAGGTTGCGGCCGAAATTGTTGCGGTTGCCGTTGGACGCGCCGTATATCGCACAGACCACCATAAATATGGGCAGCATGATAGTGGCTTTGACGGTGGTGGCGGAGATGAATGCCGACAGAATCAGGTTGATGATGAGGAAACTCCACAGCACTCCCTTGGCCGATTTGCCGAACTTGATGACGAAGGCCAGGGCAAGCCTCTTGGCGAACTGTGTCTTGACCAGCATGCTCGCCAATACGAAACTCAGAATATTGAGCCACATCACCGGATGGCCCAGCTGGGCCAGGGCCTCTTTCTGGGTGGTGACGTTGAACAGAACCGTACACAATATCACCACCAATGAAGTGAGGTAATTGGGGATGGCTTCGGTCATCCACAGGATAAGGCTTGCGGCGAATATGCCGAGCATCGCATAACAGGCCCTGATGAATCCCTCCGGACCCAGGACTCCGAGTCTCTTGGCCGCAGTGGCCGCCAGAGAGTCAGGATTGATATTGTCTATGAATCCTATATGGCTGAACCAGCATATCCATACGAATACAATGACAGCCAACGGACCTCCGAGACGGGCCATCCAGGTCTCGAATTTGGATTTCTTCATTTTGGGAAGTCTGTCCGCCCGGTAGTTGCTCATATCCAGCGGATCGAATGCCGGTTCAGTGCTCATATCTCGATTTTGATTTTGTAAATGTTGGATGTCTTGTCACAGCCTACCCACGCTATGCCACCGTTGTGGTCGACGGCGAGCGCTTCGGCCTGCTCCACGAAAGGAATGTTGTAAGTGGCGATGAGTTTGCCGTCAAGGGTGCAGTGATAGAATGCGGGCCCCTTGCTGTCCACTATCCACATAGTGTTGTCCACAGGGTCGAAACACAGGTCGGAAATGTACTTGCTGACAAAACTGATATCGAACCATCCGAGAGACTCGGACTTTGTGAGGCTGTACTTGACAATGCGGGTGGGAGACATCTGATTGCCGATGTACGCCAGATCCTTTGCGCACATCAATCCCTCGGGCCCCTTGCCCGAAACTCCCCCTCCCGGGACGTCGATGTCCGCGACCTTGGTCAGTTTGCCTCCCTGCAGCTTGTACAGGGCGCTTTCGGTCTCCTCCATAAGATAAATGACATTGCCGTTGCAGTCGACACCTTCCCAGTCGTGGTTGACCTTGCTGTATAACTTGGATACGGTTTTGCCATCCAGGCCGAGTTCGAATACGTCGCCTTCGTCCCCGACGGCGTAGAAACCGTCTTCAGATGAAGTGAAGCAAAGGCTTGACAACTCCTTCACTTCAGTTTTGAATGTGGCTGTCGGAGATGATATGTCATAGGTTCTCACTGCCGCAGGCTTCTCTTCGCCTCCGCCGGTTTCGCTTCCGGATTCACCCCCGCCAATCGGGGAATAATTGCCCGAAGAGCAGCCACAGCAGGACAAAGCCATGGCTGCCATTACGGACAAATTCAATAATCTGCTGACTATTTCCAATTCTTGTAGGGATTCTTCATCAACATCGAATTGAAATACTTGGGGTCGCCGGTGACCTCCTCGCCAAGCCAGTCGGGCTTGTCGAAGGGCTCGTTCTCATCGGCGAGTTCGACTTCGGCGACGGTCAGGCCGTCATTGTCTCCGTAGAACTCATCAACTTCCCAAGTGTGCACGCCGTCGGTGTTCTTGACAAGATAACGGGTCTTGTCGATGACGCCGGGCTCGGCGATGTCGAGGAGCTGCTTCACCTCGTCAACGGGGATTTCCTTCTCCCATTCGAAGCGGGCTGCGCCGGAAGCGTTGCCTATGCCCTTGATGGTGATGAATCCCTTCTCTCCCTTGACGCGTACACGGACGGTGCGCTCGGGAACGGAGCTGAGGTAACCCTGAGTGATTCGTGTGGCCTTGAATGCCTCATCCTTGAAGCAATTGCATTTGACCAAGAATTTCTTTTCTATTTCCTGTGCCATAGACTATTCGTTTGCAAGAGGTTTGTCTGACATACCGATGACGCGCTTGATGGCCTGGAGGTAGTTGATGTTCTCCACTCCTTCCAGCCCCACGTCGGCGATTGTTTTCTTGATGTCCTCAATCTCCGTGGACTCCGAGTTGATGGTGACGACCTTGGCACCGTTGATAAGCACGTTGCCCACCTCGCAGATGGTGTCATTGACCATATAGCCGAAGCGCTGCTTGTGGACGCGCACGGCGGCGAGGTCCTTGTTGGCCTTGACCATCGCTATGAATTCGTCATAGCTGTAGGTGTCCTTCGTGAGGGCGGGCATCTCTACCATGAATGCAGGGAAGACTTCCTTCTCGAGAACCTCGCGGCTGATGGGGAACTCGCCCTTCATAAGGGGATTCCACTGCTCGAGGCCGTCTACGGTCTGGACATAGGTCTTGATGTCCATCTTGCCGTTACGGATCTTGGTGTTGTTGATGTCGTTCTTGCTGGAAATGATGTATATCTCGTCGCTTTCCCTCTCCCATACCTTCTCGGGAACGGGGGCGGATAGACGGGCCATACGTTTGTGAGCTTCGCAGAAGCACTGACCGAAGCTGCGGAATTCGAAGCGAGGCTTGCTCTGCTCGCCGATCTTCATTTCTTCTTTTGCCATAATGATTATTCTTTGATAGTACCTGTATTGTTGGAAGCGCCGATTGTGCCTGCGGAGAAGAGAACCCAGTTCTCGCCGCCATCGACAGACCTTCCGAATGTTTCTTCATCGGCGACCTGAACGGTTGCGGTGAGGTTGTCTATGTGGTCGATCTCATTGCCGTCGGGGTCTGCGAGTTTGAGGTCGAATCCCTTGGTGCCGCTGAGCCCGAAGGTGGGTCCGTCGGCAGGGTCAGCCTGCTTGGCGGTATAGACTACAAAACCGCCTGCGGGAATGGCCCCCATCCCTTCAGGGACGGTCCAGGTATCCTTGTCATCCTTGGTGAAGACGTATCCGGTGATGTCCACCTCTGACTTGTTGGGATTGTAGATTTCGATTTTCTTCTCCCCACAGGAGATCTCGTTGATGCAGACGGGACTGATTGTCTCTTCCTTCACTGTGCCGCCGGCATTGGAAGCGCCGATTGTGCCTGCGGAGAAGAGAACCCATTCCGAACCTCCGTCTTCAGACCTTCCGTAAGTCTCATCGTCAGCAACCTGGACGGGTGCGGTGAGATTGTCTATGTGGTCGATCTCATTGCCGTCGGCATCTGCGAGTACCAGGTCGAATCCCTTGGTGCCGCTGAGCCCGAAGGTGGGTCCGTCGGCAGGGTCAGCCTGCTTGGCGGTGTAGACAACAAATCCGCCTGCGGGAATCTTGCCCTTGTCCGCGGGGACGGTCCAGGTATCCTTGCTGTCCTTGGTGAAGACATAGCCGGTGATGTCGACCTCCTTCTTGTAGGAGTTGAAGATCTCGATCTTCTTCTCTCCGCAGGAGATTTCGTTGATGTAGATGGAGCCTGCTTCATCCTCGTTCTTGAGCGTACCGCCGGCATTGGAAGCGCCGATTGTGCCCGCGGAGAAGAGGACCCACTTTGCATCACCGTCCTTCATCCTTCCGTAGGTCTCTTCGTCGGCGACCTGAACGGGTGCAGTGAGGTTGTCTATATGGTCTATTTCCTTACCGTCGGGGTCTGCGAGTTTGCGGTCGAATCCCTTGGTCCCGCTGAGTCCGAAAGCGGGACCTTCGGCGGGGTCGGTCTGCTTGGCTGTGTACACAACAAATCCGCCTGCGGCAATCTTGCCCTTTGCGGCAGGGACGGTCCAGGTGTCCTTGTCATCCTTGGTGAACACATAGCCCGTGATGTCCACTTCTGACTTGTTGGGGTTGTAGATTTCTATCTTCTTCTCCCCGCAGGAGATTTCGTTGATGTAGACCTTGGCGTATTCTACGACAGGAGTGGGAGGCTCGGGTCCCGGGGTGGGATTGACATAGGGTTCATCTTTCAAACATCCGGTGAAAGCCACAAGTATGGTAGCCAGTGCAAAAATATTCTTTTTCATGGTCGTTGATTTTAGAAGTCGATTTCAAGTCTGAGTGAGAGCATACTGTAATTGACGCCGGCCTTGCCCTGGGCTTCGGAAACCTTGGTGAAATCCTTGGTCGGCTTGAAGACGGCGGGATCCGCGGTAGGCTCCGTACCGACGAAGAATTTGCCTGCCGGGTTGCCCTTGCCGTTGGCATAGCGGTCATTGTCGTTGAACTGGTAGTTGACCATCACCTTGAAATGATCGTTGACATAATAGTTGAGTCCCAGGGTGAAAGCCTGTGCGGCACCGAAGGACGTCTTGATGTCAGCGTGCTTGTTGTTGAAGTCGATGTATTCGTAGCGGGCGCAGAGCTCGAGATCGCCCCATTTCTGTCCGCGTGAAGGACGGGTGAACTTGGCCCCCGCGCTGTCATAGCGCTGGCGGCCGCCGAAGAGCAGCCAGCCTGCCTGTGCGTACCAGCCCCAGAGATGCATATTGGGATCGGCTGCAGTCAGACGCTGTACGTCATTTGCCATATAGGCGCCTTCCCAACGGAGACCTTTCCAGTAGCCTGCGAATTCCCCTGTATAAAGGAGATTGTGCTTGACGTTCAGAATCTCATCTGTGT
>JAKSKI010000021.1 GCA_024401865.1 Bacteroidales bacterium
GACTTTGACTTTCAGTGCAGACCTCCGGAAGAAGGGCCGTTCTCCCGACTTTCTGGTCCTTCGACCGGGGGTCTGCACTGAATAGATAAAACAAATTAATTATGAAACAACTGCTTCTGACCGTTATGATGACGGTCGTATTCTGGAACCTCGAAAACTTCTTCGAAGACAAACCCCATTTCAATGACAAATGCAACGGCATTGCCAAGACACTCATGATGATTGCAGACAGCCAGGGGAGAATGCCGGATCTCATTTCCCTTGCAGAAGTCGGAAACCGCAACGTCCTTGTCAAACTCCTGTACAGAACAGTCCTGTACAAATACGGCTACGGCATTATCCATTACGACTCTCCCGACAAACGCGGTATAGACTGCGCCCTGCTTTACAGAAAAGACAGCATCTCCGTCACCAGCTCCCGCCCCTGCCACCTCTGCGACAGCGTCGGAACTCCGATGAACACCCGCGACATACTCCTTGTCCAGTTCCTCTTCAAGTCCGACAGCCTCCAACGGCCCTCCGCCATTCTGGTAAACCACCATCCTTCCAAAGTCGGAGAAGGCAGCGCCTCCAGAAGACGTGCGGCAATGGACAGGATGAACGCCATCTGCGACTCTCTTGAGAATACCGGTTGTCACCGGATACTCTGCGTGGGGGATTTCAATGACAACCTGTGGGGGCCATTCCTGCAGGGAACCATCAAATACAACGGACGCTGGGAAAAGATAGACGGATACTTCGCCCGCGGGCTGGAATTGTCCGAAACCGTATTCACCGCACCGCATCTCATCACGGAAGACAGCAAATTCGGAGGGACAAAACCTTGGAGATCCTTCTCCGGACCCCGCTATCTGGGAGGCATCAGCGATCACCTTCCCATAGTCATCAGCATCCGGTAGGACAAGACAAGCCGGGCATTTCTGTCCGGCTTGTACTTATGATACTATTATGATACTCTAGAAGAACCTTGCTCTGTTGTCCTTCACGTCAGCTGCATCCATCATAACGGGGAGCACCATCTGTGAATTGTACTGAGCCTTCTGGCTGTTGGTCATCCTGGCGTCCTCTTCGGTATAGAAAGAACCTGTCTCACGGGTGTTGACCCTGAACACATAGACTCCTGCCATTCCGGCAACGGGACCTGCAACCTCTCCGATGGGTGCTTTGTACATTGCTCCAAGGGCAGCGGGATCCATCATCTGCATGCCGAATGTGGAGAATGCAATGTCCTGATTGGTGTTGAGGGTGGAGTTGAGCGCAGAGGCTATCTCCTCCAGAGAGGTCATACCGGCAATCTTCAGGGCAACCTCATCCTTGAACTCGGCATTGCGCTTCTCGCTGTAGAGAATCTGGCTGATAACAGGTGTGAGCTCCTCGAGGGAAGTATAGCCTTCCTTGCGGATTTCCTTGACGGCCGCGATGAAGAAGAAGTTCTGATTGACCGTAATGATATCGGAAGCCTTGCCCTTCTTCTTGACATCAAAGGCCCAGCGGGTAACTTCCTTGGCATTGTCGATGGCGCCGTATGAAGAGGTGCCCTCATTGATGTTCATCTGGTGTGAATAGACTCCGAGAGAGTCGACAGCCTTCTTGTAGCCTTCGAACGAACCGCCCGTAAGTACGGCGAACTTGTTGGCCTTCGCATAGTACTCGTTGAAAGTCTGCTCACTGGCAATTGCCGTCTTCTCGAGAATGGCCACCTGCTTCTTGGCGACGGGAGCTGTCTTTTTGCTCACCACAACGACGTGTGTGCCGTAATTTGTCTTGAGCACGAAAGGCTTGCCGGTCTCCGCCGTGATCACGGATTCGAATCCGGGAAGCATATAAGTCTGGGTCATCCAGCCGATATTGCCCATTTCGCCGTCAGCGGCCGAAGACTGGTCTGCAGAATAGATGGCGGCAAGGGATGCGAAATTGGCACCTTTCCTGACCTCGCCGGCAAGGCTGTCGGCAAGATGCCTGGCGTTTGCGCCCTGCAGAAGAATGTGCTTGACATATACGGAGTCGGGGATATTGGCATTGGCCATAACCTTTGCGGCACAGAAAGTGTTGCCGTTGCGGAAGATGGGAGACACGCCCTGGCCGCCATTGAATACGAAGTCGTTGACCTCTGCATTGACGGGAGAGAGTTCGCCGGCCTTGTACCAGTACTCCGAGTACTGGCGCTCGGAATTCTTGAGCAGGAAAGCCTTCATATTGTCGGTTGAGCCGAACTCATCATAGACCTCGACAAGCTTCTCGTTGGCATAGTTGATGTCTTCCTGTGAAGGCACCACCTCAAACACGACATACTCGATGTCCCTGTTGGCAATCTGCTTGTAAAGCTTCTTGTGTGACTTGTAGTATGCCTTGACGTCCCTTGAGTTGACGGTTATGGTGCTGTCCTTCGCGCTTCCATAGGGCACCATCACAAAATCCACATTGGCGCTGGTATTGTTCATTGCGATGTCGGCAGCCTTCTGGATATCGTTCATATAATAGCTCGAAGTGAACAGGGAACCGTACTTTGCATAGAACTGGCGCACGTAAACCGCATTCTGGATATAGTTCCAATAAAGTTTGAGCCTGCCTGAAGGATCGTTGTTCACTGCCTTGACGAACTCAAGCACATTTTCGGGAGCGAAACTGCCATCCTGGCCCATGAACATCGGGTTCTGGGAAATGATGGGCGAGACCATGTCACCTGTGGTAAGGGCAACCATTTCATCCTGCCCCACACCGATGCCGGCGGCCTTTGCATTCTTGATGAACAGATACTTGTCTACAAGCTCCTGCCAGGCTGCGTCACGAACCTGCTGGGCGGCAGCCTCGTTCATGACGGAGGATCCAGTCATTATCTCATTGATAGTCTTGTATCTGTCAATATCGGCCGAGAAGTCGGTATAGGATATTGATTTGCCGGCAATGCTGCCGACGTCATTCTTGGATGACATAGTCTGAGCCACTGTCTGGAGTGTGCTGGGATCTATGATGAATGACAAAAGGGCCAGCGCGATGATAATTGAAATCGCGAGACCGAACTTTACGCGTATTTTTTCAAGTACCGCCATTGTATGGTTGATTTTTGATTAATAATCAGTTTGGGGTGCGAATATAATAAATTTCCTTCACTTTTTGAGCAATGGGCCCATAAAATTGACCGAATCTATTACAACTGCCGTGGTATCCCTCGCTGTTACGGCATATCCGTTGAACGGGCGCAGCAGGATGGAATTGCGGGCCTTGTCATCCGAACGCATGCCGTAGCCCTGCATAAATCCGTCGGGAGAGAACATCTTGACATAGCAATCGGTATAAATCTCACCGTTCTCCCTGTCCCAATAGAGGGTGTCCGTCTCCATAGTCTGCCGGTTGAGGACATTATGAATCACAACGTTCCCCATTGCAGACCATATCTCGCGGCTGTTGAGTCCCTTTCCGGTCACGTGCTTCGCCTGGTCTGCCGTGACCAGAGCTTCAAGCAGACCTTCGTTGGTGTACGAATAAACCGTGAATCCCTCGGGGAAATAATCCCAGGCGAGAGTGTCCGTCTCGAAATGCTGCATCAGGTCCGCCTCAACGCGCATCATCACCACTCCGTTACGTGTCTGGACGGCGAACATGTCATTCATCGTCTGAAGCGGGGTACTGCCGAAATCCAGCCGCTCGTCCGATTTGCGGGAGCCGCAGGAAATGACAAGGATAGCAACCGCACAGACGGTTGCTATCCTTTCAAAGATATATTTGTACCCTTGCAAACTACTTCTGGGTTTTGACCCTGGTGACAGCAGTCATTCCTCCGCAGGAGACGGTATATGCCTGACCGTCGGTAAGGTCATACATAAAGGCATCCGCAGTCTGAGGATAGTATTTGCTGTACATTCCGATGCACCTGTTGGCCTCGTCGATGAGGGTCGGATCAGCTTCCTTGGCCTTGTACATATAGTCTACGGCAACCCAGTAGGGAGCACGGCGGGCAATCTCGTCGCCACCGCAGGCTGTCGAACCCCAGATGTTGCCGATGAGGAAATATGCCTTGCCGGCGAGGATAGGGTTGAGTGCAGCAGCCTTGCCTGCGGACTCCATTGCAAGACCGGAGCGGCCGTTCTTGAACGCGAAGGCAGCAAGCTCGTAGTAATATTCTCCATCCGTCCTCTCGTCCGACTCATCGGAAGCAATGGCCTCCTGGATGTAGTTGATGGCTTCGTTCACATTGCCGCTGGCAGAGTTGAGCCTGAACAGGGCATATGCGGACTTGCAGGAAGGATTGTTGGTGTGCATCACAGTGACAGCCCTGAGGTAGAGGTCATTCTTGACGCAGTCATCCGCAAAATTGAGCATGCTGACCACCCTTGCGGCAAGTTCGGCGTTCTGAGGATCGGCATCGAACTTGGGAGTGAGTATCGAAAGCAGGTTATCGCAGCTGGCCACACCGCTCTGCACGAATCTGGATTCGAGCTCGGATTTGGCAGAAGCGGCCTCTTCGCCCTCTACGCCTGCAAGATATTCGCTGCATTCCTGATAACAGACCAGAATGTCCTCCGCCTGCATCTTACCCTCTTTGTAAAGGTCTACGACGGCATTGAATTTGTGCACAAAAAGAGTCGGCTTGGTCTGCTCCTTGTTGGACTCGATGATGGCGCTGTACTCCTTGTAGAGCCTCTCCTTGTCATTCTTGATATAGTTGAACACGTCCTGCCCCTTCGCATTCAAGGCGTTTACCTTGTATTTGGGGAAGAACTCGGCCCTCTGGTCGTGGAGAGTGAGAAGAGTATCAACCAGCGCAGCCTTGTATGCCGCGTTGCCGGCATTCTTGGCTATCAGCTTGCGTACCAGCACGGTACCGTTGGTGAGTATGGTCTGACGGGATGCTGCAGGGCAGTATTTGTAAGCCTGACGCCAGTTGGGGATGGCATTGTCATAAGACTTCTGCTTGTAGTATTCCTCATAATAGGAGATGTACTTGAGGCACTCTTCCTTGTTGGGTCCATACTTGTCATCCTGGGCAAATGCACAAACCCCTGCCAGGAACGCTACCGATAAGAGAATAATAACTTTTTTCATTATGCTGTGTGTTTTGTCATTCATACTGCATCCTGTGGAACCACCTGTCGTAGAGGTTGGCGGAGAAATGGAAACCTATATACCTCTCCTGGACAAGCGAGTTCTCCAGCGTCCCCCTCTCTCCAAGCTCTACCGCAACAGTCACGGCATTGAAGTTGAAAATCGGGAAAGTGGCACCCAGCGTGATGCCCTTGGCATCCACGTTGTGGCCCGCTACCTTGAAATATTCCTTGTTGTAGAAAGCCCCCAGACGGTACGCCACCGTCTTCAGGTAATAACGGGCGTCCCTTCTGTCCGGTATGTACTCGACACCGGCGCGGAACGAACTGCCTACATCGGCCTTGAAGGGGAAGTCTCCTCTGCTGGCCGAGAAGAACGGATCTTCTTCGAAGCCGGAACTGCGCCAGTCGGAATTGAGGAAATCGAATTCGAACCTGAGCTTATCCCTATATGTGAAAGAGACCCCGAGGCCCAGTTCATTGCCGAAGTGTATATCTCCCAGAGTGCCCTCGGCACCGGTATTGGTTATACTTCCGCGAAGTTTTGAACCGAGATTGTAAGTGGCTCCGAACCCCAGTTCCATCCTGTCTCCGACCGGCTGCGAATACTGCATACCGAACTTGGCGGAGAAGGTATTGACATTGACCCTGTCCAGATAAGTGCTGCTCAGGTATGACGGATCGGTGAAGCTGATGGAACGGCTCTTGAGGATATTGCCGAAATAGTATATGCCCTCGACGCCGAGCGACAGCCTCTTGAAGAAGGTCACTCCAGCCGCCGCGAATATCTTGTATATGCCTCCCTGGCCGTAATAATTGTAATCGACGTTACCGACATTTGCAATCGTCACGGGATCGGTCTCGGCGTGGACGTAATTGTAGCCTGTGGAACTGTAGGGCATGATTCCCACCATCATGGCCGAAGAACGGTAGATGGGGAAGGACATGATGCAGTCGCCTATGTTGAAGACATTGTTGACAGACCTTTTGACAGACGACCCGGAGGCCTGGCTATAGAATTTGGAGCACCCTGTAATGGAGAAATCCATCATTACGGACAGGGAATCCCTGGCTGTGACCGAGGCGGGGTTCATCGGGTTGATGAAGCGGTTGTTGCGGGAAGCGATTCCTACTCCTCCCATACTGGCCGTATATGCCGACCCCATCGTGTACAGGTCTCCGAAACCGAACACCGAGTAGGGCGTGAAACCGGTATATGCGCCGGTATCGTCCTCTGCATAGAGGGACGCGGCACCGAGAAGGATGCCTGCTGCCAATAATATGCTTCTTACTTTGCCGGACATATCAGTCTTCGGTCATTAATTGAGGTTACAAGTCGCAAATATGGAATTTTTTACTCTCTTTTTCAAACTTTATGCCCAAAAAATCATATTTCAGGACAATATGCGCAGGATTGAAAGTGCCTTTTCGAGCGAATCGGCGCTTCTCGACACTATCTTCAGCTTCGAATCGGACTGCTTCATAGTGAACAGTCCCGGGTGGTCTCCGAGCTTCTGCATAATGCCCATGAACACATCCGACTTATAGTACGGGGACATGGGGTTGGACACGAAAAACGCTATCAGCATACCATTCTTGAAGATGATCTTCTCGAATCCCAGACTGATGCCCAGATTCCTCAGCCGCACCACCCGCAGGAGATTGTCAGCCTCTTCCGGCAGTTCGCCGAACCTGTCTGCAATGTGGCTGCGCAACCTGTCTATTTCTTTGTCCGAAGTCATCGAGTCCAGTTGCTTGTATATGCGTATTTTCTCCGAAGAAATGTCGATGTAGCCGTCCGGGATGAACGCACTGCAGTCTGTCTCGATAGTGCAGTCGTCCGCGAACCTTCCCTTGCTGCGCCCGGTGTCAATTCCAGTCTCGACACCCAGTTCCTCCATCGCCTCGGCAAGTATCTTCTGGTATGTTTCATATCCCATATCCATGATGAAGCCGCTTTGTTCCGCACCCAGAAGATTGCCTGCGCCACGGATGTCAAGGTCCTGCATAGCTATGTTGAAGCCGCTGCCGAGGTCGGAAAACTCCTCAATTGCCTTGAGCCGCCTCCGGGCATCGTCGCTGATGCTTGCAAGAGGCGGTACCACGAGGTAGCAGAACGCTTTCCTGTTGGACCTTCCCACGCGGCCGCGCAGCTGATGGAGATCGCTCAGGCCTATGTTCTGCGCCTGATTGATTATTATGGTGTTGGCATTCGGAATGTCAAGGCCGTTCTCTATTATGGTAGTGCACAGAAGCATGTCATAATCTCCCCTGATGAAGTCAAGCATCCTGTTCTCCAGCTCCCCCGACTCCATCTGCCCGTGAGCGACGCATATTTTCATATCAGGCACCAGACGGTGCAGTATCTCGGCGATGGCGGGAAGTTCCTCAACCTTGTTGTGCAGGAAGAACACCTGTCCGCCGCGCCTCAATTCGTAATTGATTATGCTCTTTATCTCCTTCTCGTCAAACAGTATTATCTCGGTCTGCACCGGAATCCTGTTGGGAGGAGCCGTATTGATGATGCTGAGGTCCCTGGCCCCGAGAAGGGAGAACTGGAGCGTCCTCGGAATAGGGGTGGCACTCAAGGTGAGAGTGTCTATGCCTTCCCTCATCCTGCGCAGCTTTTCCTTGGCGGCAACGCCGAATTTCTGTTCCTCATCAATTATTAGCAATCCGAGATCCTTGAAGCGGAATGAATCCCCAAGTATCTTGTGAGTACCTATCAATATGTCCGTGCTCCCTTCAGAAAGTCTCTTCCTGATTTCGCTTATTTCCTTTGCCGACCTGAGCCGGCTTACGTAGTCGACCGAGCAGGGCAGATCCTTCAGGCGGGAGACGAAGGTATTGTAGTGCTGCAGGGCAAGTATTGTAGTAGGGACAAGAACCGCCACCTGCTTGCCGTCACAAACCGCCTTGAAAGCGGCTCGGATGGCTATTTCGGTCTTTCCGAATCCGACGTCTCCACAAATCAGCCTGTCCATCGGGCAGTCATCCTCCATATCCCTCTTGACCGAAATGGTAGCAGTTTCCTGATCCGGAGTGTCTTCATACATGAATGAAGATTCCAACTCATCCTGAAGATAACTGTCCGCCGAAAAAGCGAATCCCTTGGTGGCCTTGCGCTTGGCATACAGTTGTATAAGGTCTTTGGCTATGTCCTTGACCTTGGATTTGGCACTGTCCTTCAGATTGGACCAGGTCTTTGACCCGAGTTTGTTGATTTTGGGAACCTCCCCGTCGCTGCTTCTGAACTTTGAAATCTTATGCAGTGAATGGACCGACACAAACACCACGTCCCCATCCTTATAAGTCAGCTTGACGACTTCCCTGGGTCTTCCCTTGTCGTCCATCATCCTTACCAGACCTCCGAAAATACCGACGCCGTGGTCTATATGCACGACATAATCACCTATGTTGAATGAATTGAGGTCATTGAGGGTGAGCTGTTCGTTTTTCTCTACACTGCGGCGTATGCTTACCCTGTGGAACCTGTCGAATATCTCGTGATCCGTGTAGCAGCATATCCTGTCGTCATTGTCTATGAATCCACTGTGAATATTGCTTCCGTTGACAAATTCGGGCAGAATACCTCCCTCCCTCAACAATATTGACTTGACCCTGTCCAGCTGCGAATCCTTCTCTCCGAAGATCAGCACCCTGTATGAATTCTCTATCCTGTTTCGTATGTCAGCAGACAGCAGTTCGAAATTTTTGTTGAATACCGGCTGTGGAGCTATGTTGAACTGTACCTTCTGCTCTTTGGCAAAGGCGAGCGGAGTATCGATGAATACCCTTCTGAATGCTGACGTCAGTCCGAAGAACTGCCTGTCACTGTACATATCCGAAGAATCCAGCCATATCAGGGAACCCTTAGGAAGTGTTTGAAATATGCTTACATCGTCACTGCTGCCTTCATCTATGATACCCGACACGATTTCAACACTTTCACACGATGATGAAGACAGTTGTGTGTTGCAGTCGAATACGTCTATCTTTTCTATCTCGTTACCCCAGAATGAAATCCTGTACGGGTTATTGTCAGAATATGAAAAAATGTCCACTATCGAACCTCTTATGGCAATCTGACCCGGAGCGGATACGAAGTCAACCTTCTCAAAACCTCCTGCAAAAAGGTTCTCCAACAGTTTGTCGTGCGATATTTCATCACCTATCGCAAGTTTGAGAGAACATCCTGACAGTCTATCGGGAGAGGGCACCAGTTCTTCAATGGCTTCAGGATAACTCACAATTACCGTCATACCTCCCTCATATCCGTTTATACGTTTGAGAGCGGAAGTTCTCTGGACTCCGAGTGTGGACTTGTAATTGCTTCTTTCTACACTTCTGCCGCTCTCGGGAAGGTAAAATACGTTGTCACCCTTTATTATTCCATACAGATCGGAGGCACAGTATTCTGCGGCTTCCCTTGAAGGAAGTATGACTAAATGAAGACCTTCATCGGCAGCGCCTGCCAGTACGAACCACCTGGCGGACAGAAACAATCCGCTGCAGAATACATCCTTTTGCGAACGTATTCTGTTGCGGAGAACAGAAGTCTTTTCGGAACTTATCAACATATCTCCTAAAAATCGGTTGAAAAGCTGTTCAAAAACCTGTTGATATCACAACTGTCTGTTGTTAATAAATCAACTGTCATTCTTATCAACATCCTCCAACCCGTGCAATCAACAGCTTATCACTATTTTAACTATCTTTTAAATTATTTATTATCAATGTTTTAATATACTTATCAACATATTGACAGAGATATATACATCAACAAAAAATAAATTAAAAAGACTATATTTGTATTTGAGAACTATTAAACGACTATGACCGATTTCGACCCCCACAATACAAACGAAGGCAAAGATAAGGATTTGGACGGAATTATCAGGCCGCAGGAATTGAAAGATTTCACAGGTCAGAGAGAAATAATTTCAAATCTCAAAGTATACATAGAAGCTGCCAGGATGAGGGGGGAGGCTCTTGACCACACTCTGTTCCATGGTCCTCCAGGTCTTGGCAAGACGACTCTGGCCCATATCATAGCCAATGAAATGGGAGTCAATATGAAGATAACTTCAGGTCCGGTTCTGGACAGACCCGGCGATCTTGCCGGACTTCTGACTTCACTCGAGACAGGGGACGTGCTTTTTATAGATGAAATTCACAGACTGTCCGCGGAAGTCGAGGAGTATCTTTATTCGGCAATGGAGGATTATGTCATAGACATAATGATAGACAAGGGTCCCGGAGCCAGGTCTGTGAGAATATCCCTCAATCCTTTCACACTTGTAGGAGCAACGACCAGAAGCGGGTTGCTTACAGCTCCTCTCAGAGAGAGGTTCGGAATAACCTGCGCACTTGAATATTATGATTCTGAAGATCTTGTAAGAATAGTCAGGAGAAGTGCATCCATACTCAAGGTCGAAATAATGGAGGATGCAGCTCTTGAAATTGCAATGAGGAGTCGTGGAACTCCGCGAATAGCAAATGCCCTCCTCAAAAGGGTACGTGATTTCGCCCAGGTGATGGGAGGTGGAGTGATAGATCTTCAAATCACCCGATATGCCCTGGATAAACTGCATATTGACACGCGCGGACTCGATTCTGTGGACAACAGGATACTTGAGACTATAATAAACAAGTTCAAGGGAGGTCCGGTAGGCGCCAATACGATAGCAACCGCGATTGGTGAGGACCAGGGGACATTCGAAGAAGTATATGAGCCGTTCCTGATAAAGGAGGGATTTATATTGAGGACTCAAAGGGGCAGAATAGCCACAGACCTTGCTTATAGTCATCTGGGTCTCAAGAATCAGGACGACAGCACCCTGTTTTGATTGCAATTGTGCATAAAAATGACTAAAATTGCAGACTGTTACAAGAATACAAATCCAATACAGATATGGCAGATAAACTAATTTCTAAAATTCCTGACGGACCTTTGGCCGAAAAATGGACAAAGCGCAAGTCGGAACTTCATCTTGTCAGCCCCAACAACAAGCGCAAGCTCGAAATCATCGTAGTAGGTACAGGTCTCGGCGGTGCATCCGCAGCCGCTTCGCTTGGTGAACTGGGATATAATGTCAAGATTTTCTGCATCAGTGACACTCCCCGCAGGGCACATTCAATCGCTGCTCAGGGAGGTATCAATGCTGCAAAGAACTATCAGAACGACAACGACTCCGTGTATCGTCTCTTCTATGATACCATCAAGGGAGGAGATTACCGCAGCCGTGAAGCCAATGTCTATCGTCTTGCAGAAGTCAGTGCTTCCATCATAGACCAGTGTGTTGCACAGGGCGTTCCCTTTGCACGAGAATACGGTGGTTATCTTGCCAATCGTTCATTCGGAGGTGTACAGGTCAGCCGTACCTTCTATGCAAGGGGTCAAACCGGACAGCAGCTTCTGCTCGGTGCTTATGCATCCCTCAACAAGGAGATAGCTGCCGGTACCGTCAAGGCTTATCCCAGACATGAAATGCTTGATCTTGTCATCATTGACGGACAGGCCAAAGGCATCATCACACGCAATCTTGTAACCGGTCAGATCGAAAGATTCGGAGCACATGCTGTGGTCATTGCTACCGGAGGCTACGGCAACACGTATTTCCTTTCTACCAACGCTATGAACAGCAACGGTTCCGCTGCAGTCCAGTGTTTCAAGAAGGGTGCTTATTTTGCAAATCCCTGTTTTGCACAGATACATCCGACGTGTATTCCCGTGCATGGAGACCAGCAGTGCAAACTTACCCTTATGTCCGAGTCCCTGCGTAATGACGGACGCATCTGGGTGCCGAAGTTCATCGAAGATGTGGAGAAACTCCGCAAGCACGAGATAAAGGCATCCGAGATTCCTGAAGACAGGAGAGACTACTATCTTGAACGCCGTTATCCTGCATTCGGCAACCTTGTACCCCGTGATGTTGCTTCACGTGCAGCCAAGGAGCGCTGCGATGCCGGCTTCGGAGTCAATGAGACAGGCAAGGCAGTCTTCCTCGATTTCAGCGATGCCATCAACCGCCTCGGTCACCAGAGGGTGGCTGAACGTTACGGCAACCTCTTTGACATGTATGAGAAGATTACAGCTTCATCTCCCTGGAAGGAGCCTATGATGATATATCCCGCCATCCATTATACCATGGGCGGCATCTGGGTCGATTATGATCTCCAGACAACGATTCCAGGACTCTATGCAATCGGCGAAGCCAACTTCTCCGACCACGGTGGCAACCGTCTCGGCGCTTCCGCACTTATGCAGGGTCTTGCTGACGGATATTTCATCCTTCCCGTCACTATCAATGACTACCTTTCAAAGAAGTTTGCAGAGCCTAAGACAGACATTGAAGCTACTGAATTCGTAGTGGCTGAAAAGGCTGTTCAGGCACGTATCGACAGGCTTTTCGCCATAAACGGTACTGAGACCGTAGACTCCATCCACAAGGCTCTCGGCCAGATTATGTGGGAATATGTAGGTATGGCACGCAGCAAGGAAGGCCTTCAGAAAGCCATTGAGGAGATATCCGCTCTCAAGAAGAAATTCTATGAGAACGTCAAGGTTCCCGGCACACAGTTCGAGTTCAACCAGGAGCTCGAGAAGGCCCTGCGTCTCGAGGACTTCTTCGAAATAGGAGAACTTATGGCTCGTGACGCCCTCAACAGGAGCGAGTCCTGTGGAGGTCACTTCCGCGTAGAAAGCCAGACGGAAGAAGGTGAAGCCAAGCGTGATGACGCCAACTTCATGTATGTTGCCGCTTGGGAATACAAGGGCGAAGGCAAGGAACCCCAGCTGCACAAGGAAAAACTCAACTACGAGTTCATTGAGGTGAAAACCAGAAATTATAAAGACTAAGGAAGATGGAATTCAACTTGAAAATATGGCGTCAGAAGAACGCCAAAGCCAAAGGACATTTCGAGACTTACCACATCAGCGGTATCGAAGAGGATGCATCTTTCCTTGAGATGCTCGATATTCTCAATGAGCAGCTTATCCGTGAGGGCAACGATCCCGTAGCGGTCGAAAGAGGATGCCAGAGCAGCGGTCCCGTGTCATTCGACCACGATTGCCGCGAGGGCATCTGCGGTGCCTGTTCGCTCTATATTGACGGCCGTGCACACGGTCCGGACGACCACGTCACCACCTGCCAGCTCTTCATGCGTCACTTCAAGGACGGAGCCACCATTACCGTGGAGCCTTTCAGGAGCGCTGCGTTCCCTGTCATCAAGGACCTTGTAGTTGACCGTTCTGCCTTTGACAAGATCCTCCAGGCAGGCGGATTCGTATCTGTACGTACAGGCTCTGCTCAGGATGCCAACAATATACTCATTCCCCACGACAAGGCTGAGGAAAGTATGGACGCTGCCGCCTGTGTAGGATGCGGCGCTTGTGTGGCAACTTGCAAGAACGGTTCGGCAATGCTTTTCGTAGCTGCAAGAGTAAGTTCTCTCGCTCTGCTTCCTCAGGGCCGTCCCGAGGCTAAACGCCGTGCCAAGGCTATGGTAGCCAAGATGGACGAACTCGGATTCGGTAACTGTACCAATACCAGGGCTTGTGAAATGGAATGTCCCAAGGGCATCTCCGTCGCACACATCGCAAGGCTCAACAGAGAGTTCCTCAAGGCCAAGTTCTCGGACTAGGCTTTCAATCTATATCCTTCCTGTAGGGGATGGATTCCTGCGCTCCCACCTTCTGAACGGTGAGAGCGCTTGCTTTTGTAGCAAATTCCACGGCTTCTCTCTTGGACTTGCCCTCGCTCAGGGCTACGCAAAGAGCTCCGCAGAATGTGTCTCCGGCGGCCGTGGCATCCACAGCCTTGACCTTGCAGGCGGGCACGAATATCACTTTGTCATCTTCGAGCAGTGCCGATCCCTTGCTCCCAAGGGTAAGAATGACGTCTTTTACGCCCATTTCGCGCAATTTGCGCATAGCGGCTTCGCTGTCATCACTTATGCCTGTCATCAGCGCTATTTCGCTTTGATTAGGTGTCGCCAGGCTTATGTAGTTGAAGATCTCTTCCGGAAGACGGCAGGCTGGTGCCGGGTTGAGAATTACTTTCGCACCTGCCTCATATGCAATCTTTGCAGCTTCACATACGGCGGGGACGGGAATCTCCAGTTGGAGTATTACATATCCGGCAGCCCCTATCACGTCTTTAAGCTCTCGGATGTCTTCCACGCTGATGTCTCCATTCGCTCCCGGGGCCACTGAAATGCAGTTCTCGCCTTTGTCATCAACCATGATAAGTGCGGTTCCCGAAGGCTTGTCCGACCTCAGGACGTGGCTTACGTCGATGCCTTCGTCCCTGTACCCTGCAATTGCCTTGTCCCCGAATATGTCTCTGCCGAGTTTGCAGATAATTCCAACTTCACCGCCGAGGCGGGCGGCCGCTACAGCCTGGTTCGCGCCCTTGCCTCCGGGGCCCATCTTGAATTCACCACCAAGTATTGTTTCGCCCGGAGCGGGAATTCTGGGCGCTTTGATTGTCATGTCGGTGTTGCTGCTGCCGATTACAAGTATTTTGCTCATATTTTTAATGTTTACCAAAGGAAATTGTTGAAAGGATACCGTCCTGCGTGGATTTCCGCCACCATCTTATATATGTCGTTCCTGAGTTTGGGAATATTTGTCCTGTCTTTTGCAGAAATGAATATGCAGGGGCTTTTCTCTGCGGCTATCCAGCTGTTCATCAGCTCATCCAGGCTCCGGTTCTCCTTTGCCTTGGGCATAATGGAGAACTCGTCGTATTCCTCGTATGTGTATGCATCTATCTTGTTGAACACAACATACACCGGTTTGTTGGATGCTTTGATGTCCTGGAGTGTCCTTTCCACTACTGACATCTGTTCCTCGAAGTCAGGATGTGACACATCCACGACGTGCACCAGTATATCTGCCTCCCTGACTTCGTCAAGCGTACTTTTGAATGCTTCGATAAGCTGAGTCGGGAGTTTCCGTATGAACCCGACGGTGTCGCTGAGCAGGAATGGGACATTCTCTATCACTACCTTCCTGACCGTTGTGTCCAGTGTCGCGAAGAGTTTGTTCTCAGCAAATACGTCTGATTTGGCCAGCAGATTCATAAGAGTGCTCTTGCCGACATTGGTATAGCCAACAAGTGCAAGCCTTACCATCTGACCCCTGTTGCCTCTCTGGGTGGACATTTGCCTGTCCACTTTTTTGAGCTGTTCCTTGAGCCTGGTTATCCTTTCCTTGACGATACGGCGGTCTACCTCTATCTGTGTCTCACCCATTCCGCCACGTGTGCCGTGCCCGCCGCGCTGCCTCTCGAGGTGAGTCCACATACCGGCCAGACGGGGCAGCATATAGTTGTACCGTGCAAGTTCGACCTGCATCTTTGCATACGCAGTCTTAGCCCTCTGAGCGAATATTTCAAGTATCAGGCTTGTCCTGTCTATTACTGCAGCTGTCTTGATTATCTTCTCGATGTTGCGCTGCTGCATTCCTGTCAGTTCATCATCAAAAATTACATAGTTGATGCAATTCTCCTCACAGTATGCGGCAATTTCCTCGAGCTTGCCACTTCTTATATATGTGGAGTTGTCCGGTTTGTCCACCCTTTGGATGAACTTCCTGTCTCCTGTTGCCCCTGCCGTTTCGGCAAGGAACTCCAGTTCGTCAAGGTACTCCTTGACTTTGCGCTCGTCATCGCCCTGCCGGATGATTCCGACAAAAACCGCCTTTTCTGTTTGTTCTTCTGACATATCTAAAAAAGGCCATCCTTTTGCGGACGGCCCATATCAGTAAAGCCTTGAAATTATCTCAGCTGGAATATCACGGGGAACGTGTAGGTCACCTTGACTGCGCGGTCACGCTGCCTGCCCGGCTCCCACTTGGGTGAGCTCGAAACTACACGGACAGCCTCTTTGTCAAGAGAGGGATCGACACCACGGAGCACCTTGACATTTGTCACTGAGCCATCGGGGTTGACCTGGAACTGAAGCATCACTCGTCCCTGCACGCCGTTCTCCTTGGCAATCTCAGGATATACAAGACGCTGGTTGACCCACTTTGAGAAAGCGTTAGCGTCACCACCCTGGAATTTGGGCTTCTTCTCCACCAACTGGAAAGGAATGGCTTCCTCTACCACTTCTTCCTCCTTGACTTCCTCTACGTAGTCCATAGCCTCGACTCCGAGATTCTTGTCATCTTCTGAACTGAAGTCGATGTCATCGACCTTCACCTCGTCGTCCACAATGTCCAACTGGTCGGACAGGACAGGAATCTGGTTCATTTCGGGGGGAGGTGGAGGGGTCTCATTTGTAATAGGAACCAACTCTTCCTCAATGATTTCCTGGTTGCCTGCATCGAGAGCGGCCACCTTGGCATCCTTAGAACTCCACTCGAATGCGAGGAGTACGATACCCAGAGCAACCACCATACCGATTTCCACGAAGAGCAATCTCTTGTTCTCCAGGCTGGCGCTTTCTGATTTCTTGACTTCCATATTGTTGTTCTGTTACATTTCTTTTGTCCTCAAAGGTATAAATAATTATGATTAATTCCAATTATTATCATTAATAGATGTACATTTGTAAAAATTTTCAATCAATGATAAGGTATTTCAATCAGGATATAAAGTTCGAATTCAAGTCTAAACTTCTGACCAACAGATGGCTGAAAATGGTCGCCGAAAGCGAGATACGCAAAATCTCCGATATCAATGTCATCTTCTGCTCCGATAATTATATCCTCGATGTCAATATGAAATATCTCCAGCACGACTATTTCACGGATATCATCACCTTCGACTATTGTGAAGGCGACCGTCTCTCAGGAGACCTTTTCATCAGCATCGATTCTGTTCGTGAGAATTCTCAATTCTACGGTACTTCCTTTGCCGACGAACTCAACAGGGTTATCGTCCACGGTGTCCTTCACCTGATAGGATACGACGATCACTCCGAAGCTGATATTGCCACTATGCGGGCCAAGGAAGATTATTATCTTTCGCTCCGCGCTTCTCTCCAATAATGCAGGTTCAATTTGACATAATAGTCATAGGGGCAGGCCACGCCGGTTGCGAGGCCGCAATGGCGGCTGCAAATCTCGGCTCTTCCGTACTTTTGCTAACTATGGATGGTTTTGCATTTGCCAAGATGTCCTGCAACCCGGCCATAGGAGGTATCGCCAAGGGACAGATCGTACGGGAAATCGATGCGATGGGAGGATATACCGGATTGATAACTGATGCCTCTACCTTGCAGTTCAGAATGCTGAACAGGTCAAAAGGGCCCGCTATGTGGAGTCCGCGCGCTCAATGCGACAAAATCAGATTTTCGCAAAACTGGCGAGACGCAATTCTAAATAATTGTAACATAACCATTTACGAAGGTTGCGCCGAATCATTCCTCTTTGAGAATTCAAAATTGGCGGGAGTCCGTGCTTCTGACGGGACAATATTCAAGTCTCGCGCCGTTATTTTGACCGCCGGCACATTCCTTGGCGGCGCTCTCTTTGTCGGGAGCAAGAAACTTGAAGGAGGCCGTATCGGAGAAGAAGCATCTTATGGGTTGACATCCCAACTCGTTTCTCTCGGCTTGAAGTCTTCGAGGATGAAGACAGGTACGCCGCCTCGTATTGACATTACAACAGTAGATACATCGGCACTTCCCGTCCAGTACGGAGATGAGCAACCCTCCCGTTTTTCATTTCTGGATATTCCCTCAAGAATCCAAAGAGGGGCTTCGCAAAAAATCTGCTACATCCTGCATACAAATCCCGATGTCCATTCCGAATTGAGGTCAGGTTTTGACCGTTCGCCTCTCTTCACAGGGATGATACAAGGCAAGGGCCCGCGATACTGTCCAAGTATCGAAGACAAACTCAGGATATTCCCCGACAACGATGCACATCAGCTTTTCCTAGAGCCCGAAGGCCTGAGCATCAACGAATATTACATCCAGGGTTTCTCTTCCTCACTCCCTTTCGAAGTACAGATGGCGGCCCTCCATAAAATCAAGGGACTTGAGAATGCCCGTGTGTACCGTCCTGCCTACGCGGTCGAATATGATTACTTCGAGCCTGAGCAACTGACCCACAGCCTGGAGGTAAAAGAAATTCCCGGGTTATTCTTTGCAGGACAGATAAACGGTACAACCGGATACGAAGAAGCAGCGGCCCAGGGTCTCGTCGCCGGCATCAACGCACATCTCATACTCCACGACAGGGAGCCCTTTGTGCTTTCGAGGTCCGACGCATATATCGGAGTGCTCATTGATGACCTGGTCACAAAAGGTGTTGATGAACCATACCGTATGTTTACATCCCGAGCAGAGTACCGTATCCTGCTCCGACAGGACAACGCTGATCAGAGGCTTACTCCATTGGCGTTCGGTCTCGGCCTGGCAAGCTCTCACAGGTATGAACTGACGATGCGCAAATATGATGAAGTCAACTCTCTCTTGGATTATTGTGACACCCATAATGTGACGCCTTCGTCCATCAATCCTTATCTTGAATCAGTCGGTTCCTCTGCCATCAAAGAATCAAAGAAGATATCTGACATAGCGCTCAGGCCTGAAGTCACGCTCGCCGATCTCCTGAGATATGTTCCACGTGGAACGTCCGACCCCGAAGCCGCCGCCTCTGCAGAAATCAATCTCAAGTACAGGGGGTACATTGACAGGGAGAAAAGTATGGCGGACAAAATCGAGCACCTTGAGCATCTCTCCATTCCTTCCGGTTTTGATTTCGACAAGGTGTCCGGTCTGACAATCGAATGCCGCCAGAAACTTAAAAAATATAATCCGGGGACTATTGCTCAAGCCTCCCGGATTTCAGGTGTATCGCCTTCTGATATTGCAGTTCTTCTGGTATATTTCGGAAGATAGTTCCACGTGGAACATTTACATCATCTGAAGGGCGGATTTGATAATCTGCTCGACTGTGGCTTTCGGATTGGCCTTGAGTATGGCCTGAATCGCCTTGTTGATATTTGGCTTTGAGAAGCCGAGCATAACAAGAGCCGCGCTTGCTTCTTCCACAGTTGCGCTGTCCTGAGATGTGAAGAGTGCCCCTTCACCCTGGCCGTCTCCTTTGACTATCTTGTCCTTGAGTTCAAGTACCATCCTTTGTGCGCTCTTCAGCCCGATGCCCTTGATGGATTTGAGCGTGTTGATGTTCTCGGACAATATCGCATCTCTAAGTTCGTCGGCTGTAAGCGAGGATAAGATCATCCTGGCAGACGCTGCTCCCATACCGGAAACGCTGGTGATAAGCTGAAACAACTCTCTCTCGGACTTGGTGGCAAAACCGTAGTCGGTCTGGCTGCCGTCCCTCTGGTTGAATTGGGACTGGATGAATACTACGGCCTCGGACCTGCCGTCCAGGGCTTCATAAGTCTGAAGTGAGATTTCCATACAATAGCCGATACCGGCATTGTCAATGATTACCCTGGTGGGGCTCAACTCGGCTACTCTGCCTGAAATGTAATCTATCATATCGCAAACTTACATAAAAAATGTTAAATTTGTCTCCGCAAAACGACAAATGATGCAGACTCAGGAACTATTGTCCCGCTTCCCGCAACTGAGCGCGAAAGTTTATGGCAAGCCGCTTGTCTATCTTGACAATGCAGCCACCTCATTGCGCCCATTGAGCGTGACCCGGAAGTGGGATCAGATGTCTCTCGAGTACAATTCCAATCTCCACAGGGCGGTTCATCGCACGGCGGAACTGGCGACGGCCGAATTTGAAGAGGCGCGTACTGAGGTGGCCCGTTTCATAGGGGCATCTTCTCCCGGTCAGATAGTTTTTACCTCCGGTGCCACGGCCGCAATAAATCTCGTGGCATATTCCTTCGGGGAATTGTGTGTGGGTGAAGGAGATGAAATCATAGTGGCGGAGAGCGAGCACCATTCGGATATAGTCCCCTGGCAGATGCTTTGCCGCAGGAAAGGGGCTGTCATAAAAGTCCTGCCTGTGGATGAAAACGGCAGACTTGAGATTGAGGCTCTCCCCTCCCTTATTACAACCAGGACACGTATTGTCTGTGTGGCCCAGGTCTCAAATGTGCTCGGCATTGTCAATCCGGTACGCGAGATAGCGGCAATCTGCCATTCGCGCAATTGCGCTCTTCTGGTAGACGGTGCGCAGGGCATAGTGCATCTGGACGTGAATGTCTCGGATATGGGCTGCGATTTCTATGTCTTTTCAGGGCACAAGATGTATGCCGCCCCCGGAACCGGCGTGTTGTATGCCTCCGGTGACTGGTTGGACAGGATGCCTCCATATATGGGAGGAGGAGAAATGATAGGCACGGTTAAATGGGAGGGATCGACTTATGCCCCGGCTCCTCACAAGTTTGAAGCCGGCACTCAGAACATTTCCGGTGTGCCTGCTTTCAAGCCTGCAATAGATGAACTCTTCCGTCTCAAGGAGTACGATGCCGTACTCTCCTCCATCAGGGATATGCTGCTGGAAGACCTTCCCCGCATCGAGGGATTGAGGCTGTATGGCGTACCCGCAGCCGCCGGGGACAAGATACCGTTGTTCTCGATTTCGGTTGAGGGTGTCCATCACGAAGACCTTGCCCTGATACTTGACAAGATGGGTATTGCAGTGAGGTCCGGTCAGATGTGCGCTGAGCCTTTGATGGACAGATACGGAGTGACAGGAATGCTGCGGGCGTCATTTGCCCCGTACAATACTGTGCAGGAAGCGGAATATTTTTTGGTATCGCTCCGAAAAGCGATAGAAATGTTAAGGTGATATGAGTCTGGAAGAATCAAAGCAGGCAGTCGTCGATGATTTCTCAATGTATGACGAGTGGCTGGACAAATATGAGTATCTGATAGATCTTGGCAAGAAACTTGAGCCGCTCCCGGAGAGTTCCAAGACTGGCGAAAAACTTATAAAAGGCTGTCAATCAAGGGTTTGGCTTGATTATGAGGTCAAGGATGGCTGCGTATACTTCTCAGCGGACAGTGACGCAATCATAACCAAGGGCATCATTTCGCTGCTCATCGGCGTCTACTCCGGCAGGACAGCGTCGGAGATTGCTTCAGATGACTTCGCCTGGATAGAGAAGATAGGCCTCAGGCAGAATCTTTCCCCTACCCGTTCCAATGGTCTGGCATCTATGGTCCAAACCATCAAGCAAATAGCTAAAACGTTGGCAAACAATGGATAACGAGATTATTACACCTGAGGATGTAAAGGAGCTGGCTCCTTTGTATGAGGCGGTTATTCTGGCTATCAAACAGGTATACGACCCCGAAATCCCGGTCAACATCTATGACCTCGGGCTGATTTATGAACTCAACATCAACAAGGCCCACGAGGTGTACATCAAAATGACTTTCACGGCCCCAACCTGCCCTATGGCGGATGAGGTAATGGCGGAACTGCGCCATTCCGTCGAACTCACTCCCGGTGTCGCCAAGTGTACGATCGACCTTGTGTTCGAGCCTGCCTGGGATCAGAGCATGCTGTCTGAAGAGGCCAGGGTAGCTCTGGGAATGGACTTTGAAGATTGACGGCAGGATGGAGGAACTGACTTTGCTTCTGGGCTCCAATCTGGGTGACAGGATAGCCAACATAAAAGCTGCGCTCGAGTGCCTGGATGAGGCTTTCGGCCCGCAAAGACTGTCCCTTTCGCCCGTGATAGAGACGGCAGCCTGTGATTTCGAAGGCCCGGACTTTTTGAATTGCGCGGTAAGATATGCCGTATCTGTCCCCCCTGAGCAGGTTCTTGCCCGCTGCAAGGAGATAGAGGGAAGACTGGGTCGCACAGACCTTCCCCAATACGATGACACCGGCCGCAGGATATATCATAACAGGATAATAGACATAGATATCCTGACTTACGGAGACCGCAGGATAGATACTCCGGTCCTTAAGGTTCCTCATCCCCAGATTGTGTCGAGGCCTTTTGTATCCCGATTGCTTGCGGAGATGACAAGCTATGAATAACAAAAATTCAAAGACTATGCATATGAAGAATCCCCGTTGCGTATACGTTCTGGCTCTCTTGATGCTCCTATCGATGCCATCCCCTGCCCAGACACCGCTGGAAGAAGACATCAGAGTCTCGAATCCGGACTTTGTAGTGTATGTGCCCAAGCAGCCCAGGGATAGGGAACTCTGGAATCCGTATTTGAGAGGAGACAGTTACAATGACCATATCCAGATACTGTATGATGAAGTCAGGAAGACTTATTATGGATTCTGGACTCAGGCCAGCCGCGAAAGTTTCCCGGACCAGCATATAGTGTTCTCGCGAAGCACTGACGGAGGCAGGACCTGGTCCGAGCCCGTTCTCCTTCAAGGTTCGGAGACAATCGCGAATCCCCGTCCCATCGCGAGCTGGCAGCAGCCGATGCTCTCCAGGAGCGGACGTCTTTATCTGCTCTGGAACCAGCAGATATCCTGGGACAAAATTCATTTTGTGGCATTGGCCGGAGCGTTGTTCGGAGCATATTCGGACGATGGAGGCCTTACGTGGAGCAAGCCGCGTAGCATCAGTATGCCCAGAATGGATATGGACTCCCCCGACCCTGCCGTGCCTGCGGAATGGTGCAACTGGCAGCGTCCTCTCAGACTTGGAGAAGGAGGCAGGTACCTTGTCGGCTGCTCCCGTCATGGGAAGACTCCCAGTGATGAGAAGAAATGCTGCCGCGTGGAATTCTGGCAGTTCGAAAACATTGACGAGGATCCGGAGATAGAGGATATCCGCATATCTTACTTCAACACCAACGGTGATGCCTTTGATATCAGTCAGGTCGAGGGCGCGGTCAATTACGGAATCAAGGAAGGCCCCGCCATCGAGGAAGCTTCCATCGTGGGACTTCCTGACGGACGTCTCTTCGCCATGATGCGCAGCTCGGCGGGCTCTCCCGTATGGTCTGTCAGCCCGGACCGTGGCAGAACCTGGTCCAGGCCGAAACTTCTCCGTATGCAGGATGGCGGCAAGCCTGTCCTCCAACCCCGTTCCCCCTGTCCCATATATGACTGGGAAGGGCCGGAGGCATTCAGCGGCAAGTATTTCGCCATTGTCCATAACGCCTTCAATTATGATGACGTGACCGCTTATCAGAACCGCGGCCCCCTCTATCTGCTCAAGGGCCGCTATGTCCCCGGCGCAGAGCAGCCGATCTGGTTCTCGGAGCCCGAACTCCTCAATCCCAGGCCGAAGGAGAATTCGTATTACACGAGTTACACTTCGGTCGACGGCAAAGGTATTCTCTGGTACAATGATACCAAGTATTACGTGCTCGGAAAGGAGATACGATACTATTAGATTTGCCCGAAAAATTGTGTAATTTTACACCCCGGTTTGAAATAGACAAAAATACATCATATGACTCAAGACGAATTGTTCAAGGTACTCGTGGCTCATTGCAAGGAGTACGGATTCATTTTCCCTTCAAGCGAGATTTATGACGGCCTGGCGGCAGTTTATGACTATGGCCAGATGGGCGTAGAGCTCAAAAACAACATCAAGCAATACTGGTGGAATGCGATGACCCGCCTCAACGAGAATATTGTCGGCATCGATTCCTGCATCTTCATGCATCCCCGCATCTGGGAAGCGTCGGGACACGTGGGAGCATTCAACGATCCCCTCATAGACAACAAGGATTCCAAGAAGAGATATCGCGCAGACGTTCTTATCGAGGATTTCCTCGGCAAGATCGAGGACAAGATCAACAAGGAAGTCGAGAAGGGCCGCCGCAAGTTCGGTGACGCATTCGATGAGGAGCAATTCCGTGCCACCAATCCCAACGTGCTCCGCGAGAAGAAGAAATGGGATGAGGTTCACGACCGCTATGTTGCCGCAGAACAGTCGAATGACCTCAACGAATACCGCCGGATAATCATAGACAACAATATCGTCTGTCCCATCAGCGGTACCTGCAACTGGACGGATGTGCGTCAGTTCAACCTGATGTTCAGCACGTCGATGGGAAGCACCTCCGATGGCGCCAATACAATTTATCTGCGTCCTGAGACGGCTCAGGGTATATTTGTCAACTATCTCAACGTCCAGAAGACAGGCCGTATGAAGATACCTTTCGGCATCGCCCAGATCGGCAAGGCTTTCCGCAACGAAATCGTCGCCCGTCAGTTCATCTTC
>JAKSKI010000022.1 GCA_024401865.1 Bacteroidales bacterium
GTTTGTCCTTTATGTATATGCGCAAACTCATTGCTAATGCTGAGGTCCATAAAGAAATCATGTTCAAGGATTGTTGAAATCCTTTGCAGCAAAATGATATCCATATTGTCCCTGTTTAAGATTCGATGAGCATTCTCCCGTGAACACGATAACTCCTCAGAAAAAGCTTTAACAGTCATTCCCCGTTCCTTTAGAACTTCTCGGATTCGCTTGCCTATATGCATTGACACAAAGATGTGAAGCCGTTTTCGTATCATTCCGGTTGAGCGCTCTAGCCAGCGTAAGACAAGAAGATAAGATCGTGCTTCACACCCGTCCGATATGAGGCACGGATGAGCAGAAGCTCACCTACATCAAAATCATAGGACGAGCGGAATGTTCACAACCTTTCGCTGTCTTATTGAAAATTGGCTAGATTCTCAACCAGGAAAGGCGAAAACTATTTCGCTAATATTTTAATATCGGATAGACCGATACGCAAATATACATTTTTTAATTTCTAATAACTACAAGAACATAAAAATTGATATGAAATCTTTCTCTACGTTCTCGCATCTATGATGCAACTATAAAAATTCCCGTTAATGGAAATGTTAGACAACTAATAATTATTTAATTATAAGCTTCTTATTGAATTTCTTCCGACGAAAATTAGGTCACCTGGACATTTTGGGTGATGTGCCTCCTTGGTGTGAAAGACTCTTGATGTGAAATAGCCATCAATTCATCCAAAGAATTCAACACTTTGCTTTCATCCCCAATAAATGGAAATTACGGCTTGTGTTGGATTATCTTGTAATGAAATCTTCCACAAGTCAATAAATTACAAGGTATAAACATTCTGATTAACTTGCAAGATAAATTTGATTTTTCTAGTATTGCTAATACCGCCAAAGACCCAAAATCACCAGGGTACAAAACGGAAAGACCATAAATAAAAGTGTGACCAATTTGGCCACACTTTTACCGATGCTTGAAGTTTAAGGGTTTTGCTCCAAAACCCTCCCCAAGTTAAATAAGGGAAGGACTTTTGATTTTCATATCATACTCCGTTGCCTCATTTTGTTGTCTTGAGTTTGAATCCTGTCTCGATACTTTCGGTGAGTTTCTGGTTTTTGAAGAACCAGGTAATGTTCTCCGAACGTACGAACTTGACCGTAGAATCATAGACACCACCTCCGATCATCTCATACAATTGCAACGATACCTGAGAATTTGAAGTATGACTTCAAGTTGCCCGTGCCCTTCTTATTAGATATTGGTTGGATTGTCGATATCGAACTTGCTCTCAACAGGATTGGCATAGATGCCGAGGAATACCTGTCTGAGAGATTCCCTGTCAAGACGTTTCTCCAGTTTGCCGAGTTTGTGGCTTACATACTCTGAAAATGCCGTCACATCATCAGGAAGATACTTGACACCCAGATAACTGTGAGTCCCCTTCAGCATATCATAAGCCATATAATTGGTCTTGAACAGTTTGTATCCTGATATAATACGTCTGTCAAGGGCCCTTCTGACAGCCTGGTACCTGTCGTTGCCGTTAAATGCGGAAGCCTCTTCGATTTCCTGAGCGGTAAGCGGTTCGCCAATGCTCAGATGTATGTGGCCCTTGCGTTGCCTGATTCCTGTAAGGATGCTGTGGAGGTCTTCGTTACGTTTCTTGGTATATGAGCCTCCATTCATTGACTTGATGACCAGTTCCCGGGCCTTGCGGCTGTCACAGGATTCATATTCATATGAGATGCTGAGCGGCAATATGTTGAGTTCCTTGAAGTTCTCGACGAACCCCTTCTCCCCGCTCAAGTCGAACATCTTGAGCAGTCCCTGCTCCGTGGTGTCGCGCCCGTCCTTGGTACGTCCCTCGCGTTGGGCAATCCATACTGAAGACTCTCCCGAAGTGATGGTCTGACGTATGTACTTCGACAGAATCTGCGAACTCAGATACAATTCCCTGGCACTGATTCCCCTGATGACCGTTATCATCCTGTTTGAACGCATAAGGTCCTCCACAAGTTTGTTGGACAAGAGGTTGTTGCCGACGCACACCTGGCTGTAAGGTAGTCCGCAGTCATGCAGGGCATACTGAATCAGAGCAGGATCCAGCACTATGTCACGATGATTGGATATTGCGAGGAACTTGCGTCCCTTGAGTTTGAGGAGATTTTCCTGACCGCTGACCGAAAAGCCTTCCGACGTCTTGGCAAGGATCGAATTCACGGCCCCCAACATGATGTTGTCCTGAAAGCTGTCAATATCCTTGACATCCCGGAGAGCCTTGGCCAGAATATTGCTCTGTTCCTTGGGGAACAGATACTTGGATATGATGGGTATCAAAGCATGCCTCGAGACTCTTCCGAGAGCCTCTACCGCTTCCTCGTCACTGTATGGACGTATATTGTCGAATTCTGTCATCTGCATTATTGTATGGTGTCTCTTCTGAACAGCAGCGAACTGTCACCGTAACTCAAGAATCTGAATCCGTAATCCAGAGCATAATCGTATATGGTACGCCAGTCGCCACCGACAAAGGCTGATACAAGAAGTATGAGCGTGCTCGACGGCTGATGGAAATTGGTGATCATCATATCCACAAGCCTGAATTTAAAACCGGGAACGATGATGATTCTGGTGGTTATCTTCAATTCCGTAAGCCGGTTTCTGACAAGATACAGGATTATGGCGGAAAGGGCCTCCTTCGTACTGTATCCATATTCCCTGATATAAGGCGCCCACTGGCTGACTTCACGGGGTTCGCCCTGCTCGATACAACTGACACCGACATAGTACAGGGATTCGAGAGTCCTTACCGATGTTGTACCGACCGCTATCAGGGGTCTTTCTCCATCCCGTAATCGGTACAGCAGGTCAAGAGTGACCACGAATGGTTCCTTGTGCATTACGTGGCCGCTGACAGACTGGGACTTTACCGGCAGGAAAGTACCGGCCCCGACATGAAGGCACACATTCTCCCGGACTATCCCCTTCCTGTCGATAGAATCCAGCACCCTGTCAGTGAAATGCAGGCCGGCGGTCGGTGCGGCTACCGAACCGCGATACTTCGCATACAGTGTCTGGTACCGCTCCAGGTCAATGGCCTCGGTCTGCCTGTTGAGATAGGGAGGAATGGGGACATTGCCGCACATCTCAAGAACCGAAGAGAAGGGCTTTCCGCCTTCCCATTTGAACTCGACGACAGCCACTTCTTCATCTCTTTCCACCAATGAGGCAGTCAGACACGTAGCGGCCAGTTCGCCGTTTTCGTCAATGGATTCTGACGGAATGTCATAGTGTAGGACATCGTTCTTCCAGCGCTTCAGGTTGCCCACGACACATTTCCATCGGCAGCTGGAAGTCGTAGCGAATATCTGGGCATAATCAGCAGGCAATATGGGCTGAAGGCAGAATATTTCGATACGCGCACCGCTGTGACGTCTGAAATGAAGACGAGCCGGGACCACTTTGGTATTGTTCAATACCATCATTGCTCCGGACGGGAGATGATTGCTGAGATTTCTGAATACATCCTCACCAACCACACCGTCTTTATAAACGAGCAGTTTGGAGGCGTCACGCTCCTCCAGAGGATATTTTGCTATCCTGTGCTCCGGCAGCGCGTAGCTATAGTCTTCGATTACGATATCAGGTATCATATTGTGCAAATTTACTCAAAATATCCATAAAGGAGCGCACCAACATTGTTAACATTTGTTAAATTTATCCAGAAAGTTATTTAACTTTTGTGAACTTTCATATCTGTAAACAATGGCGAGGTTTCAAGAGTTTCACGTATCATCTAATTGATTAATTATTAGTGATTTATATATTGTATTTAATGTTATTGTGTAATTCTATGTGTAAATATTTGCAGTGGCGGGGCTTATCGGTGCTTATCTGGCCCAAATGGGTGAAAATATCGTAAGCGTAGTAAATTATTTACCTATATATTAATTTTTTACATCAAATACCTTGAGTGAAACTACAAGACCGTGATTTCATCTGTTCTATTTGTTTACAACTTTAAATCGATATTGTTGTTGATTTGTTAACAAAATATTATTACATTTGTAACAAATTGAAATGCGTTATGAAAGACCGTCTTGAAGAGTTTCTCTCTGCCGAAAACATCAGCCAGTCACAGTTCGCCGACAGCATCGGAGTGGCACGAGCCAGCATATCCCACATTCTTGCCGGACGTAACAAACCCGGCTATGATTTCATCGAAAACACAATGAAGCGCTACCCTGCTCTCAATATGGAATGGCTAATTACCGGACGGGGACGTATGTATAAAGACGAACTGTTCGGCCGCGAAACTGAAATCCCGGCCGCAAGGGAGCAAGCTGGACCTTCCACATCCACTCCCCTTCCGTTACCTGACATTGCCTCATCTGACCAGGAGAATCCCCGCCGCATAAGCAGGGTGATAGTGTTCTACAGCGACAATACATTCGAGGAAATAGGCTGACATACGATAAAATAGCGTATATTTGCAGTATGTCCCTCTACAAATATATCATAAGGCTTTTCAGTACCAATACGGCATACAGGCTCTTTCTCCTCAAACTCAGAATCGTTGAAAAGATTCCGTTCTACAGAGCTCTAAGGAGACTGGCCAACCCGTACCGGGAGATATTGGCCCGAAATATCTGGGGTATTGACTTCAAAAGCCCGATCGGGCTTGGCGCCGGGATGGACAAGGACGCGAGATACTACAATTCATTCTCTGATTATGGGTTGGGATTCGTTATGACCGGACCGACCGAAAGCGCGGCCAGCATACGCAGAGCCATCGAAAACATACGCAACGACAAGCCCCGCACCGTAATAGCGATGTGTATCGGCAGCGATTACCTGACTTCCTTCTCTCTGGCTTACGATTTTGCGGATATGTTCATCATAGATGCTCCCGGCAATGATTTCGAGAAGGTAATAGGTGACGTACTCGATGCAAGACTTACTTACGAAACCCACAAACCAGTTCTATACCGGATAGGCCGCGAGTATTCCAGAGACACTCTGGAATCCCTTTTGAACTGTTGTCTGATAAACGGAATTGACGGTTTCCTGGTCGGTTCCGAGGACTATGTATCCAAGGTGAACGCATTTTGCTCCGGTCGTGTACCAATAATCGGTTACGGCAAGATCCGCACACCCCAGACCGCCGCGTCGATGCTCGCTGCAGGAGCTTCCCTGATAGCCATCACAACAGGACTTGTCCTGGACGGACCGTCCCTGATTCGTAAAACACTCAAATATCTGGAACAAAATGCCGAAAAGGATGAAGCCGGAATATGAACTGAAGCAGCTCCTGAGCGGTTCCGGCATCACTGTCAGTGCCGCTGAGTCCTGCACGGGAGGAATGATTTCCCATTTGATAACCACTGTCCCCGGTTCATCCGAGTACTACCTTGGTTCTGTAACCTCATACTCGCCTCTTGTAAAGGTAGGCGTGCTCGGCGTGCCCTCGTCCCTAATCGATGAGAGTGGGATTGTGAGCAGCGCAGTAGCCGCGGCTATGGCGGAAGGCGTAAGGAAACTCACAGGCAGCACCTATTCTGTGGCAACTACCGGTTGGGCGGACAGATATGGCGATGACAGAGAGCCTGCCGGAACAGTTTGGATTGCTGTAAGCGGTCCTGACGGGTGCCATACAACCAGATTCAATAGCGAATCCACACGTTCGGGCAACATCAGAGCCTTCGCAAACAAAGCTTTGGAAGAATTAGTCAAACACATCGGCTAGTCCTTGCAACATTCATAAAATTAGGACTTGAAACAATTTTGTTCCAAGTCCTAACATTTTTGTTATACCGATATTTCCGGGATATTTTACTTCTCTGCAGGTTTGAGAGTGGAGGCTTTTACCTGCACAATCTCGAATACGGGAGAATTAGAGAAGATGAGCGTTGCGCCGGACTGAATGTTGACGCTGAGATTCTTTGCGGCTGCAACATTGGCTGTTGAAAGACCTGTCATCTTGACTTCTGCGCTGTCTCCGGTTAGGGCGGACGCATTGATATTGCAGGATCCGGTGATTGTATACTTCGCTTTAGTGGCTTCACCGTTAAGCAAGGCCTTTGCAGATCCCTTGGAATTAAGAGTCATCTCTTCGGTATTGCCATAGAGGGTGAAATTGGATGCGGCTGCAAGATTGATGTCAATAGCCTTGCCTTTCTGCGTGAGGGACACTGAAGAAGTGTTGTTCATATCGACATCGACATCATCAGCGGTCACGTTGACATTGACGTTACTCCTCTTATCTGCTTTAAGTGAGAAATATTTGCAATTGGCTGTAAAGTTCTTCAGTGATGCGTTGTCGGATACGCTGACCTTGACGTTACGTCCTTCACACAATACGGAGCATTCCACAACCGCCTTGTCTTCGATGACGATTTCATCGGGAGAGACAGGCACGGTCACCACTGCTTTGAACACAGGCTGGGTGTTGTTGAGAAGGTTCTTTATCTCCTTGGTGATGTCCTTGTCATCTTCGGTAAGGGTAAGCGTGTTGCCCTTGACTGAACAGGTGACAAGTTTGTAGCAAGCCTCATCGACTGTAACGGAAGCGTGATATGCGCTGCCTTTCTCGATGATGACCTCGAAATTGCCTCCGACCTTGATGGCGTTGAACGACGCAAGATCGTATTCATACTGCTTTTCGGCAGCATTCAGCATTGTGCCTGCAAATAGACACGCGGCAAAAGCCGTAAAAATTGCAACGATTCTTTTCATAATCTATGATGTGTTTGTTGTCAGTCTATCAATGTCCCCCACTCTTCCGTCAGAGCATCGAGGTCTCGCTTGGCTTCCAGGTACTCCCTCGTGAGCTCCATTATGTCATCATCCGGTCCGGGAGCGGCAAGGACCGTCTCTATGCCGGACATCTGTTGCTCCCGCCTGGCTATTTCCGTCTCAAGATAAGAAATTCTATTCTTTTTCTTCCTATCCGAACGGGATTTTTGCCTGAGCGCATCATAATCGTTCGTCCTGGCGGACACCGGTTCGACGGTCTCCCTGACTTTTATCCTCTCCAGCTCCTGCAGGCTGTCAATTCTTTTCTTCTCCAGGAATTCGGCGACGCTTCCAAGATGTTCCTTCACCTTGCCGTCCCTGAATTCATACAGCTTGTCTACAAGCCCGTCCAGGAAATCCCTGTCGTGGGATACAACAATCATCGTGCCGTCAAATGCGCCGAGTGCCTGTTTGAGTATATCCTTGCTCTTGATGTCCATATGGTTGGTAGGCTCATCGAGCAGCAGCAGATTGTGGGACTGAAGCATCAGCCTGGCCATCCCGAGCCTCGCTCTCTCCCCTCCCGACAGCACACTCACGCGCTTGTCGATATCCTCGCCCCTGAAGAGGAACTGGGCAAGGAGATCGCGCAGGCGGGAACGTATGTCTCCTACGGCTATCTGGTCCAGAGTGCCGAATACCGTCTGGCTTTTGTCCAACACATCCTCATGATTCTGGGCGAAGTAGCCTATCGATACATTGTGCCCCACCGTAGCGCTGCCCTCAAGGGGATCCAGCTCGCCCGTGATGATTCTCATCAGTGTCGTCTTGCCTTCACCGTTCCTTCCCACCAATGCCACTTTCTCTCCCCTCTTGATTTCTATACCGGCGCCAGTGAATACGGTTTTGCCTCCTTTGGCATCGCCGCCGTCATAACCGGCTGTCAGATCGGTCGCCTTGAACACTACGTCTCCGGCCCTCTGTGCGGGAGGGAACTTGACTCTCAGAGTGACGTTGTCAGTCTCATCGACTTCAAGACGGTCAAGCTTTTCGAGAGCCTTGATACGGCTCTGCACCTGGTTGGATTTGGTCGGCTTGTACCTGAATGCCTGGATGAATTCCTCCGTCTTTTGTATCATCCTCTGCTGGTTCTCAAATGCAGCTGTTTGCTGCTGAAGCCTTTCGGCCCTGAGTTCCAGATATTTGGAATATGGCACCTTATAGTCGTGGATATGCCCGAGCATTATCTCCACAGTCCTGTTTGTGACCGTGTCAAGAAACTTCCTGTCATGGCTGACCAGAAGAAGGCTGCACTTGCGGTTCCTAAGATAACTCTCCAACCATTCGATGGATTCGATGTCAAGATGGTTGGTCGGCTCGTCAAGCAGCATAACGTCAGGATTGGACAGGAGAATCTTGGCAAGTTCTATCCTCATGTTCCAGCCTTGCGAGAACGTCTCCGTCTTCCGCCCGAGTTCGTCATCTTTGAATCCCAGGCCGACAAGGGTCTTCCGGCATATTACCTCAGGAGGTTCGGAATGACTTGCCTCGAGCCTGTCATTAAGTTCATTCAGATGTTCAATCAAACGGGTATATTCGTCTGATTCGTAGTCAGTTCTCTCTGACAACTCGTTTGTGATGTTCTGTATTTCCCTCTCGAGTTCAGCAGAGTTTTCGAATGCAGTCATCGCCTCCTCCATCACGGTTCTCCCCCGATGGTGCTCCATAATCTGAGGAAGGTAACCTATACGGATGTCATTGGGCTTGTCGATATGACCGGATGTGGGATTCTGTATGCCGCAGATAAGTTTGAGCACAGTTGACTTCCCCGCTCCGTTCTTGCCGACGAGACCTATCTTGTCCGTCTCGGAGATGTGGAAGTTTATCTTATCCAGCAGAGTGAAGCCACCGTATGAGACTGTAACGTCATCTATCGATATCATGGCACATCAGAATGGAGAATTCATACAGCAGGTACAGGGGCAGAGCCACTACGAGCATCGTGAACGGATCCCCCGTGGGCGTAAGCACGGCCGCCACAATCACAACAGAAACGATTGCGTGACGACGGTACTTTCTCAGGAATGCCCTGTCCACAATGCCCAGGCGGGACAGGACGATAATCACGCTGGGGAACTCGAACAGAATCCCCATCAGCATCACCATTGCGGTGAATATCGATATGTACGACTGAAGTGCAAAAGTGTTCTCGACGCTCGCACTCACCTGGTAACCGCTGAAAAAGTACATCACCAGCGGCATCACGACGAAATATCCCACCGACGCTCCCAGGTAAAACAGGCCGGCTCCAAGTCCGAACGCGCCTCTCACCGCATTCTTCTCGTTGGCGTACAAAGCCGGCGCGACAAATCTCCAGAGTTCGAAACACAGATACGGGAAACATACTATCACAGCCGCGATGAACGTTACACGCATATGGATAAAGAACTGGGCAGTGACGTCTATGTTGATGAGCTTGAGCGAGAAATCAACGCCCAAGAGCCTGTACAGCCAGAAATCGGGTTTTGTGGGAGCAAGTACAATCCCGTCGAAAATAAAGGTCTTGAAAAAGAACAGCGCAACGAAAAGAACGACCAAAACGATTGCAGAGCGAATCAATACGCCCCGCAACTCTTCGAGATGATCCCAGAAGGTCATCTCCTTATCGTTGGTACGACTGTTCCCGTCCACTATTTCTTGTCAGTATCCTCTTCGGCCTGATTTATCTGTTCATCGATTTCCTTGACGCCTTCCTTGAAACTCTTCACACCTTTGCCAAGGCTTTTCATCAGTTCGGGAATGCGCTTAGCTCCGAAAAGAAGAAGAATGATCAGGGCTATGACAAGGAGTTCGGGCCATCCAAGTGAGCCAAATAACAATAACGCATTCATAATGTTATTATTTTACCAGTTATAAAATCAATACTTTGACAACGAAGCTTGGAGAGCTTCGATCCTAGCGAGAGCATCCGACTCCTTCTTGCGCTCATTCTCCACCACAGCGGCGGGAGCGTGTGAAACAAAGGTCTCGTTCGAGAGTTTCTTCCTTACACCGGCAAGGAAATTCTTCTGGCGCTCAAGTTCGGCCTCGATCTTGCTTTTCTCCTCGTCGGCATTGACGAATCCTTCCAGAGGGACGCTGACTTTGAGCGTGCCTACAATGAAGGAGACGCTTGCACCTGCAGGAGCTGCATCGAGGAACTTGTCCACGATGGCGGATTTTGCAACAACGGGCTTCAATTCCTCGGAGAAATTGCCTTCTATCATCGCAGAAAGCGCCTGCTTGGGAGCTATCTGTTTCTGTGCCCTTATACCTCTGATGCCCACGATGATTTCACGCGCACGGTCGAATTCATCGAGCAAACCGGCATCGTATGGCCCTGCAACGGGGGTACGTTCGAACATTATTGTTTCACCGTCCCTGCGTTCAGCCATCGATTGCCAGAGCTCTTCGGTTATGAAAGGCATAATGGGATGGATGAGTTTGAGAAGCTTGGTGAAGAATTCGACGGTAGCCTCGTATGTAGCGCCGTCAACCGCCTCACCGAAGGCGGGTTTGATGAGCTCGAGGTACCAGCTGCAGTAATCGTCCCAGAACAGTTTGTATATGGTCATCAGAGCATCCGAAATACGGAACTTCCTATAATTGTCCTCCACGGTTTCGATTGTGCGGGACAGGAGGTTGTCGAACCATTTGACCGCGACCCTGGATGTCTCGCTCTGGACTGCGTTCTCGTCCACTCTCCACCCGTTGACGAGACGCCACGAATTCCATATTTTGCCACAGAAATTACGGCCCTGTTCAATCTGGGATTCATCATAGAGTATGTCGTTGCCGGCGGATGAGCACAGAAGCATACCAAGTCTCACCGAATCGGCACCGTATTTGTCGATTAGTTCGAGAGGATTGGGCGAATTACCGAGCGTCTTGCTCATCTTCCTGCCGAGTTTGTCCCGGACAATGCCGGTGAAATACACGTTACGGAACGGTACTTCGTTCATAAACTCCCCTCCTGCCATAATCATTCTGGCTACCCAGAAGAATATGATATCCGGGCCGGTGACCAGATCGTTGGTAGGATAATAATAACTCAAATCCCTGTTCTTCTTATGCTCGGGATGTCCCGGGAATTTGGGGTCGAACACACTGATGGGCCAGAGCCAGCTTGAGAACCAGGTATCCAGCACGTCATCATCCTGACGCAGGGTCTCCGCAGTAACCGTGGGGTCGAGTTTCCTGGCAGCAGAGAGTGCCAGCTCCGGATTCTCCTCTACAACAATCTGTCCATCAGGGAGATAGTATGCGGGAATACGCTGTCCCCACCACAACTGACGGGAGATGCACCAGTCGTGCGCATTCTCCATCCAATGACGGTAGGTATTGCGGTATTTGTCGGGAATGAATTTGATGCGGCCGGATTCCACAGCTTCGAGGGCCTCCTTGGCAAGATCCTCCATCTTGAGGAACCACTGGGCGGAGAGCTTGGGCTCGATGACGGCATTGGTCCTTTCGGAATAGCCGACAGGGGATGTATACTCCTCCACCTTTTCGAGATTGCCGGACTCCTCAAGCATCCTGACAATCTTCTTCCTGGCCGCGAAACGGTCCTCGCCTACCAGAATGGTGGCTTTCTCGTTGAGACAGCCGTGGTCGTCTATGATATCCAATACGGGAAGATTGTGCCTGAGTCCTATCTCATAGTCGTGCGCATCGTGTGCAGGAGTAACCTTGAGGCATCCCGTTCCGAAATCCATCTCCACATAATCATCCTCGATGACGGGTATCTCCCTGCCTATCAGAGGGATGATAACCTTCTTCCCCCTCAGCCAGTGATGGCGTTCATCAGCAGGATTGACGCATATGGCGGCATCCGCCATAATAGTCTCGGGACGGGTGGTGGCAATGACGAGATACTTGTCGGTGGGATTGCCGTTGCCGTCCGACACATAATATCTAAGATGATAGAAGTGGCTCTTTGTATCCTTGTGTATGACCTCATCATCAGAGACTGCCGTGAGAGCCTCGGGATCCCAGTTGACCATACGGACTCCGCGATATATCCAGCCCTTCCTGTAGAAATGACAGAATGTGGAGATTACAGCCTCGGTAAGGGCAGGCTCCATTGTGAAGCGGGTGCGGTCCCAGTCGCAGGACGCTCCGAGCTTGCGGAGCTGCTGGAGAATGATGCCACCGTGCTCCTCCTTCCATTCCCAGGCATATTCAAGGAACTTCTCCCTGCCTATATCCTCTTTTTTGATACCCTTCTCCTTGAGCCTGGCGACAACCTTGCTCTCGGTGGCGATGCTGGCGTGATCCGTACCGGGTACCCAGCAGGCATTCTTGCCGTCCATCCTGGCCTTGCGGACCAGTACATCGTTGAGAGTATTGTTGAGCACGTGTCCCATATGCAGGATTCCCGTCACATTGGGAGGCGGAATGACTATCGTGTATGGTTCACGTGAATCGGGCTCAGAATGAAAGCAACGGTGGTTCAGCCAGTAGGAATACCACTTGTCCTCTACTTCCGAAGGATTGTATTTTGAATTAGATTCCATATCTTGCAAAGATAGTAAAAATACGGCAGAATCCCGATACTAGCGCAGGAAGCGTTTGATTGCATCGTAGACTTTGTGGACCGGGAATCCCATCACATTATAGAAGGAGCCTTCAATGCGTGTGATGGCTACGTATCCGATCCACTCCTGCACGCCATATGAGCCTGCTTTGTCGAAAGGCTTGTACCTGTCTATATAATAATCGATTGCTGCCGCATCCAGGGGCGCGAACGTAACCATTGTGGAGTCCGTAAAGGTCTCCTCCCGCCGGCTATCCCTCAAAGTGACGGCCGTCACGACCTCGTGTGTCCTGCCTGCCAGGGTTTCGAGCATTCCGACGGCTTCTTCCCTGCTGTGGGGCTTGCCCAGAACGTGACTGTCTATGATCACGACAGTGTCTGCCGTGACCAGCAGCTCGTCTTCTGCGAGAGGTCTGTGGAAGCCGTGGGACTTGCCTTCAGACATAATGACAGGAATCTCGTGAGGCTCAATTGAAGGATCAATGCTTTCCTTGAAATCATTAAGCGTATCTATCTCGAAGTCAATGTCAAGCCCGGACATCAACTCCTTCCTTCTGGGAGAGCCGCTCCCCAAAATTATCCGTTTCATCAATAGACTTTGGTATAATCGTCAAAATACCACTTGTCCTGTGCCTTGAGTATCATTTCGACAGCTTCCCGGACGGCTCCCCTGCCACCGGGATATTTGCTGACGAATGCTGCGATTTCCTTGGCCTCTTCAGCGGCATCAAGTGGCGCAACGGCATAACCGCAGGCCTTCATCACAGGGATATCGGCCATATCATCGCCGAAATATGCAACCTCCTCGGGTTTGAGGCCCCTGTCCTCGCAGAATTTCTCGAACAGGGGAAGTTTGCCCCTGCAGCCCAGAAACAGATTCTCCTCCTTGATACCTATGTGAAGGCAACGTGTGCGCAATGCTTCGGTATTGCCCCCGGACATAATGGCGGTCACGAGACCGTGAAGCGCCGCAGTGCGCATCGCCATCGCATCCTTGGCGTTGAAGATACGTACCAGTTCACCGTTGTCGAAGGGCAGGATGGAGCCGTCTGTAAGAACGCCGTCGATATCGAATATCAAGGCTTTGATAGTTTTGAGTTTTTCGTTTTCCATATTCCGCAAATTTACCAAGAAATACTTAAATTCGCGAGATGCTTCCGGATAAATTCACATATCCGTTCAGATACACCCCTCATCCATCGGTCAGGGACGCAGCCGCTGATATGATATCCGAAATATCCTCCAACCCTTCCCTTGATTCACTGTTCGGCGAAGGCAAGATGCTTGGAGTGCTTGTCTGTACGGACAATGAGGGCCGACAGCATACAATCAAGGCTTTCTCGGGTCTTGCCGGAGGGCGTTCAACCGTACCCGGCTTCGCTCCTCCCATATATGATTGGGCGGCTCCGGAAGGATATTTCCGCAAGCGCGAAGCCCAGATCAGCAGTCTGGTCAACAACCCCTGCGACTGCCCCGACTGCCGGGGTCTCTCTCCTTCCCGGATGTCTTCAGAACTCCAGGGTTGGCTGTTTGCCCAATACAAAGTCAGGAACGCCCTCGGTGAAGTCCGGACCATAAGTCAAATCTTCGCGGAACGCGGCCTTGTCCCACCCGGAGGCGCCGGAGACTGCGCAGCTCCAAAAATGCTTCAGGAAGCCTACTCCAGAGGATTGATTCCCAGAGCGATGGGAGAATTCTGGTACGGCAGGTCCCCGGAGCGCGAAGTCAGGGAGCAGGGGCGTTTCTATCCATCCTGCACCGGCAAATGCGGACCTCTTCTGAGCTATATGCTTCAAGGTCTCGACGTGGAACCCAACCCACTTGACAAGGAATACGACGGCAGCGACCTGCCCGGAATCCTGCATATGGACGATGCCGTCATCGTGGTGGACAAGCCGTCCGGAATGCTTTCAGTACCCGGCAGAACGAAGGCCGGATCCCTTCTGGAATGGCTGCAGGCCCGATACGGTGAGGTCTACTCCTGCCACAGGCTGGATATGGATACGTCCGGCGTGATGGTCTACGCACGCTCGATGGAGGCAAAGGTTGACATCGAAGCCCAGTTTGCCCGACGCGAGGTAAAGAAGACATACCGGGCTCGTCTTGTTGCCGGAGGACCCTGGAACCACTCTGACAAAGGCACCATCGTCCTGCCTCTCTCACTTGACTATTATGACAGACCCAGACAGATGGTTGACAGGGATAACGGCAAACCGGCCGTCACCCGATACGAAGTGATACGCAAATTCCCTGACGGTGAAATCGACATCCGCTTCACTCCCCTGACAGGACGCTCACATCAGATCCGTGTCCACGCAGCCCACTCTGAAGGTCTGGGCAGACCCATAAAGGGTGACAAACTCTATGGCGCCCCGGATTCCGGCAGACTGTTTCTGTTTGCCGAAAGCATCTGCTTCCGACATCCCGCAACCGGGGAAATGACAAGTTTCTGCGTAAAGCCTGAAGTTGATGCCGAATAGTGTGACTGTTGTCAAAATTAACTATATTTATCCTCGGATTTCAGACCATGCTGTTTCTTCAAATCATAGCCGTAATTCTTGCCGTTGCCGGCATTGTCGGGAGCATTGTCCCCGCGCTTCCCGGACCGCCTCTGGCCTGGATCGGAATGCTTTGCGCCTATTTCTGCAAAGGCACCAACGGCGCAGGAGAGCCTATGACGCTTGCCATATTGTTGATTTGGCTGGGAGTAACCGTCCTGGTCACCATCCTGGACTACATAGTCCCCGCATATATGACCAAGGCTACCGGTGGGCACAAGGCGGCTTCACGCGGTGCGGCAATCGGATTGATAATCGGATTGTTCTTCACCCCCATAGGTATGATTCTCGGCAGTCTCGCAGGTGCGTTCCTGGGAGAAGTCCTATTTGCGGATTCGGGAGTGTGGGCATCGTTCAAGGCCACGGTCGGCGCATTCCTGGGTTTCATCACGGGCACCTTGATGAAACTTGTTGTCTCAGCGGCAATGGTCTGGTATATAATTGTTTATCTGAACTGATATGATAGCACTTGTTACGGGAGCGTCCAAGGGCATAGGACGCGTGATAGCGGAGCAGCTGGCCGCTGACGGATATGAACTGGCACTCGTAGGTCGCGATACGGACGCGCTTGAAGAAGTTCGGGCTTCGGTACATACCGGGGCGGTATGCATAAACGCCGACCTATGTGACATCACGGCCTGCAGCAGAATAGTGGATGAGACGGTGGCGGCATTCGGCGGCATCGATCTTCTTGTCAACTGCGCCGGACTCTCCCATAAGGGCAGTTTCACCACGGTGACACCTGAAGAATGGGACAGGATATTTGCGGTAAACGCAAGGGCCCCCTTCTTCATCAGTCAGGCCGCCCTCCCCTATCTCAAACAGTCTGCCAAGCCGATTGTAATCAACATCGCCTCCGTCGTGGGATTCAAGGGTTATGCCGACCAGTCTGTATATTCGTCATCCAAGCATGCCCTTACAGGCTTCACCAAGGTCTTTGCCAAGGAAGTCCAGCCCTTCGGCATCAGGGTGCACCTGATAAGTCCGGGAGGTGTGGCCACCGAAATGGTCAGGAAAATGCGTCCTGACATACAGCCGGATGAACTCATTCAACCGGAGGAAATTGCCGAAATCGTTCATTTCCTCGTAACCAGAAAAGGACGTGGCACCATAGACCAGTTCTATATCAGAAGATTCTCCGGCCTGGCCTTTGACTAAATCATTACCCTGATATGAAAAGCATCAAACTGTTTGTCATCGTTATTGCAGTCCTGACAGTATCTTCCATTGCCGAGGGCAGGACCAGATTCTCCCAGGAACAACTCGATTCCATAGCCATCAGACTGGCAGAGCGCATCGAGAACAATGCCTGGTCATTATTTCCTACCGAATTCAACAGTTCCAACAACGCCAGGGTGGAATTCATCGATACCCGGGACAACCACATCAGCGTGGCGGAAGACAACATTGCCATATATCTCAACTTCATGGGAGCGCGTATTGTCCCTATGGCATCCTCTCCCCACGACAAAGGCCGTTCACTGGTAAATGCCGCAGTAGCCGTCCAGCGCAACGGCTCATTCCCCAACTACGTCAAGACCATAGGCACCATCACTGAGAAGAAGGTGAGCATAGGCAGGAAGTCCAAATCCGTTACCGCCGAATTCACCTATGTAATAAAAGACACCAACCTGAACCTGACGCATTCGACCGCCAGAGTGACGCTTTATGTCGACACCACAGACTCGAATGCGCGGCTGGTCTTCTACAATATGAATATGGACGGAACCCTGTACGGCACGATAACGCTTCTGTAAGTCACACACAAAGGTCTCTTTTCCAGCCTGTTATGATTGACATCCTGCTGATAGGCACTATGGGCGATATCGGTCCGGAGGTCAAGTCCGCACTTGAATCCGAAGGCTTGAAGGTGCGGCAGGCCGAGTTCCCGCAAAACGTCTACAGGGACGAATTCGGATACTGCCATTGTCTGGTCAAGGCTATTGAAGAATGCAGCCCCGGGATGATATTTCCGATAGGACATCCCCTGGCGCTTTCACGCCTGAAGCACAAAGTGCCACCCGGCATCATAGTTCCCATCGAAACCGAAGACAAAATACGTCTCCTTGACAGCAAGGTCCAGTCCAGCGCTCTGGTCTCAAGGCTGGGCATACGTCAGCCCGCGATGTACGAATCTCCCGAGACCGCCGGAGACAATCAGTTGATATTCAAAAGGGATGTCTCATTCGGAGGCCACGGAGTCCATATGCCGCGCACAAAAGAATCGTTGAGAAGATTGATAGAGCATCAGAGTCCGGGCGAGCCCTTCCTGATAGAGGACTGGATAGACGGTGATGATTACAGTGTAGACTGTCTTCGCTGGGACGGCTATTTCAGGGCAGGATGTTACAAAGTGCTGTCCCACCAGGGCAAAGGGCCTTCCCTGAAGCGTGAAACCTGTTCGTTCCCCGAGATAGAGGCCGCCGCAAAGCGCATCCTGGACAGCGTCGACTATCACGGAGTATGTGGTATGGACTTCAGGGTGGACCGCGACGGAAGGCCTTATTTCCTCGAATGCAACCCGCGATTCACCGGAGGTGTGTCCACTCAGGTGCAAAATGGTTTCAATATTCCCTTTATTTATTGGAATTTAGCCCGCCGGCATTGTGAGAAATAAACTTTTTTTATACTTTTGCCGCGTTTATTTCAGTGAGACTGTCCTGACGGTCTCCGGGTATTAACCAAAACAAGTTTATATGGAGGATGGCAAACCAAGACGTCATTATTGACATCAGGCACCTGAGCAAGTCATACGGCGATAAAAAGGTCCTTGATGACATCAATTTCCAAATCCGCAAAGGTGAATTCATCACCCTTCTCGGACCTTCCGGTTGCGGAAAGACAACCACATTGAGAATAATCGCCGGTTTCGTCGAGGCTTCTGACGGAGAAGTCCTTCTCGAAGGAAGTGACATTTCAGGAATTCCCCCGTACAAACGTCCCTTCAACACCGTATTTCAACGCTACGCCCTGTTCCCCCATCTGGACGTATATGACAATGTCGCATTCGGTCTCAAACTGAGAAATCTTCCGGAAGAGCGCATTGACCAGCTGGTACGCAGGGCTCTCAAGCTGGTGAGCATGTCCGACTATGAGAGCCGAGACGTGGATTCGCTTTCGGGCGGACAGCAGCAGAGAGTCGCAATAGCAAGGGCTCTCGTCAACAAGCCGCAGGTTCTCCTTCTGGACGAACCTCTCGCTGCGCTCGACCTCAAGATGCGCAAGGATATGCAGATGGAGCTCAAGGAGATGCACGAGAAGATAGGCATCACCTTCATATATGTGACTCACGACCAGGAAGAAGCGCTCACGCTGTCCGACACGATAGTCGTGATGAACGAAGGCCGCATCCAGCAGATCGGTACTCCCACCGAGATATACAACGAGCCGCAGAATGAATTCGTGGCCGATTTCATCGGAGAGTCCAACATACTCAACGGCACAATGGTCTGTGACCGCAAAGTCAATTTCATCGAGCACGAGTTCGAGTGTGTCGACGAAGGATTCGGCGAGAACACACCTGTCGATGTCGTGATCCGCCCCGAGGACATATATATAATGAGCAAACTTGAAGGAGCCCAGTTCACTGCAACAGTCAAATCCTGCACCTTCAAGGGAGTACATTACCAGATGTTTGTGGACACGGACAAGGGATATGAACTGATGGTACAGGACTACAATGCCTTCGAGGTCGGTTCCACGGTCGGTCTGTTCATCAAACCCTTTGACATCCAGGTCATGCGCAAACCCCGTACGTGCAACTCTTTCGAGGGAGAAATCATCGACAGCACCCACGTCTGGATCCTCGGCGAAAGTTTCGAATGCCGGGAAACTTCGCTTGAACCCGGCACCAAGGTCAAGGTTGATGTGGAATTCGACAAAATCGACCTTCAGGACCATCAGGAGGAGGGCACCGTGGACGGAGAAGTCCATTTCATCCTCTACAAAGGCAATCATTACCACCTTACGATACTCACTGCACATGGCGACCATATATATGTGGACACCCAGGATATATGGGACAAAGGCGACCTGGTGGGCATCAACATAGCACCCGAAGACCTGATAATCACCGAATGCAATGATTAAGAGATCCAACTGGAGTATCCCTTACTTCATATTTCTCATTCTGTTTGTGGTTATGCCTCTGGTACTGGTGGCTGTGTTCGCCTTCCAGGACGGTTCGGGCAGATTCACTCTCGCCAACATCACGAGGTTCTTCACCGACAAGGACGCGCTTGCCACATTCGCCCTGTCCATAGAAATCGCTATCGAGAACACGGCCCTGTGCATTCTGATTGGATATCCGGTAGCCTGGATTCTATCCAACAAAAAGTACAACCACAGCACCGTCACCATCATACTTTTCATTCTCCCAATGTGGATCAACGCGCTGATGCGTACGCTCGCGACAGCCGAACTCTTCAATATGCTGGATTTCAATCTCGGCAAGGGAACTCTTCTCTACGGTATGGTCTACGACTACCTGCCCTTTATGATTTATCCCATCTACAACATTCTCAACAAGATGGACAAGTCATATGCGGAGGCCGCGGAAGATCTGGGCGCCAACCCCTGGCAGGTCTTCTGGAAGGTCACCTTCCCCCTCTCGATTCCCGGCGTGGCAAGCGGCATACTGATGGTGTTCATGCCGACTGTCAGCACCTTCGCCATTTCCGAGTTCCTCACCAACGGCAAGATCAAGCTGTTCGGTACCATCATTCAGGAGAACATCAACTCGTCAATGTGGAATTACGGTGCGGCATTGTCGCTCGTGATGCTCATAATAATAGGTATCACAACTCTCTTCTCGCATAAGGAAGAGGAGAATATGGAGGAGGGCCTGATATGAAGAAGTTTCTGGCCCAGTCATACATTTGGATTGTACTCATCCTGCTGTACTCCCCTCTCATATTCATAGCAGTATTTTCATTCACGGAGTCAAGAGTCCTCGGCAACTGGACAGGGTTTTCGCTTAAGCTGTACGAAAATCTCTTCTCAGGTGGGATGAACGGCAGTTCCTCACTGATGTCGGCCGTCAAGAACACCTTTATCATTGCTGTCATCGCGGCAAGCCTGTCCACGATATTGGGAACAATTGCCGCCATCGGCATATTCAACCTGCGCGGACGCAGGAAACAGACGATGCAGTTTCTCAACAACATCCCTATGCTCAATCCGGATGTGATCACAGGTGTCTCCCTGTTCCTGCTCTTCGTTTTCCTCGGCTTCAGCCAGGGATATGTCACAGTCATACTGGCACATATATCATTCTGTACTCCGTATGTCGTGTTGAGTGTACTGCCAAGACTTACCCAGCTCAACCCCAACACATATGAAGCTGCGCTAGACCTTGGAGCGACACCTTCCCAGGCACTTTTCAAGGTTCTTATCCCGCAGCTGAGACCGGGTATGATAAGCGGCTTCTTCCTCGCCTTCACCATGTCGCTCGATGATTTCGCCGTTACATTCTTCACAAGAGGTACCATCGGACTGGACACATTGTCCACATACATATATACGGATGCGCGCAAGGGCGGTCTTACTCCCGAACTGCGTCCGCTTATGACCCTCATCTTCCTTATTATCCTGGTCCTGCTGATAATCCTGAATGTACATCAGGCCAGACAAATCAAAAAGCAAAAGAAAAATGAAAAAATTAGCAAGTATTCTGCTGGCTCTGGTTTCTCTCATCGCCTGTCGAGAAGATCGTGACCAGGTCCTCAAAGTTTACAACTGGTCTGCCTACATTGACGAAAGCGTCATCCCCGAGTTCGAGTCCTGGTACAAGCAGCAGACCGGAGAGGATATCCGTATCATATACCAGACATTCGACATCAATGAGACGATGCTGGCCAAGATAGAGAAGGGTCACGAGGATTTCGACGTGGTGTGCCCCTCTGACTATATCATTGAGAGAATGCTCGATATGGACCTTCTCATGCCGTTGGATTTCGCCTCACTCCCCGATTCGATCAACTATATCCGCAACAACCAGTCCCCATATATGAAGTCTATGATGTCTGCGGTAAACCCTGACATCGATGCCAATAATTATTCTGTACCCTATATGTGGGGAACTGTCGGCATTCTGTATAATTCCAAGTATGTAAGCGCAGAAGAGGCCTGCCATATGGAGATTCTTCGCAACCCTGCATACGATGGCAAAATCTTCATCAAGGACGCACCTCGCGACGTTTACGGACCTGCCATAATGTACCTCCGGAATGCCGAGGTCAAAGACGGCGGTGTCACACTCGACGAACTTGCATCAGATGCCTCCGATGAATCTCTGGCCAAGGTCGAGGCTTTCATGAAGGACGTCAAGGAGCATATCGCCGGATGGGAAGCCGATTTCGGCAAGGAGCAGATGACTCAGGAGCGCGGATATATCAGTCTCAACTGGAGCGGAGACGCAGTCTGGGCAATGAGGGAAGGTGCTGAGATAGGTGTCGACCTAAAATGGGCAATCCCTGAAGAAGGTAGCCACATATGGTTTGACGGGTGGGTGATTCCCAAATATGCCCACAACGTCAAGGCCGCTACATATTTCATTGACTTCATGTGCCGTCCCGACATATCCATTAGGAATATGGATGAGACAGGTTATGTATCGGCCAACGGACATCCTTCGGTAGTGGAATCGCAGATTGACGATACTCTTCCCCCTATCGATCTCTCCTATTTCATCCCCGGAGCCGATTCGGTCCGCATTGACCCTGTCCTCTACCCCGACAGAAGCATCATCGAAGCCTGTGTCCTTATGCACGACTGGGGAGAGAATACTGACAAGCTCATCTCTATGTGGAGCCGCGTCAAAGGAGACAATGCCAACACCACGACCATTGTCATCATAGTTGCAGCAGTGATGGCGATAGTTGGGGTCGGAGTTGCCCGCAACAGCTCCAGAAAGAAACACAAGAAGGGACGCAGATAAAAGTTCCATCATAAAAAAGAGGGATGGCAGGTTAAGATTAGCCTGCCATCCCTCTTTTATTATATACGGGACTTTACAGATTGTCGGAATGCGAGAGAAGGTAATTCTCCGCTTCCACGCTCCATAGACCCTGGTGAGCCTTGCATATGCGGTCGAGCTCAGCATAGACGGGATTGGTTCTGCCTTTCTCCCCAAAGTCGGCGATTGCCGTGAGTGGCATATCTATGTGTGTGTAGATAAGTTTCTTGCCTCCTTTGATATCAGGCAGATTGAGGGTTGTCTCAATCACTGCGTTAAGTCCTCCGATATGGGTGACAAGTCCTGCGGGATCCATCCCCTTGCCCATGAGGTCAAGGGCTTCCTTCATATCATCCGTATTGCCGCCGCTGGTACCAACCACGTGTGTGGAAGCATAATGGACATTGTAGAAATTGAACGGAGCCTTGAAGTCGGACTTGCCGGGACCGGAGAAGAAGTTAAGGCATCCGTCGAATCCGAGAATGGCGTCGGCCTGCTCCACAACGGCGGGAACGGGAGCCATCACCACGACCTCGTCATATCCGGTACCGCCGGTAAGGGCGCGGAGTGTCTCCACAGGATCTCCGCTGCCGGTATTGACATAATGAAGATCAATGCCGCGGCTCTTTGCAAATTCAACCGTATACAATGATGCCGCACGGTCGAGACGGGCCTGATCTATGTCAGTGACGACGAAAAGCGAAGGATGACGGTCTTCACGATGCAGCACATAGTTGATGCAGGCAAGTCCCATAGGGCCTACTCCTGCAAGCAACGCCATCTTGCCCCCATCCTTGATTTCCATCGAGTGGACATACGAGCCGGGAGTGGTATGATAGCAGGCGTGCATTGCTCCGACCACACAGGAGAGAGGCTCGCTGAGAGATGCGGGATAGAAGCCCTCTCCTTTATAAGGAAGAAGACAACCCTGGGTCATCACCTCAGAGGGGATAACGACATATGTTGCATCTCCACCTATATACTTATAGGAATATCCTGGGGCGCTGAGCACACCTACAGGACCGCCCTCATAAGTAAGAGCGGGCTGTATGGAGAATTTGTCACCGGGTTTGAACTGGCTCTGCCACTTCTTGCCGACCTCCACAATCTCGCCGGCAAACTCGTGGCCGATGATAGTGGGATTGACTGCAATGTCATCAGGCACCCTTTTGTGCTCAGGGCCCTGGTGCGATGACTTGTATGAAGACATACAGATGGAATCACTCACCACTTTGGCAAGTATCTCATCTTCCTTGATTGCAGGAAGTTCGAACTCCTCGAGACGGAGGTCGCACTTGCCGTACAGTCTTACTGCTTTGGTTTTCATATACTGGTATTGGTTGTTAGTTCAACATTATCTGGCCGCCTGTGATAGGGATGGCCTGGCCTGTCTCTCCTGTCTGATCGATTGCATACATGATTGCCTTGCAGACATCCTCGGGGTTGCAGCCCTTGCGCATAGGCACTTTGGACAGATAGAATGCACGGACATCAGCCACTGTCTTGGCTCCGGGCACCTTGCCGGCGTTGAGATACTGGACAAACAGTCCCTTGACGGGATCGCTCCAGAGAGGTCCGTCCAGGAAATTGCCGGGGCACACCGCATTGACCTTGATATTGAAAGGGGCGAGTTCAAGAGCGTATGACTGCACTAGCCCTATGCCGCCGAACTTGCTTCCTGCGTACGCATAATTGGCCTTGGAGCCTTCCAATCCACTCTTGGAGTTGACCTGGATGATGTCGGCGAAATATTCGGGGTCGTTGGCTGTCTG
>JAKSKI010000023.1 GCA_024401865.1 Bacteroidales bacterium
CACAACCAGGTGCCCAAACCAACCCCAATCAGTTGGGGTAAAAACATACATGGCTGGCGAATGTTATAGCATCTGTTCTTGTTTCATCCGTCTGGACGGATGAATGCGATGGACTTGGTTCAAAGACGTAAACGATGCACGCTTGTGTGGCTCTTTGCCGACATCATCCGCTGTCCCTCTCCCCAATACCGCCTACGTTAATTGCAGCGCACCGCCGGTGCGACCAGCGGGACCAATGCAAAGAGGACGGCAATCATCAACTGGCAATATCATTGAAAAACTGTCTTAACCATTAGTTGTTCATCAAGATGAAAAGATTGGTCCTCACCCTTCTCCTCCTGCTGCCCGTCTGCGCATTGGCGGCGCCGGGTATCAAGAACGCCGCGGACTATGGATTCCGTCCCGGCAACAGCGCTGATGACAATGCCACGGCACTTCAGGCCGCATTGGACGGGGGCGGTACCATTCAGGTGATGGTCCCTGGCACGTACGACCTGTGCGGTACGATGATGATGGATTCCGACACCCGCCTGGAGTTTGGAGCCGGAGTAGTGGAGAACTGCTATGACCTTGCGGATCCCGAAAGGGGCACTACCGGGTTCTTCTGCCGTATCCTTGCAGGCGCCTGGCGTGACTGGGAGAGCGGGATGGAGTTCCAGAGAGGAGATTCCGTGGTCAGCGAAGGACGTATCTACCGCGTACTTGGACCTGCAGACCGCACTATATACAGATCCACCGTACAGCCCACATTCGCAAAAGGAGAGCAGACCCTCTCCGACGGCGTGACCTGGAGAATGATGCAGGACCACGACATCGTGTATGGCGTCGGCTGCCGCAACATCCACTTCAAAGATATCTACCTGCAGAAGCCCCGCCCTATCGCTTTCCAGCTGCACTTTGACAAAGACCACTATTCACGCAGCTATTATCCCGACTCGGCACCTCCCGTGCAGGAGAATATGATCTTCGAGAACATCTTCATCCAGGCGCCTGTATCCCAGCTCATCAAGGCAAAGACCCCCATCAACAGCATCAAACTGATAAACAGTATGCTGAACGGCAGCGAAATCTTCCTCTACGATATGCAGGAAGGCCTGAACTATGACACTACCCATATCCTGATGATGGGAACGACATTCAAGGGAGATGGAGAGCAGAGCATTGTGCGGGTCTCCCCCACACGTCCTGCGGACGTGAAGATTATCGGAAGCGTGGTGGAGAGCGACGGCGTTGTGCCCTGTATCATCAATGCAAAGGTGCTGCAAAGCGATATCGGGATCAAGGATACTAAATGATGCGTATCCGTTTGCGGAGAGGGAGGGATTAGCCACGGCTAGCGCCGTGCCTTTTCCCTGGGTCTCCGCGAGTAAAGCACAAAGGGACGGGCCTGAGAGGCCCTTTGGAGCCGCAGAGCGGCGATGGCGGCATCAGCCGCCGTGCCGGAGAAGTGAGCGATGCGAACGACGAGAGGCACCCGCTGCAACGAAGCGGAAGCGGCATGCCCCTGGGGGCAGCTGCGAAGCAGCGGGGGTAGGAAGTAATCCCTCACTCGAAGCGAAAAAGCCGATGCGTAAGCACCGGCTTTGAAGCGGAGGATGAGGGATTCGAACCCCCGATACCTTTCAGTATACTGCGTTTCGAATGCAGCGCCTTCAACCGCTCGGCCAATCCTCCTTATTTTTTCATAATCAGCGACAGCCCGTCACGAAGAGGTATCATCACGACTTCCACACGGGGATCCGCGGCTACAAAGTTATTAAAAATTTCCAAGCCTTGTGTCTGCGCATCGTGGGAATTTGCACTTTCGTACACTTTGCCGTCCCACAGAACGTCATCTGCAATAATCAGCCCGCCCTTCCGTATGAGAGGCAGGACGGCTTCGTAGTATTGACTGTATTCCCTTTTGTTGGCGTCGATGAATGCAAGGTCATAAGGGCCATCCAATGTTGCAAGAGTCTCGAGCGCATCCCCGAGGTGCAGGGTGATGAGATCGGATACTCCGGCTCTGCTCCAGCCTTCCCTCATCAGATCTTCAAGTTCGTCATTGATTTCGAGCGTGTCCAGATGGCCGCCCTCGGGAAGTCCGGAGGCGAGGCAACAGGTGCTGTAGCCGGTGAAAGCTCCGATTTCGAGCACTCTCTTGGCTCCGGAAAGCCTGACCATCATTTTGAGAAATTCCCCCTGGACGCTTCCGGAGAGCATATGTGGATAGACGGTGCGGACATTGGTCTGCTTCTCAATCCATTCGAGAGCCCCGTTGGGCAGGGAAGAGTGCTCCCTGAGATATTTATCGAGAGGACTTTCCATCAAACCTGGAGACTTCGCTCTTCAGCCACCCGGCTCCCTGGGATGCGGTCACCTTGTGCTTTTTGAAATACATCAGTTCGTGGGTATCGCAGGAAACCAGCATCCTGTAGCACCAGGAGCCCAGATGGGGCTTGCGGGAGGCGACCAGAATCCCGCATAGGGCATTCTCCGTTTGCATGGAGAACTGTCTGGCGGCTTCTTCCCGGTCGAGATAGATATCCTTGCCTGTGACGCTTACGTTATATTGCGGCAGCCCTCCATAGGCCTTGCCGTCGGAGTCCATCGCCTTGATTACGAAATCCTGTATTATGTCCACGAATGCCGGCATATATTCCAGATTGTCCATCGTCCCTGCATCGGCTCCCGATACGGGAATCGCAATCACCTCGAAGCTCTGCTTCTTGACATCGGCGTTGTTCTTGTCGCCGCCCTTGTCCAGGGAGAGGAACACCACATCGTCATAGCGGACAAACCTGAGGAAGAAGAAATTGCTGTTGGTCCTGTCGACATTGTATTCATCCACCGTGCAGAATTCATAGGGAGAAAGGTTCCACCTGAGGCTGATTTCCTCCTTGAGGACGGCATCGGCCATCGCGTCGCCGCTCAGCACTACTTTGGTAACTCTCGCGGGAAAATCCTCGAGAAGGGCTTTTTTGGTGTAGAATTTGCCGTTCTCCGCAAAGACAGCCGGAATTATGGCAAGGGTTGCGGTGAGTACGGCGATTAGATATTTCAAACGGGACAGCATATTTCAGTTTTTGGAGTACTGCTATCGCAAATATAAACAAAATAAAGTATATTTGCCATTATGTCAGATTATATAGTCTCCGCCCGCAAATACCGTCCTGATTCGTTCGGGACTCTGATTGGACAGGACAGTATCGCCCGTACTCTGAAGAACTCGATACTCAGGGGCCAGCTTGCGCACGCCTATCTGTTCTGTGGCCCGAGGGGCGTCGGCAAGACCAGCACCGCCCGCATATTTGCCAAGGCTATCAACTGCTCCAATCCGGGGGCCGATATGGAACCCTGTGGAGAGTGCGAATCCTGCCGATCCTTTGCTGAAGGACGCTCCTACTGCATACACGAGCTCGATGCGGCTTCCAACAACGGTGTGGAAGACATCAAGGCCCTGATGGACAAGGTGCAGATACCTCCCCAGGTCGGGCGATACAGCGTCTATATAATCGACGAGGTGCATATGCTGTCGCAGTCGGCGTTCAACGCTTTCCTCAAGACGCTCGAGGAGCCGCCCGCGCATGCTATTTTCATTCTTTGCACCACGGAGAAGCACAAGATCATCCCCACGATACTCAGCCGCTGCCAGACCTATGACTTCAACCGGATAGGCATTGCCGATATGGTCTCGACACTCCGTGGCATAGCACGTGCCGAGAACGTGACCATTGACGACGAATCATTGCACGTGATAGCGGTAAAGGCTGACGGGGCCATGCGTGACGCCCTCACCATCTTTGACCAGACTGTCGCATTCTGCGGCACGGAAGTCCGGTATGCTGACGTGATACGCAATCTCAACGTGCTTGACAGCGAATATTCATTCAGGCTCGTGGATGCTTTTCTCACCGGGGATTATCCGACGTCGCTGCTCCTTCTTGACGAGATCCTTGCCAAGGGATTCAATGCGCTTCATTTCGTGTCATCCGTCGGACAGCACCTCCGTGACCTTCTGGTCAGCGGGACCGGCGGACTTGAGTGTCTGCTCGATAAGCCCGATTCGATGAAGTCCCGCTATGCGGAGCAGGCTTCGCGTTGTACGGTCAAGTTCATATATGACGCACTGGATGTGATATCGCAGTGCGAGGCCGGATACAAGGCTGCCGTCAATCAGAGACTTCATATTGAATTCTCCCTGATGAAACTCTGTTTCCTGGTAGCGAAGCCCTCTTCTCCGGCACTGCAGAAAGCGCCTGCCGCTCCCGTGACGACGGACAAGGCTTCACCCGCTCCGGCTGACTCCGCTCCGGCTGTGAGCGAACCGGTCAAACCTGCTGCGGCCGCAGAGCCTCAACCCCGGCCTGAACCCAAGGCAAGGCCAGCCAAAAGAGCTGCAGGACTGTCTTTGAGCGCTTTGATGGGAGGGGAGGATGAGCCTGCCGGGCAGACCGCTCCCCGAACGGTCAACAACGAGATGCCTTCGGATGAGGCCGTCACGGCTGCGTGGAACAAACTTCCCGCCATCTATCCTGACAAGCCCAGAATGGCCAGCCTGCTGTCCAATGCCGATATCGGCATCCGGGAGGAGGACGGATTCAAGATTGTAACCCTCACAGTTATCAACGAGGCCCAGAAACAATGGCTGCAGGATCCGATGTACCAGCGCCGTATGGAGGGGGAACTCCGCGCTGATACGGGCTCTTCGGCAATCAGGCTGGAGATAGAAGTGAAACCCGAGGAGGAGCAGGAACAGAAGATATATATGCCTGCAGAGAAGGCAAAGGACCTGATGGAGTCCAATGGAGAGGTCAAAGCCTTCATTTCCGACCTGGGTCTGGATATTAAATAAAGATAAGCAGATGAAACTCCGTTGTGAAAATCTGGTCAAGAAGTACGGAATGCGCACCGTTGTCAAGGGCGTTTCGATGGAAGTGGAGCAGGGGGAGATAGTCGGATTCCTCGGTCCCAACGGCGCCGGCAAGACCACCAGTTTCTATATGATAACGGGACAGATAGTCCCCAATGGAGGCAAGGTATTCCTGGATGATGAGGAAATCACGGGCCTTCCTATGTACAAGCGTGCCCAGAAGGGCGTGGGATATCTGCCTCAGGACGCATCCGTATTCCGAAAGATGTCCGTGGAGGACAATATCATGTCCGTTATGGAGATGAAGGGGATGCCCCGCTCCGAGAGGGAATCGAGACTGGAGTCCCTCATTGACGAATTCAACCTCTCCAAGGTTCGCAAGAGCCTGGGCATACAGTTGTCCGGAGGCGAGCGTAGAAGGTGTGAGATAGCACGGGCTCTGGCTATAGACCCCAAGTTCATTCTGCTGGATGAGCCTTTTGCCGGAGTCGACCCCATCGCAGTGGAGGACATTCAGTACATCATCGCCAAGTTGAAATACAAGAATATCGGCGTCATCATCACAGACCATAATGTGGGCGAGACGCTGGCCATTACAGACCGTGCCTATCTGCTGTATGAGGGCACAATCCTTCAGGAAGGTACTCCCGCCGCCCTTGCCGGTGACGAGGACGTTCGCACCAAGTATCTTGGCAGCGGATTCGTCCTCAAGAGGTCGGTCAGCGTGGAGAGAGCAGCCGCAGAACATGCCGCCGGGACGGCCGGTGCCGAAAAGATATGAAAAGAACAGTCATAGCCGCATTGTCGCTGTCGTTGCTGACGGCGTGTGCCCCCAAGTCATTCGGTCCGGTACCGACAAAAGCCCAACTCGAGTGGCAGGATATGGAGTATTATATGTTCTGCCATTTCGGACCCAACACCTTCACTGACAAGGAGTGGGGGGATGGAGACGAAGATCCTGACGTGTTCTGCCCGACCGGGCTGGATTGCGACCAGTGGGCGGCCACGGCCCGGGCCGCCGGAATGAAGGGTATAGTCATAACGGCCAAGCACCACGACGGTTTCTGCCTCTGGCCCAGCCGATACAGTACCCATACCGTGGCTCAGAGCAGTTGGAGGGACGGCAAGGGAGATGTCCTGAAAGAGCTGTCCGAAGCATGTCGCGCCCACGGACTCAAGTTCGGAATCTACATATCGCCCTGGGACAGGAATCATCCTTCCTATGGCACGGAGGCATATAATGAGGTGTTCGCCGGTACTGTGCGCGAAGCTCACGAACAGTATGGCCCGGTGTTCGAACAATGGTTCGACGGTGCCTGCAAACCCAAGCCGGGACAGCCCTTGATGCCCTACGACTGGCCTCTCTTCAACAATACTGTATACTCAGTGAGTCCTGATGCGGTCATCTTCAGCGACGTTGGTCCGGGCTGCCGTTGGGTAGGCAATGAAAAAGGTTATGCGGGCGAGACCAACTGGTGCCGTCTGGATACCGAAGGGTTCACTCCCGGAGCGGGTGCACCCCCCAGAGACACCCTCAATCAGGGAAATGTGTTCGGGAAGAACTGGGTCCCCGCCGAATGCGACGTGTCCATCAGGCCGGGTTGGTTTTATAGTCCATCGACCGATGACAAGGTCAAGAGCGTGGACGAACTTATGGAAATATGGTTTGCCTCCGTCGGCAGGGGTGCCAATCTGATACTCAATGTCCCTCCTGACAGGACCGGGCGCATCAACAGCATCGATTCGTTGAGGCTTATGGAGTTCAAGGCGGCCAGGGAAGCCTATTTCACACGCGGGGACGATGCCAAATGCGTGGTGATATGCGAAGACCTGCGATATGGCCAGAAGATCAAATCATTTGTAGTGGAGGCCCGCAAGGACGGCAAGTGGATTGAGGTGGCTTCCGGGACAACGGTAGGCCACAAGCGTATTGTCAGGTTCGAGGCCGGGGATGTCGGTCGGATACGTGTCCGCGTGACCGATTCGTTCGGACGGCCCTCGATAAAATCGGTCAAGGTATATTGACCTATCTCATCCTCTCTATCTGGAACTGCTGTATGTGGTAAGTCCCGTTCTTGCGGCACACGAATATCGTCACTATGAAATTCTCGCCTCCGGCATTGAGACTGCCGAGGGCGTATTTCATATTGATGCGCCCTGCCGAATGGTCCAGATTGAAGGACCTGGGGGTGTAGGTGTCAAAAAACCTCTGGACAATGCGGCGGGCCTGGCTACGGCTGGAGTAGGTGCTCTTTGATATCACGGAGATTTCGAGATTGTCATCAAACCACGCTGACAGTGCGTCCACGTTGCCCTGTGTAATGTATTTGGCAATCGGGATGAATACATCATTGCCGTTGTTCTGTGCCACTACTGCCGGTGCTGCTGCGAGAAGCAGTGCCGCTACGGTGATAATCCTTGCTATAGCCTTCATACTGAGGGCAAAACTTTGCAAATATTAAGCCACATTGCTATCTTTGCCAAAATGCGCATTACTTTGCTGACTGTAGGCAGGACTGATGTCCCTTGGGTACGTGAAGGCTTGAATCTGTATACATCCAGGCTTGGCCACTATGTGCCCTTTGCGGTCTGCGAAATTCCGGAGCTCAAGAATGTCTCGTCGCTGAGCCGGGAGCAGATAATGCAGAAGGAGGGCGAACTGATACTCAAGTCCCTCAAGCAGTCGGATGACGTGATTCTGCTTGACGAGCACGGAAAGGAATACCGTTCGATTGAATTCGCATCCATGCTGTCGGACAAGTTCTCGCGGAGCGGACGGGATGTCGTGTTTGTCATAGGAGGGGCCTACGGGTTCTCGCCCGACGTGTATGCGAGGGCAGACGGCAAACTGTCATTGTCGCGGATGACGTTCTCCCATCAGATGGTTAGAACGATTTTTGCAGAGCAGTTGTACAGGGCTTTCACCATAATGAAGGGCGAACCTTACCATCACGAATGAAAGGAAAAATCTGCATATTGGCCAGCATAGTGCTGATTGCGCTTGCCGTATTCATGCCGCAGAATCCCGGTGATACCGGCGTTGCGGCAGGGAAAGTGGAGCGCATCGTGGCCGAAAGGCTGACCATCCTCGAGAAGTATGCGGACAGGGCCCTGGCCGAGTCACCCTATGAATGGACCGATATAGGCAATTTGGATCCGGATATGGTCATCTACAGGTATGTGGATGACACTATCCAATGCTGGATCAATCAGTTCCCCCTGGTCAACGATGACATTTCCCCCATATCCCTGACCACAAGGCTTACCAATCCCAGGGCTTCGACCTTGTCTCCTCTGGCAGACGTGACCGGGAGTATCGGGTTCTTCAATTTCGGCCCCGGATGGTATCTTGCCAAACTCCGTATTGAAGGCAATGTGAAGGTGATTTACGGACTGGCCCTTGCCAACAGTATGGACACCAGAAGCTTCAACGGAGTCAATCCCCGGTTCCATCTTGGGGACAACTATTCCATCAGGCCTCTGGCTTCCAGTGAAGGGAGCGTGGTGAGGGTGGATGGAGAGCCTATGTTCAAGGTCCAGTTTGATTCGCTCAGTGGAAGTACGTCCTCCAACGGACTTCTGATATGGCTGGCATTCGGATTCTATCTGCTGGGTTCCATCCTTCTACTGGTGGCCAACCCGACCCTGAGGCAGATGAGGTTCGTGATTGTGGGCATAGTCCTGGCGGTGACTGCAATGTTCCTGTGGGGAAGGGGAGCCCAGGACCAGTACATATCGTTCTCTCCCACTATCTATGCCGACGGTCCCGTTTTCTATTCCCTTGGAGCCATTCTCCTTATCAATGTGGCTATTACGCTGTTGTCAGCGAGTCTGTTCATAGTCCGGAAGAACCTGTTCGACAGGGTGAAGGGGCGCAGGAAGGCGTTGCGTGATTCGGCATTGGTATGCCTGGGCATACTGCTGATTCTGCTCTACACTCATTTCAGTCTCAAGAGCATAATCCTCAATTCTGACATATCGCTGGAGCTCTTCAAGTTCGAGACCCTGTCCAGGTTCACCTTCATAGTCTATGCCTCATACACGACTATGCTCTTGAGCGTCATCCTGCTGCTGTCCCTGCTCAGGCCCTGTCTGAGGTTGTATGCAGGACTACGTTTCAACCCCCTGTCCAACAAGTCGCGCATAATATTCTCGATTGCGGCCGCCGTATACCTTGCCGCCCTGACCACTGCTCTCGGATTCCATAAGGAGCAGGCCCGGATAGAAATAATGTCCAACAGGCTGGCAGTAGACCGTGACATAGGTCTGGAACTCCTGCTTCGAAGGGCGGAGACCCAGATAGCATCGGACCCCATAATAGCATCCCTGACTTTGGTCGAAAACGGCGAATCCTCGATTCTCAACCGTCTCCACGACGTGCATCTGTCAAGGCTGTCGCAGAGTTATTACATATCCGCGCATCTGGGACCCGCGGCGCTCTCACTGGTGAGGCCGGGCGAAGCCATATGCGAAGGCTCCAACTTCACATTCTGTAACGGCCCGATGGGTTTTCCGGATTATTTCGGCATATTCATCTACAACATACCCGGATACGGTATGACCAGCCTTGTAATATGCGTGGAGCCCAGACCGGATGTCAATGACAGCGGATATTCCAGTCTGTTGGGCCTTGTCCCTCCGGGCAGGGTTACCGTACCTCCAATGTATTCCTATGCCCATTATGAAGGACGCAAGATGCTTCACTTCAAGGGCAGTTACGCATATCCCACGAGGATGGACGATGTTCTTAACGGAAGAATCTACGCCAGTTCCGAGGCATATTTTGCAGCCGGAGGGTATATGCATTTTGTCAACAGGGTCGCTCCGGGGGAGGTAATCATAGTGTCGCGCGAGAGGATCAGCCCGTTCAACTATCTTGTGTTTGTGCTCACCCTGGCCCTGCTGTTCTTCCTGCTGGCTTCCGTGCTTGCACTCACAAACCCTTCCCGTCACAAGGCGTTCGGGCAGAACTATTATCGCACCCGCATCAACTGGGTGCTGATGACGGCACTGATACTGACTCTGATGGTAATGACGGTGGTGAGCGTGATATTCGTTAACAGAAGGAACGAGAGTAATCTGTATGGAATGATGTCCGATAAGATAGGGGCCATCCAGAGTGTGCTCGAGTCGGGTTGCAGAGGCGTGCGCAACACTGCCGAACTCAGGGCCCCGGGGGTCAACATACTTAGCGGTGTATCGGGATTTGTCAACACTGACGTGTCACTGTATGCTGCTGACGGTCGGATCTTGATGTCGACAGCACCGGGCATGTATGAGAACCTTATGCTTGGAAGCAGGGTCAACGGGGACGCATATGACAATATCGTCTATCAGGGACACAGGTATTTCATCCACAGGGAGAGGTTCCGCGGTCGTTCCTGCTATTGCATGTATGCACCCCTTCTGTCGGATGAAGGCCGGCTGCTCGCCATAATCTGTTCGCCCTATACCGATGAAGTGTACGGATTCGAGAGGGATGTCGTCACTTATTCGATGATGATTGTGGCCATATTCCTTATTCTTCTGCTCCTGGCAAGGTTCATAACTTCCACGATTGTGGACAGGATGTTCCTTCCGTTGAGCGAGATGGGCCGCAAGATGAGCAATGCGGGACTGGATTCGCTGGAGAAGATCAGTTATGACAGGGATGATGAAATCCGGACCCTTGTGCAGTCATACAACAGGATGGTGGACGAACTCTCGGAGAGTTCGGCGCGTCTGGCACAGGCGGAGAGGGACAAGGCCTGGAGCGGGATGGCGCGTCAGGTGGCTCACGAAATAAAGAACCCGCTCACTCCGATGAAACTGCAGATTCAGCGCATCATCAGGCTCAAGGAGAAGAATGATGCGAGCTGGCAGGAGAAGTTTGACGGGATGGCAAAGGTGTTGCTCGACCATATAGACATACTCAACGATACGGCCAACGAATTCTCCACCTTCGCCAAACTATATACTGAAGATCCCATTATGATAGACCTGGATGCCGTACTCCGGGAAGAAATCGCCATGTTCGACAACAGGGATTCGATTTCGTTCGAATATTTCGGGCTCAACGGTGTCTGCGTGATGGGGCCCAAACCCCAGATTACACGGGTATTCGTCAATCTTATCAACAATTCCGTCCAGGCTCTCGAAGGAGTGGAGAACGGCATCGTCCGTGTGTCACTCCGCAATTCAGCCGAGGACGGATGGCTTGACATCGTCTTCGAGGACAATGGGGCCGGTGTACCTGAAGAGCACGTCGGCAAGCTGTTCGAACCGAATTTCACAACTAAAAATGGCGGATCCGGTCTCGGACTCGCCATATCAAGAAGTATTCTGGAACGTTGCGGCGCTTCAATATCCTACAGCAAATCCTTTGCTCTCGGAGGCGCCTGCTTTACAATCCGTTATCCGCGCAATTTAGACTCTCTGTCCGTATGAACGGTCGGAGGTGTTGACGGTGATCACGTCGCCCTGGTTGATGAACAGAGGCACCATAATCTTGGCTCCGGTCTCAAGGGTGACTTCCTTGAGAGCTGAAGAAGAGGCGGTGTTGCCTTTGACTGCGGGCTCGGAATAGGTAACCTCAAGAGTTACGTATGTGGGAAGTTCGCAGGTGAGACAACGCTCTTCGGGACCTGTCACGAACATCATTTCCACGTGCTGTCCTTCTTTCATCAGGTCAGGGTTCTCGATCACGTCCTTGGGAAGACTGATTTGCTCGTAAGTCTCCTCGTGCATGAAGTTGAAACCCTCTTCGTCACCGTAAAGGAACTGGTAAGGGCGGCGCTCAACTTCAATGGTCTCGATCTTGGCTCCTGCAGTGAAGGTGTTCTCGAGTATGCGTCCGTTCTCAAGGTTGCGGAGTTTGGTCTTGACGAAAGCGGGACCTTTGCCGGGCTTGACGTGCTGGAACCAGACTATCATACAGGGTTTGTCATTGAATTTAAGATAAAGACCGTTTTTGAAATCAGCTGTTGTTGCCATAAAATATTGTTGATTAGTTATTTTCTGACGCGAATTTAGGCATTTGAACGCACTATTGCAAATTTTCGATTCTCGAGGCTGTCTCTTCCAGCAGCCATTTCGGAGTGGATGTGGCACCGCAAACCCCAACTCTGTCATCGCGGCGGAACCATATCTTCTGGAGTTCGTCAGGATTGCCAATATGGTAGGTTCTGATATTTACGCTCTTGCACAGGTCGCACAATACCTTGCCGTTGGAACTGGTTTTGCCCGACACGAATATTATGATGTCGTGCATTTTGGCAAAATCTGTCAGAATTTCGTGTCTGGAAGCAACCTGAGAGCAGATTGTACGGTGGACGGTGACCATCAGGGGGTCTGACGCCACAGACTTGAGGTACCCGCACAATTCTTCGTATTCGACAGGGCTCATCGTGGTTTGTGAGAATATCTCGATCTGGCTTCCTACGTTGACGGTGCCTGCACTGATGAGTTCCTTGAGCTGAATCAGGTTCTCGACCACGATGGCGTCGCCGTCCACCTGGCCTACCAGACCGAGGACCTCGGCGTGCCCGATTTTGCCGAAAATCAATATCTGCCCGGGACTGTCCAGACTTTTTAGCTTGGCGTATGATTCACGTATGCTCTTCTGTATGCTGAGCACCACCGGACAGGTGCAGTCGATGATGTCGAACCCGAGTTCGCGGATGCGCTCGTAAACCTTCGGAGGCTGGCCGTGTGCGCGTATGAGCAGGGCTTCTCCTCTGGCGTCCGACGGTATGTCGTAAATGTCGTTGCGGTCAAGCGTCACTAGACCCTTCTTGTGCAGTCGGGTGAGTTCGGCTTCGTTGTGCACTATCGCTCCGAGCGAATAAAGGTGTCTGCCGCTTTCTTCCAGGAAGCTTTCGGCCTTGCCTATGGCCCTGATGACTCCGGCGCAGAAGCCGGACTGGCTGTCAATCTCTACCGTCATAGCTCCAAAAGACCGATTTTGCCCTGAATGAGCCCCTTGATCCAACAGATTTCTTCTTCGAGGGACATTGAAGAATTGTCAAGGACGAATGCGTCCGAAGCCCTTGTAAGGGGAGATGCCTCCCTGTGCGAATCGATGTAGTCCCTCTCGCGGAGGTTTGCCGTGACGGCCTCGATGGTGGGGGATTCGCCCTTGGACACCATTTCGTCATATCTCCTCCTTGCCCTGACCTCTTCCGAAGCCGTCATGAATATCTTGATTTCGGCATTCGGAAAAACGGTGGAACCTATGTCCCTTCCGTCCATCACTATGCCGCCGCCGGCACCGAACCGGTGGAGCCTGTCGTCGACAAACGCCCTGACGTAGGGAAGTGCCGATACGGGGCTGACCCGGGATGAGATTTCCAGAGACCGTATCTCTTTCTCTATGCATCTCGCTCCGATGTATGTCCTGCCGTCCGTGCCGAAGTGAATGTCAAGATCTCCGAGAGCGGATGCAAGGGAGTCGGATATGGTGTTGTCAGCGTCAATAAGACCTGATTCGACTGCAAAAAGAGTGACTGCGCGGTACAGGGCGCCTGAATCAAGATAGAGTAGCCCGAACTCCTTCGCCACCAGTTTGGCGAAAGTGCTTTTGCCTGTCGAAGAGAAGCCGTCTACGGCAACTGTCAGTTTTGAAACGTCCATAGGCTGACAAATTTAGAAAAATTTTCCATATTTGTATCCAATATGAGAATTCTGATAATAGATGACGAGCGTGCCATACGCAATTCGCTGGGAGAGATACTGACCGATGAGGGCTATGCCGTGGATACTGCCGAGAACGGGACCGTCGGCCTCGAAATGGCCGCCAAGGATCACTATGAAGTGATATTCTGCGACATCAAGATGCCCGGGATGGATGGTACCGAAGTGCTGGACACACTCCAGGCGGAAGGTACCGATGCAGCTGTGGTGATGATATCGGGACACGGAGACATATCGACGGCCGTGGACTGTATCAAGAAGGGGGCTTTTGATTTCATCCAGAAACCTCTGGACCTCAACCGCATCCTCATCACGATCAAAAACGCCACGGACAAGACCGCACTTGTCAAGGAGACCAGGATATTGAAGAAGAAGGCCTACGGACAGCAGATGATCGGAGAGTCCGAAGCCATGGGCAGAATAAGGGAGATGATATCGAAGGTGGCTGCAACGGAAGCCAGAGTGCTCATAATGGGAGCCAACGGCACGGGCAAGGAACTTGTGGCCCGCAGTCTCCACGAAATGAGTGACCGCAGTTCGATGCCTTACATCGAGGTCAACTGCGCCGCCATTCCTTCCGAACTTATCGAGAGCGAACTTTTCGGTCACGAGAAAGGCTCCTTCACGTCGGCCGTGAAGCAGCACAAGGGCAAGTTCGAGCAGGCTGACGGGGGTACACTGTTCCTTGACGAAATCGGCGATATGAGTCTCGCCGCACAGGCGAAGGTGCTGAGGGTGCTTCAGGAGCACAAACTCTCGCGCGTGGGTTCCGACAAGGATATCGAAGTGAATGTCAGGGTGATTGCCGCCACCAACAAGGACCTCGTGAAAGAGATAGCTGACGGTAATTTCAGGGAAGACCTATACCACCGTCTGAGCGTTATCGTTATCAAGGTGCCCTCTTTGGATGAGCGCAAGTCCGACATCCCTCTGCTTGTGGATTATTTCGTGGATCAGATATGTCAGGAGAGCGCCATGCCGCGCAAGGGTTTCTCGGCAGATGCCATAGAGCTACTCAAGGCGAAAACCTGGACGGGAAACGTCAGGGAACTCCGCAACGTGGTGGAAAGGCTGCTTATTCTGGGCGGCAACATAATTACTGCTCAGGACGTGCGCAATTACGTATAGCCGGGTCATTCGTGACGGCTTCTATTTCTGCCTGAGGAAAATCTGCAACGGACAGCCGCTGAGGTTGAAATTCTGGCGTAACTTGTTCTCCAGGAATCTCTTGTATGGTTCCTTGATATACTGCGGCAGATTGCAGAAGAATGCAAATGCCGGGAAGCGTGTGGGGAGTTGGGTGATGTACTTGATTTTGACGTATTTGCCCTTCCACATAGGAGGCGGTGTCTCCTCTATGATGGGGAGAAGGGCTTCGTTGAGGCGCGCCGTGGGTATCTTGCGGGAATAATTGGCATACACCTCTCCGACGGCATTGAGCACGTCCTGGATTCTCTGCATCTTGAGCACGGAGGTGAATATCACCGGCACGTCGTCGAAGGGCGCGATACGGCTCCTCAGCGCTCTCTCGTACTCCTTGAGAGTGTTGGAATCCTTGATGAACAGATCCCATTTGTTGACCACCAGCACGCAGCCCTTGCGGTTCTTCAGGATGAGGTTGAATATGTTCATGTCCTGCGCTTCCATGCCCGTTGTGGCGTCAATCATCATTATGCACACGTCCGAGTGCTCGATGGCCCGGATGGAGCGCATTACCGAATAGAACTCGAGGTCTTCGTGCACTTTGGCCTTCCTGCGTATGCCGGCCGTGTCCACCAGCATGAATTCGTGCCCGAACTTGTTGTAATAGGTCTCTATGGAATCCCTTGTCGTCCCGGCCACCGGAGTCACTATGTTGCGCTCGGTGCCGAGAAGGGCATTTGTAAGGGACGACTTGCCAACATTGGGCTTGCCCACGATTGTGATGCGTGGCAGGCCGGCGTGAGGGTCGGCGGCGTCCTGCTCTTCATCGGGAAGAGCCTTTACGACAGCGTCCAGAAGATCGCCTGTGCCCGAACCGTTGGCTGCGGATATGCTGTACAATTCTCCAAGACCGAGAGCGTAGAACTGGTAGGTATCAAACACCTTGTCCCCAGAATCCACCTTGTTGACGCACAGGATGACAGGTTTCCTGTTTCTCCTGAGCACATCAGCTATCTCCGAATCGTAATCCGTGATACCCGTTGCGGCCTCCACCATGAATACCACCACATCGGCTTCCTCTATGGCGATCTCCACCTGGCGCCGGATTGCGGACTCGAACACGTCCTCCGAGTTGCTGGTGTATCCGCCGGTGTCCACTACGGAGAATTCGCGACCGCACCAGTCGCACCTGCCGTAATGGCGGTCCCTGGTGACGCCGGCGGTGTCATCGACTATTGCCTGTCTCATTCCCACGAGACGGTTGAACAGGGTGGACTTGCCTACGTTAGGCCGGCCGACTATCGCTACGAGTGCCATACAGATTACAATCTTTGCAAGCTTCACTGTAATTGCCGGAACAGTGCTTACCGGTATGAAGGGCGGCATCCTCGTCCTTGAAACATCGGATGCCGCGCTTTCTCATCTCCTCGTTGGAGCCTACGTCATACTTCGGGAATTCCTTCTTGCGGAAGAAGACGTTCACTCCGAGTCCCAGCACGCAGAGTGCCACGAGGACTGCCGTAACGAGGAATACTTTCATCTAGAACACGAAATCGGGGCTGATGGGTTCGTAGTTGTACACCTTGTTGATGATGCCTGCGAACACCTCGGTCATGGTCACGATTTTGATTTTGGGATCATTTGCAAGTTCGGGATGGGGAATGGTGTCGGTGATGAACACTTCTTCGAGAGCCGAATTGTGGATTTTCTCCACAGCGCTGCCTGAGAGAATGCCGTGAGTGGCGCAGGCGCGTACGCTGAGGGCTCCCTTCTCCTTGAGGACATCGGCGGCCTTGCAGAGTGTGCCGGCGGTGTCTATCATATCGTCCACTATGATGATGTTCCTTCCTTCAACTTCACCGATGGCCTTGATCTCGGCGACCACGTTGGCGCGGGCGCGGGTTTTGTGGCAAAGCACTACTCCGCAGTCCTCATCCTTGGTGCTGAGCGCCTTGGCGTATACGTTGGCCCTCTTGGCGCCGCCTACGTCGGGGGCCGCGATTGTGAGGTTCTTCAGACGCATGCTCTTGATGAAGGGGATGAACACCTTGCTGGCATACACGTGGTCCACGGGAATGTCGAAGAATCCCTGAATCTGGTCGGCGTGTAGGTCACAAGTCATAACTCTGTCCACTCCGGCGGCCTTGAGCAGGTTGGCGGCGAGTTTGGCGCCTATTGCTACGCGGGGGCGGTCCTTGCGGTCCTGGCGGGCCCATCCGAAATAAGGGATGACGGCAATGACCTTGTCTGCGGATGCGCGCTTGGCTGCATCTACGCTGAGCAGGAGTTCCATGAGATTGTCTGCGGGAGGTACCGTGGACTGGACAATGAACAGGGTTGTGCCGCGCACGCTCTCATTGTAGATGGGCTGGAACTCTCCGTCGCTGAACGGAGTAATCTCCAGATCACCCAGCTTGGTGGGACATTCTCCGGGAACCGCAATTTTGTTGAGGTTCTCAATCACCTTCTCTGCAAAGTCTTTGGAGGCTCTGCAGGCAAACACTTCCATACGATGACTGTGTAACATAGATTATTTGGTTGAATTCAATATTTCGGATATGTAGTTCAATATTTCATCCCGTCCCGAGCCGTTCAGGGAGGAACTCCTGAACATCGGAGGCAGGCTCTCCCAGTCCCGCAGCAGTATCTCCCTGTCCCTGCCGATCTGCGCTTCGAGGACATTCGGACCGCTTTTGTCACATTTGGTGAAGATTATGGCGAAGGGGATGCCGTTCTCTCCCAACTCGGCTATGAAATCCACGTCAGTGCTGCCTATGTCGTGTCTGGAATCCACCAGCACGAAGAGCATCTGCAATTCCTCGGAATTGTGGATGTAGTCCCGGATTATGTTCTTCAGCTCCTCCTGCCCCTGCTTGCCTACCTTGGCATAACCGTAGCCGGGGAGGTCGACAAGATACCAGCTGTCATTGATGATGAAGTGGTTGATGACCTTGGTCTTGCCGGGTGTGGATGAGGTCATGGCCAGACGGCCGTTGCGGCAGAGCATGTTGATGAGGGAGGATTTGCCCACGTTGGAGCGCCCGATGAATGCGAACTCGGGCAACAATCTCTTCGGCTTCCCTGCCACCCTGGTGCTGCTTCCTGCAAATCTTGCCTCGGAGATGTTCATATGAATAGCTGTAAAATTGCAGGACAAAGATAATAAAAATTGGCTATTATCAGTATATTTGTATATAGAATTGTATTGATATGGTTCAGGCATCCGGATATATCGAACTCCTGGAACTCCAGCAGACTCTCCGCTCTTGTCTGGAGAAGGGTTGCCCGGACAGAATCTGGGTCCGTGCCGAGATTGCATCCATCCGGGCAAAAGCCAACGGCCACTGTTATCTCGAGCTGTCGCAAAGTGACGGCAGCGGTGTGGTGGCAAAGGCCCGTGCCGTCATCTGGCGCAACCGCTATGCCATGCTCGCGGCTTATTTCGCCGAGGCTACAGGCAGCCCGCTAGGGGCAGGAATGACGGTGTTGCTGATGGTTCAGGTGAGTTACAGCGAAGTGTACGGCCTGACTCTGGTGGTGGAAGAAATAGACGCGCAGTTTACACTGGGTGAAGCCGAGCTTGCGAAACGGCGTACCATAAGCCGTCTGGAAGCGGACGGGATGATGAATCTGCAGAAGACCCTCGAACCGTCCCCTCTGCCATATCGGCTGGCGGTCATATCGGCCGGGGATGCGGCCGGATACGGGGATTTCGTCAGACATCTGCAGGAGAACGAATACGGGTTTGCCTATGAGGTGGACCTCTTCGAGGCTTTGATGCAGGGGGATGGGGCTCCGGAATCCGTCGCCGATGCCTTGGACAGGATTCAGACATCGGGAACAGGGTACGATGCCGTGCTGATAATCAGGGGAGGCGGCTCGGTGCTTGACCTTGCCTGCTTCGACGACTATGGAATGTGCTTTGCCATAGCCGGCTGTCCCATTCCTGTGTATACGGCCATAGGACATGACAGGGACTTCCACGTGGCCGATATGGTGGCGTATGCATATGTCAAGACCCCTACGGCTCTGGCCGACCTGTTCGTGGATGCAAGCGCTGCCGAGGATGAGAGAATAGGCGCGTACGGCACCCGGCTGAGGATGGCTTTCGCTTCCAAGATATCTTCGATGGAATCTGCGCTGGCGGTACTTCAGTCCCGCATACATTCCGCGGATCCGCGAGTGCTCCTCTCCAGGGGATATTCACTGGTGACGGATAGGAAAGGAGTGGTGCTGAAGTCCGGCCGTGGGCTCGGAAGCGGGGACAGGGTAAGGATAATGTTTGGAGACGGTACGGTTGAGGCCGTCGTAGAATGAATATGGAAGGATTTGACTATACGGCTGCGATCAAGAGGCTCGAGGCCATTGCCGCCGCGGTGGAGGACCCGCGCACCGGCATAGACGAGATGGACAAGTGGATCGGAGAATCCGATGCTCTGATAGAGAAATGCCGTGCCTACCTGCGTGAGGCAAGGGAAAAGACTGATAAATTGGCCTGAATATGAAGACAGTCAAGATATACGAAGCGGATCCCTGGCTGCAACCATACAGCGCCGCAATCGATGCACGTCACGAAAGGATATTGAATGACAGACGCAGACTCTGCGGGGATGGAAGGGTCTCGGATGCCGCCAACAACCATCTGTTTTATGGCTTGCATGAGACCGGGGACGGATGGGTCATCAGGGAATGGGCTCCCAATGCATCCAGAGTGTACCTTATCGGTGATTTCAACAATTGGAAGAAAACTCCCGCGTACGCCTTGAAACCCATAGGCTCCGGCAATTGGGAGCTTGAGCTTCCCGGGACTTTCCTTCATCACGGAGATTTGTTCAAGCTCTGGATAGAGTGGCCCGGAGGCGGCGCCGAGAGGCTGCCCGCCTATGCGGTAAGGGTTGTCCAGGATCCCGAATCCAAAGTTTTCTGCGCCCAGGTTTGGAATCCTGAACCTTATGTCTGGAAGTCCCGCCGTCCCTCCAGACGCGCCCATCCCCTTATCTATGAATGCCACATAGGCATGAGCTCCGAAGAGGAGAAGGTGGCCGGTTTCGAGGAGTTCCGCCGGAACGTGCTCCCAAGGGTGCATCGCCTTGGATATAACGTTCTTCAGATAATGGCCCTTCAGGAGCATCCGTACTACGGATCGTTCGGATATCAGGTGTCCAATATGTTCGCATTGAGTTCGCGTTTCGGCACACCCGAAGAGTTCAAGGCTCTGGTGGATGACGCCCATTCCAAGGGCATCGCCGTAATCATGGACATTGTCCATTCCCATATGGTCAAGAATGAGGCGGAAGGTCTCAGCCTTTTCGACGGCAGGGATGACCTGTATTTCTACAAGGGGGCCCAGGGCCATCATCCCGCCTGGGACAGCAGGTGCTTCGACTATGGCAAGGATGAGACCAGGTACTTCCTCCTGTCCAACTGCAAGTACTGGATGGAGGAATATCATCTTGACGGATTCCGCTTCGACGGAGTGACTTCGATGCTGTACTGGGACCACGGTCTCGGCAGGGATTTCGGTGACTATTCCCTGTATTTTGATTGCGGCGTCGACGAGAATGCCGTGAGTTACCTGGCACTGGCCAATATGCTCATCCACGAGCTTAATCCTAACGCCATCACCATAGCCGAGGATATGAGCGGAATGCCCGGACTCGCCGCCCCGTTCAAGGCCGGAGGCGTCGGATTCGACTTCCGTATGGCAATGGGCATAGCCGACCACTGGATAAAGTGGATAAAGGAGAAACCGGACGAGTGCTGGAATGTGGGGGAGATATGGTGGGAACTGACCAACAAGAGGGCTGACGAGAGCACCGTTTCCTATGCCGAATGCCACGATCAGGCTCTGGTGGGTGACAAGACCATCATATTCCGGCTTGTCGACAAAGAGATGTACTGGTCGATGGACAAAGGCTCTTCCAATCTGGCCGTGGACAGGGGAGTGGCCCTGCACAAAATGATAAGGCTGGTGACTGCGGCCACCTGCGGAGGCGGATATCTCAACTTCATGGGCAATGAGTTCGGCCATCCTGAGTGGATAGACTTCCCCCGGGAAGGCAACGGATGGTCGTTCAAATATGCCAGAAGACAATGGAGCCTGGCAGACAACCCCGATCTGAGATACGGGGGGCTGTGCCGTTTTGACGCCGCCATGGTGCACTACATCGCGCGCGAAAGGATACTCTCCGACCCGCCCGAACTGCTGCTTGCCAACGAGGGTGACCAGGTGTTGATATTCCGCCGCAAAAACACTATCTTTGCGCTCAATTTCAACCCGGTCTCATCTTTCGATAATTACGGGGTCGTGGCGTCTGAAGGAACCTACCGTACGGAGTTCAGTTCCGATGATGCCGAGTTCGGTGGATTCGGGCGTCTGCAGGATGGGGATTTGCACATAACGCTCGATGACGGGCGGCTTTATCTCTACCTGCCGAGCAGATGTGCTGTTGTGTTGAAAAAAATATAGATCGTTATGGCATTTTTGAAATTCAACAAGTCCGAACTGGTCAATCTGTCCTATTCGCTCAAGAGGGAAATCCTCGGGGCCAACAGGACCGGAGCTTATTGCAACACGTCCATCGTGACCTGCAATACCCGACGCTACCACGGCCTTCTGGCGGTCACGCTGGACCGTTTCGGCGGAGACAGGTTCCTGTTGCTGTCCGCAATGGATGAAACCCTCGTGGTCAATGGCAAGCAGTTCAATCTGGGCATTCACTGTTACGGTGACATCTATGAGCCCAGGGGGCACAAGTATGTCGTTGACTTCAGCGCCGATCCCGCACCTGCAATCACCTACAAGATCGGCGAGATTGTCTTCAAGAAGAGCATCGTTCTGGCTCCGGACAAGGACCAGGTGCTTCTCAAGTACGAATTGCTCGAATCCCCTTCCGATGCCTCCCTGCTGCTGAAGCCTTTCCTCGCGTTCCGCAACGTCCATGCCCTCACCTGCCGCAATGACGAGGCGGACCTGTCATACAGGGACATCCCGGGGGGCGTGTCGTTCCGGATGTATGCCAATTTCCCCGATCTCGACATTCAGTTGAGCGACAGGAGCGCAACATTCTCCTATGACCCTGTCTGGAACCTCAACATCACATACTCGGACGAATACCGTCGCGGCTTCGACTGCCGCGAGGACCTCTTCGTGCCGGGACGTTTCGAGATGAAGCTCAAGGCCGGAGGTGCAGTGGTGCTGTCCGCTTCGACCCGGGAGGAGAATCCCGCGGAGTTCAAGAGGAAGTTCAATTCCTATCTGTCGGGCAAGATTTCAGTCAGTTCGAACCACGAGCAGCTCGTGCGTTGCGCGGACTGCCTCATAATAGACCATAACGGCAGGAAGAAGATCAATGCCGGTTATTCCTGGATGTACACAGGACTCCTCAGGGAGACGCTTCAGGCTCTCCCCGGTCTTGCCCTGTACGGGCTCGGGGACCCCGCCCAGTTCGAGGAGATTCTCGACAATCTCATTGCCGATGAGCAGGACAGGCTGTTCCGCAGGACCACCCAGGTCGAGGCGCCTCTCTATATGGCAAGCGTGCTTCAGGCATACATCGACTATGGAGCGGACGGGAAGGCCGTATGGAAGAAGTACGGTCCTGTGGTCAAAGGTATAATCGAGAGTTATCTCCCCGGCGTCCGCAAGGAAGTGTCGATGCATCCCAACGGCCTGCTCTGGGCCCAGCTTGACGGTGTGGCCCTTACCTGGATGAATGCATATCTGGGAGGTCGCGCGGTAACGGAGCGTGCGGGATATCAGGTCGAGACCAACGCTTTCTGGTACAATTCCATCTGTTTCGCCGTGGATATGGAGAAGAAGTGGGGTGACGCCAAAGGCGAGTTCGTGACCAAGTGGTCGGAAATCAGGGATATGGTGCGCAGCAACTACCAGAAAACGTTCTGGAATCCCGAACACGGATGCCTGGCTGATTATGTGGACAATTACGGACAGAACAAGGATGTACGTCCCAACCAGCTGTATGCAATATGGGTCAAGAATTCCCCGGTGGACGAGGAACTTGCACCTTCCATCCTCAGGGTGATAGATGATGAACTTGTCACCTCCAGGGGCATCAGGACGCTCTCGCCCCGGGACAACAAATACAGGGGTGTGTATGAGGGCACCCAGATAGAGCGCGACCAGGCATACCATCAGGGATGCACCAGGCCGTTCCTTCTCGAGCCTTACGTCGACGTCTGTTTCAGAGTCAAGGGCCCTTCCTTCCTCAAGAAGGCTCAATGGCTGTGTGAAGGATTCTACGAGGATCTCGGCAAGCATGGAGTCGGAGCCTTCTCCGAACTTTATGACGGGGATCCCCCTCACGAGCCTCACGGCGCCATTTCTTCGGCGCTGAGTACTGCGGCCCTGCTTGCCGTGGATTATATGTTGGAAAAGAATAAGGATTGACGGAATATGAAAGTACTGATGTTCGGGTGGGAGTTCCCTCCCCATATTGCCGGAGGCCTTGGCACTGCCTGCGAAGGTATAGTCAAGGGCCTTGCCTACAATGGTGTTGAGACGCTCTTCGTAATGCCTTCGGCCAGCGGTGACGAAGACCAGTCCGCCACGACCATAATCAATGCCAGCGACGTTGCCGTCCGCAATGTCAGCGAGACCGTGGACGAGTTCCTGGACAAGGTCAAGTTCCTCAACGTTGACTCGAGTCTCGTGCCTTATGTTGACCCGGACGAGTATTTCGAGGTCATCGAGACAATGAAGAAGAACAGTCTCAAGGAGACGGTCGTTGGGTTCGGCCAGAAATTCAAGTTCTCCGGCAAGTACGGCGCCAACCTTCTCGAGGAGGTCAGCCGCTACGCCCAGGTCGG
>JAKSKI010000024.1 GCA_024401865.1 Bacteroidales bacterium
ACGTGCCTGACGCGAGGGGCACTTCTCCCAAATCTCTTTGTGTCCCGAACGGCAGTGGGTTCTTCTTTTTGTCAGAACGTGCCTGCAGGGAGGGGCACTTCTCCCAAATCTCTTTGTGTCCTTGTACTGCAGTGGGTCCTTCTTTTTGTCAGAACGTGCCTGACGCGAGGGGCACTTCTCCCAAATCTCTTTGTGTCCCGAACGGCAGGGTACGTTCTGACATATAGCGACGACAAAAATAACAAATTGCAGAGAATGATACAAAAGTTTGATATCTTTGTGGGCAACCAATAAAAGCAGATATGACAGAGTTCGAAAAATTCGCCGGCCTCGACCGCAGAATAAGCTCCAACACACTTCAGAGATACAGCAGCTACATCAACCCGTCGATAATCGAAGAGCGCAAACTCAACGTCGCCTCGATGGACGTATTCAGCCGCCTGATGATGGACCGCATCATATTCCTCGGTGTACCCATCGACGATGACGTGGCCAACATCATCCAGGCCCAGCTGCTCTTCCTGTCATCAACCGACTCCAAAGCCGACATTTCACTGTACCTCAACACCCCCGGAGGAAGCGTGAGCGCCGGACTCGGCATCTACGACACAATGCAGATCATCGAACCCGACGTCGCCACCATCTGTACCGGAATGTCCGCATCAATGGGCGCCGTACTGCTCTGTGCTGGAGCCAAAGGCAAGAGAGCTGCCCTGCCCCACTCCAGAATAATGATTCACCAGCCGCTCGGAGGTGTCAACGGACAGGCATCGGACATACTCATCGAGGCTAAAGAGATCGAGAAGCTCCGCAAGGAACTGTTCGAGATAATATCAAAGCATTCCGGCCAGCCCTACGAAAAAGTGTTCGCAGATTCTGACCGGAATTACTGGATGGATTCCAGGGAAGCCCTGGACTACGGTATGATCGACAAGGTCCTCAAGGGCAAATAACAGCCCTCCTTTTATTGGACCCTTATTATATCCCAGGCAGTGACGTCGAAGCTTTCGTTGCATTCAAAGACCTGGATAATATTGCCGTCGCAGCAGACCTGCACCTGACCGGGAGACTGTACCGCCTCAAACAAACCGAACTCTTCCGGCTTGAGAAGCTTGACGTAACTTCCGCCGGGATTGCAGCCGTATGTGAAGTTCTGGGCATACATACCGATCCACTGTGTGGCAAAATGCACCTGACCGTCGGCCTTGATGCTTCCCCCGATGAAGAAACTGCCTCCGTAGATGGCTGCGCTGCAAGCCGTGGATTCGGTGTCGCACATTGCGAACGGAGAAGATTCACGTGAGAGCCAGCAATAAGCCACATTCTGGCCACCGACATGGCCGTTAAGTGAAACGCATATGTCCTGATTGCCCACATAGATATCCGTGGGGACGAAGTTGACATCAGATGAAATGAGTCTTCTCTCCGTAACTCCGGCAGTTGTGGCATTCACCCTGACAAGTTCGATATCGGTGCCGAAAGTCTTGATCAGATAGATGTCACCTGTAGGGCCCAGATCCATAACCTTGAACTCGGACGCCTTGTCGTAACGGAAGAACTCATCGCCGTCCTTGTATATGACACCGTATTTCACACCCTCGTCCTCGATATAGCCGCAGCAATAGACACTATTGCCGCCAGCCACCATATCGTAGAACTTGCCTTGTCCGAGAACTGCAATATTGGACATTTTGCCGTCCTTCCAGATAACGGGCTTGACAGCGGTGGCATCATATCCGCACGCATAAAGGCTCGTGCCCGACAATGCCAAGCCGGTAAGGGTATAGCCCTTTTCAAGACGGTACTGCTCGTCAGTACCCAGATATATTACGGGAGTGGTGGACGAAGACTCGTCATATTCATTACCTGCAGTATATATGTCATATGTAATGACTACAGGATCAGGCTGAGGCTTGTCTCCACAAGACACAGCCAAAATTGCGGTCGATGCCAAAACGGCAGTAACCCCGGTAAAACCAAACAACTTTTTCATAATCTTATATTAAAAATATACTTTATCTATTGTTCAAACCTTGTGCCAAATACGCCCGCAGGGACAATATTCTTTGCAGTTGTGCAAAAAAAGCGTAAATTTGGGAAATATGCAACCACATAAGACACTATTCGTACTGTTTGCCGCAGCCATATTGTCATCCTGCTGTCAGAAACCTCTGACAAGCAGTCTGCGCGCACCCTCCTATCCTCTGGTTACAATTGACCCTTACACGAGCGCCTGGTCTCCGTCAGACGAACTATACGGTTCGGTTGTGGAGCATTGGACCGGTTTCCCGTTTCCGCTTACGGGAGTGCTGACAGTGGACGGGCAATCGTTCAGATTCCTCGGCAAAGAGAAGACCAGCGAGTTCAGGGCGGTGGCCGCAGGTGCACGAGAGCATCCCTGGGATGGCGAATACTCTCTGGACGGAGGCATCAGCTGGAAGGCCGGAAAGGGTGGTTACGGCCCGGAAAGGCGCAAGCCTATGACTGCCACCTGGCTGGACTGCAACCGCATTGATGCCCGGCGGAGAGTGGCGGCGAAAGACATCGCTTCTGCCGACGACCTCTACCTGATGTGCACTTCAAAGGGCAGTGCGGAATTCAAAGTCAACGGCAGCGTAATATGTTCGACCGATGACAATCAGGAACTCCGGTTCTTCCCCATTCCCGCCGAAGTGGCCGCCAGAAATGCGGACGGCAGCATCCTGCTCGAAGGAAGGGTCAGTTCCGAAGCCAGGGGCGTTGTCATCGATATGGGCCTGTATGAGAAGATATGCTTCGAGGAACGTTACCCTGTCACGGCAGTGCAGACCGGAGCTTCCGTCCTGCCGATGAACACCATCTACAACTTCGTATGCGGACCCGTGGATCTGGAATTGACATTCACCGCTCCCCTCTTCCTCGACAGACTCGACCTGGTAAGCCGCCCGGTCAACTATATTTCCTACCGGATCAAGTCCAATGACGGCAAGGCGCACAACGCTTCCGTACGTTTCGAGGCGGGACGCGAATGGGCTTTGGACTACGCCATCGACGAGACATCCGAGGCAGACACCTGCGGCACCGCGGACATCATTTTTGCCAGTACAGCCTGCACTGACCAGAACCCTCTCTGGAAGAGCGGGGACGGCGTACGCATAGATTGGGGCCGGTTCTACCTTGCAGCCGAAAGGGCGGGAAGCACCGCCGAAGCGGGACCCGACGGTGACATTGCCGTCGAAAGGAGTATCGGTTGTGTCAAATCGGCGGAAGGCAAGATAATGGTCGGTTACGATGACATCCTGTCGATCCGGTATTTCGGGGAGAATCTACGTCCTTACTGGAATGCGGACGGCACCCGCAGCATCGGGGACGAGTTCGCCGCCGCTCTTGAGGAATACCCGACCCTGATGAAGGAGAGCGCCTCATTCGACAGGAAACTCATGAACAAGGCAGCCTCCACCGGAGGGCAGAAATATGCCGAATTGTGTGCCCTGGCGTACCGTCAGGCCATAAGCGCCCACAAACTTGTCATATCCCCGGACCGCGAGATACTGTGGCTCTCCAAGGAGAACAATTCCAACGGATCGATAGGCACCGTGGACGTCAGTTATCCGTCCGCCCCCCTGTTCCTGCTGTACAACAACGAACTCACCAAAGGACTGCTCAATCCAATTTTCCACTACAGCGAGAGCGGCTTGTGGACCAAGCCTTACCCTTCCCACGACGTAGGAAGGTATCCGATAGCGGACGGTATGCGCTACGGAGCTGACATGCCCGTGGAAGAAGCCGGCAATATGCTGATACTCACTGCGGCCGTGTGCACTGTCGACGGCAGCGCCGACTACGCTGCGAAGCATTGGGATATGCTGTCGCTCTGGGCCGGGTATCTGCTCGAATTCGGTCTGGACCCGGACAACCAGCTCTGTACCGATGACTTCGCCGGCAAGTCCGCCCACAATGTCAATCTGTCCGCCAAAGCCATCCTCGGACTGGCTTCCTTCGGCAGAATGGCAGAGATGCTCGGATATGACGACATTGCCGCAAGTTATGGCGACAAGGCCCGTGAAATGGCATCCAGTTGGATGGAGATGGCCGATGACGGAGACCACTACCGCCTGATGTTCGACCAGGCAGGAGGCTGGAGCCAGAAGTACAATATCATATGGGATGACCTGCTCGGACTGGGCATCTTCCCCGATTCCGTAATGCAGAGGGAAACGGAGTGGTATCTCACTCACCAGAACGTATACGGACTTCCTCTGGACAGCCGTTCCGCCTACACCAAGACAGACTGGATACTGTGGACGGCCACAATGTCGGGGAACAGGGACAATTTCGAAGCCCTGGTCGAACCTGTCTGGAACTTCTACAACGAGACCGTGGACCGCATCCCTATGGGGGACTGGGTATGGTCTGACAAGCCCGAACACGTCCAGTTCAAGGCCCGTTCCGTCGTGGGAGGCTTCTACATCAAACTGCTCAAGGACAAATTGCACAATACAAGATGAAAAGAATACTCTTGATTGCAGCCTTCCTGACAGGCTGTCTGGCCGCGTCCGGTCAGGACAAGGCGATGCTCGACAATTTCAAGGAGCCGCCCCACGACGCCAGACCACGGGTATGGTGGCATTGGATGAACGCCAACATCACGAAGGAGGGTATCAGGAAAGACCTGCTCTGGATGGACAGCGCGGGAATTGCCGGGTTCCACAACTTCGACGCCGGACTGGAGACCCCTCAGATAGTGGACAGGAGACTTCCCTATATGACCGAAGAATGGAAGGAAGCGTTCAACTATGCTCTGGACCTTGCCGATTCCCTGGGGATGGAGGTCACCATCGCCAGCTCCCCAGGCTGGAGCGAGACCGGAGGTCCCTGGGTAAGCAGGGAAGACGCCATGAAGAAGATAACCTGGCGCGATACGGTCGTATGCGGAGGGACCCGGTTCAAGGGAGCGCTCCCCGAGCCCATAGTGACCTGCGGAGACTATCAGTATCATCTTCGTTTCCATTCAGACCCACACAAATACGATTTCTACAAAGACCTCGCGGTGTTTGCGGTACGACTTTCGGACAACGACCTCACTATGGAGGAACTCGGTGTCAAGCCGACTTTGGAAGAGCGTTGCTGGACTTACGAATTCCCCCGTCCCACGACGATCAGGTCATATTCCATCGGAATGGAGGACTGGAATTACGGCAAGTACGGATATGCCATCGAATGCAGCGAGGACGGTGAGGTTTATCGGACCATAAGTCCCTGCCTCCCCGACGTCAATGCGGTGATGAAGAGCGTGGACATTCCCGCCACGACTGCAAGATTCTTCAGACTGCGCCAGACAGGCGGCGGTGAATGGATTGTCACTCATTTCTCCCTGTCGCCGATGACAAGGGTCAACTTCGACTCCGAAAAGGCGGGTTTCGTCACTTCCGGCTCGATGAGGGAATTCCACCCCACCCCGGAAACTGACGACCCAACGCCTATGAGCGACATTATCGAAATCAGCCGCCACTATCGTAACGGTGTCCTTGACTGGAAGGTCCCGGAAGGCAGATGGAAAATCTACCGCTTCGGCTACAATCTCACCGGCAAGCCCAATTCCCCCGCCTCCCCCGAGGCGACGGGTCTCGAGGTCGACAAACTGGACCCCAAGGCGGTCACAAGATACTGGGACAACTATCTCAAGATGTATGACGATGCCAGCAACGGCCGTCTCGGCAAAGTCATAACACACGTGATGATAGACAGTTACGAAGCAAAGTGGCCCACTTGGACAGGACGTATGAGAGAGGAGTTCAAGGCCCGCCGCGGCTATGATATGTGGAAATGGATGCCCGCCCTCACCGGACTTGTCATCGACAGTTCGGCCAGCACCGAGGAGTTCCTCTCGGACTGGAGACTGACCATAGGCGAACTCACCGTCGAGAACCACTACGACATTGTCAACGGCATTCTGGACCGATACGGAATGAAACGCTACACCGAGTCCCAGGAAGCCGGCAGGGCATTCAATGCCGACGGTATGGACGTCAAGCGCAAGGCCGACATACCGATGTCTGCATTCTGGATCAAGGACGGCAACTATTCGAGCTATTCGATGTCCGACGCCGACATACGCGAGTCGGCATCCATAGCCCACATCTACGGCCAGAAAGTGGTCGCCGCCGAATCCTTCACCACCAACGGACTCAGCAAGGAACCCGAGATGAAGGCATATGTCCACAGTCCCTCGAGTCTCAAACCCGCAGCGGATGCCGCAATGGCGGCCGGACTGAGCCGTTTTGTCATACACTGCTCCGTACATCAGCCTACGGATGTCATCCCTGGCATCAGCCTCGGCAAATACGGCCAGTGGTTCAACAGGCACGACACCTGGTCACACGAAGCCAAGGTATGGACAGACTACCTCGCCCGCAGTTCCTGGATGCTCCAGCAGGGCAAGGGTTGCTCCGACATAGCGTACTATTATGGCGAAAGCACCAACATAACAGCCAGATTCAAACTCGATTATCCTCAGGTTCCTTTCGGCTACAACTTTGATTTCGTGAGCCGGGACATACTTCTGAACGTCCTCAAGACAAGGGACGGCAAACTTGTCACAGATACCGGAATGGAATACAGCGTGCTGGTAATCGACAACGAAATCAGATATTTCAGCGACGAAGTCAGGGCAAGGCTCGACGAAATAAGGGCGGCAGGCATTCCTGTAGTGGCTCCTTCAGAAGCACTCGGAGCCCTGAGAGGCAAAGGGATCCTGCCCGAGTTCGTCATCGCGTCACCCTTCCCGGAACCGACACCTTATGACAATCTCAGGGACATCAGATATGTACACCGCACCCTGGACGGAGGAGAACTCTTCTGGGTGGCGAACATCTCCCCTGTCGCAAGAGTGATGGACGTGCAGTTCAAGGTGACAGGCAAGAAGCCCCGCATACTGCACGCCGACAGCGGCATTGTCGAAGACGCCAGCTACCGCATCTCCGACGGATACACCACTGTCAGGCTCGATATGGCCCGGGATGACGCCCAGTTCGTCATCTTCACGGAAGATACCGATGACCTTCAATACACGGTCCCCACAACGCTTACGAGCCTCGAATCCGTCCTTGACGGAGAATGGATAATATCGTTCCAACAGGGACGGGGCGCTCCCGTGGACGGCATCAAGTCCCCGCTCCGGTCACTTGACTCGTTTGACGAACCCGGTATCAGGTATTTCTCCGGCACAGCCACCTACAGGAAGGAATTCACTCTTGACCGGGTTCCCGAAGGAAGGACTATGATAGACCTCGGCGAAGTACACCATATGGCCAGAGTGCGTGTCAACGGCAAAGACCTCGGACTGGTGTGGAAATCGCCGTACCGCGTAGACGCGACCGGATCACTGCACAAAGGCGCCAACGTCATTGAGATAGACGTTACCAACCAATGGGTCAACAGGCTGATCGGCGACGCCCAGGACGGAGCCGTACCCATAACCTACACTGCGGTCAAGTACTACGGAAAGGACAGTGCAACTCTCCCCGCAGGACTAGTCGGACCTGTCCGGATCACAGCAATCAAACAATAATCCATTATATGATGAAAAAAACAATTCTAACCCTGGCGCTTTGCGCCGCAACGGCAATCTGTGCGTTCGCAACTGATTACTACGCTACAGATTTCGGAGCCAAGGCTGACGGCAAGACCCTCAACTCCGCCAGCATACAGGCTGCGATCGATTTTGCATCAACCCACGGAGGTGGAAGAGTCATCTTCACTCCCGGCCAGTTCGTGACAGGCACCATCTACCTCAAGTCCGACGTAACCCTCCATCTGGAGGCTGGAGCCACCCTTCTCGGCTCGACCAACCCCTGGGACTTCACCAAGGACCCCTATGTAGGCTGGACATCGATGATATTCTCAATCAAGCAGCACAACATCGGCATCACCGGCAAGGGCACCATCAACGGACGCGGCTTCACTACGGCAAACCATATGGTGGAGTACTATCACCGCGGATTCCTCGAGGGTGACGCATTCAAGCTTGACCGTCCCAACGAGGTCAACCGCCCCGAGAACATCTATTTCCGCGAGTGCACCGACATCACCGTCACAGGCATCAGCCTCAAGGATCCCGCCAGCTGGAACCAGACCTATGACCAGTGCCACAACATCCTCATAGACGGCATCAACGTGGACAGCAAGTCCTATTGGAACAATGACGGCATCGACATCGTCGACAGCGAGGACGTCATCATACGCAACTGCTACATCGACGCGGCCGACGACGTGTTCTGCTTCAAATCCCACTCGCACGACCATATGTGCCGCAACATTCTCCTCGAGAACTGCGTGGGACGTTCAAGCGCAAACGGCGTTAAATTCGGCACCGTATCCAAGGGCGGATTCAAGAACTTCACCATCAGGAATATAACCATCTTCGACACCTACCGTTCCGCAGTCACTTTCGCTGCAGTTGACGGTGCCGAGATCGAGAACATTACTGTTGACGGACTCAGGAGTTATCACACTGGAAACGTCATCTTCCTCCGCACAGGCAAGCGCTGGAACAAGATAACTTCGATGGGCCTCAGCGAGAAGGACCGCAAGGATGTCCGCAACAAACAACCTTATATGCGCAACATCACCATCAGGAACGTCTATGCCGAAGTGCCCGCAGACAAGCCCGATGCAGGATACAACTACGAGGGTCCCATCGAGGATCTCCCCCGCAACATCTCCCCCGCCATCATCTGCGCCGGCATTCCCGACTGCAAGATCGAGAACGTGACCCTCGAGAACATCGAGATAGTCGTACCGGGCGCCGGCAATCCCCTCTACGCATACAGGGGCACCAGCGTCGAGGAACTCGAGGCCATCCCTGAAATGATAGACTATTATCCCGAATTCTCACAATGGAAGGAACTTCCCGCCTGGGGCGCATATCTCCGCCATATGGACGGCATCACTTTCAAGAATGTCACCATCAAGGCCCAGGCGCCCGACTATCGTCCCTGCGTAGTCGCGGACGACGTGCAGAACCTCAGCATCGATGAGACCAAGTTTGACGGAATCGTAACCAACAAGACCACAAAGAAATGAAAAGAATAATTGCTATCACTCTGGGCATCATGATTGCCATGCAGTCATTTGCCGCCGACTATCTGGCCACGGTATGGGGAGCCAAAAGTGACGGAATCACCGACAACACAGGTACCATACAGAAGGCAGTGGACTTCATCAGCGAACACGGTGGAGGCACGCTCTCCATCTATGTGGGACGTTATGTGATGGGCGCAATAGAGCTCAAGAGCAACGTCACCATCCATCTCGGTGAAGGCTGCGTCATAGTGGCCCCCACCAACATCTATGCATACAAGGGCGCTCCCGCCATCTTCTGGGCCAAGGATCAGCAGAACATTGCTATTGAGGGCAAGGGAGTCATCGAGTGCCGTTTCGCCGGCCTCGAAGCCAACCTCAACGGGCAGAAGGCCAAGGGCTACCTGCCGGCAGACACTCCCCTTCCCACCGTATTCAAATTTGACAACTGCACCAATGCGACTGTCGGCGAGGAAATCAAGACCTTGCGCAACACAGCCGCTTCCACCCAATACAACAAGTAGTTATGAAGAAGATCATTATCACCATTATATGTGCGCTTGCGGTTCTTCCGCTCTCGGCACGTGACTACTATGCCTCCGAATTCGGCATCAAGTCCAACGGCACAACGCTCAACACGACTTCCATCCAGAAGGCCATCGACTTCATCAGCGAGCAGGGCGGAGGACGTCTTTGCTTCAAGGTGGGACGCTACCTAACAGGTACCATACATATCAAGAGCAACGTAACCATCGACCTCGGAGAGGGCGCGGTCCTCGTAGGCTCTCCCAATCCTTATGACTATGACAAGGTTGACTGGGCTCCCGCCTTCATCTCTGCAGAGAATGCGGAGAACATCGCAATCACGGGACTAGGTGTCATTGACGGCAACGGACGCGAAGTCGCCAACAATTTCCTCGCCCAGGTGGCTGCAGGATTCATCAAGGATCCCCTCAAGCTCGGCCGCGTGGCTGACCGTCCCCACGGGATTCTGCTCGTCAACTGCAAGAACGTGCTCGTCGAAGGCATCAACGTGCGCAACGCAGCCTGCTGGACCTTCACGGTCGACCGTTGCAAAGACCTTCATATCAACAAAGTGACTGTCGACAGCCGCGCATTCTGGAACAACGACGGCATCGATATCGTCGACTGCAACAACGCGCTCATCGAGAACTGCTTCGTCAATGCGGCCGATGACGGCATCTGCCTCAAATCACACAAGGTTCAGTATGGTGACGAGAACATCACCGTCAGGAACAACGTCATTACTTCCAGCGCCAGCGGCATCAAGTTCGGCACCTTCGGAGTGGGCGGGTTCCGCAACATCAAGTGCATCGACAATACGGTATACGACACCTTCCGTTCCGCAATCGCCATCGAATCGGTTGACGGAGGACAGTCGTCCGACATCCTTGTCGACGGGCTCAAGTCCCTCAACACCGCCAATGCCATCTTCCTCATCGTAGGGCAGAGAAGAGGGGCGCAGAAGAGCACTCTGGACAATGTCATCATCAGGAACGTGTATGCCGAAGTCCCTGTCGACAAGCCTGACTACGGTGTGGATTATGAAGGTCCCACCCTCGAGGATATGCCCCGCAACGTAGGTCCCTGCGTCATCGTAGGTCTCAAGGACCAGAACGTAAGGAACGTCACCATAGAGAACGTCGAGGTCAAATATCCCGGAGGCGGTGATCCCTCATTCGCAAAGGTCGGCACAAACGAGCTCGACAAGGTCCCCGAAATGCCCACAGCATACCCCGAGTTCAGCCAGTTCAAGGAACTCCCCGCCTGGGGATTCTGGGTACGCCACGCCGAGAACGTCACTTTCAGGAACGTCACTCTCTCTGCCGCCGCAAAGGACTACCGTCCCGCTGTCGTCCTGGATGACGTCAACGGTGCTGACGTCAAGGGCGTGAAGGCAAGCGCTCCCGCCCTCAAGGCAAGAGTGTTCGTTGCAAAGAACTGCAAGAACGTCAAGAAATGATGAAAAAGGCGATTCTGCTGCTTCAGGTATTGTTGTTCTGCCTCTGCGCCAAGGCAGAGGCTCCCTGGCGGGCGCACTGGATAACCAAATCCCAGAATGTCGCAGCCACCAATTCCTGGACAGCTTACAGAAAAGACCTCAAGATAGATAGCGTGCCTTCCTCGATGAAGGCACGCATCGCTACCGACACCAAGTACTGGATGTGGATCAACGATTCCCTGGTCGTGTTTGAAGGAGGTCTGAAGAGAGGTCCCAATCCTGCGGACAGCTACTATGACGAGGTCGAAATAGCCCCCTGGCTCAAGGAAGGCGACAACTATATCGCCATCCTCACCTGGTATATGGGCAAGGCCGGATTCAGCCACCAGAGCAGCGGCTCATCAGCCCTTCTGTTCGATGCATTCGGATCGGACGGTTCGGTCATAATCTCCGACAAGAGCTGGACGGCATCGGAATACAAGGCATACTCGACGGCTGAGGGGCCTCAGCCCAACTACCGACTGCCTGAGAGCAACATCCGTTTCGATGCAAGGAAAGAAATCTCCGGATGGAACACCAGCGCTTTCGACAGGACTCTGGGTTCTTCGATGCTGACCTCCTATCACATCGGAGGAGCGCCTTTCGGCAAACTTGTACGCAGGCCCATTCCCCAATGGAAGGACTACGGCCTCAAATCCTATCCTGACTGCACGCGTTCGGGCGACACACTCATATGCAAACTCCCCTACAACTGCCAGTTCACCCCCTGGATGATGATCGACGCTCCTGAAGGAATGGTCATACGGATGGAGACCGACCACCGCATAGTCACCAAAGTCGAATGCATAAGGGCGGAATATGTCACCCGCAAAGGTGTTCAGGAATACGAAAGCCTCGGATGGATGAACGGAGAGGAAATGAGGTACATCATTCCCGACGGTGTCGACATACTGGAAGTCAAATACCGCGAGACCGGTTATGACTGCGGATTCTCCGGCTACTTCCGCTGCGATGACGAACTGCTCAACGAATACTGGCTCAAGTCCGCCCGCACCCTGTACGTATGTATGAGGGACACTTATTATGACTGTCCCGACAGGGAGAGGGCGCAGTGGTGGGGTGATGAGGTCAACGAACTCGGAATGGCATTCTTCGCCCTGTCCCGTTCCTCGGACCTGCTTGCCCGCAAAGGTATGCTCGAACTCTGCGGATGGGCCTTCCCCGACGGGGCGATGCACGCTCCCGTCCCGGCATCCAACTACTTCTGCGAACTCCCTATGCAGATACTGGCATCGGTGGGATGGTACGGATTCCACAACTGGTGGTTCTACAGCGGGGACGACAGCGTCATAGCAGAGGTCTACGAAGCCGTGCACCGTTATCTCCACGAGACCTGGCAGACTGACACCGACGGGCTCCCCATTTACCGCAAAGGCGGTTGGGACTGGCCGGATGCCGGCAGCAACTGTGACAGGGATGCCCTTCTTGCACCCTGGTACTACCTTGCGCTCAAGGGAGAGAAGGTATTTGCCGAAAAGCTCGGTCTGACCGCAGACGCCGAGGAGGACGAGCGTATGATGAAGCGCATCAGCGACAGATACAACTCCATCTTCTGGCAAGGTGACCACTATCGTTCAGCTTCATTCACAGGCACTCCCGATGACCGCGTGCAAGCTATGGCAGTTGTTTCGGGAATAGCCTCCGCGGACAAGTATCCCGCGCTGGCAAAAGTGCTTGCTGAAGAATTCCACGCCACGACATATATGCAGCGTTACGTATTGGAAGCCCTCTTCATTATGGACAAGGCCGAAGAAGCCGTGGCCCGTATGCACAGGCTCTACCCTACCGTGATGAAGGATGACTGCAGCACCCTGTGGGAGCACTGGGATTATGACGGCAGCTGCAACCACGCGTGGACAGGAGGCGCCATCATCGAGATGGGGCGCAAACTTGCCGGCATCGAGCCGTTGGAACCGGGATTCAAAAGGTTCAGCGTCAATCCTCAGATGGGACCTCTCAAAAGAATCGAGACCGGCCTGGAGACTTCTTCCGGTATGATTGAAGTCTCACTCGTTCGCAAAGGGCGCAACACGACTCTGATACTTGCCGTACCTGACGGCTCTGTGGCGGAAGTGCCCTGTGGAGGCATTGTGCGGACTCTCGGTCCCGGTGTTCACAAGCTGAAGATATAGCAGATTATGATTTTAGTGCGTAGACTAACACACGAATAGTAATATATCAATCCTGCCAATCGATATTACACTTACTGGAAGTTCACAATCTTGCGATACCGGTAGTAGGTACTTTTGGAAATTTGGTATTGCTTACATACTTGCATGACTGTTGCGCCTTGCCTGATGGCCGTTTCCACCTGGCCTTCATTATCTATTATCACGTTGAGTTTGCTCCAGGAGCCTTCCCTTCGTCCGAGCTGTATCCCCTGCTGCCGCCTGAGTTCGAGAGCCTCTCTGGTGCGCAACGAAATGAGATTACGTTCGATTTCGGCCACAAGACCGAATGCAAAGATCAGCACCTTGGAATTGATGGTGTCATCAAAAGCGAAGCCTTCTTTGGTGCTGTAGAGATGCACGCCCTTGTTGAGCAGTTCGCCTACGATGCTCATAATGTCCATCATTGTTCTGCTCAGACGGGAGACTTCTGTCACTATCAGAGTATCTCCCCGTCGAAGCTGCTTTATCAGCAGACCGAGTTTGCGGTCCCTTCCACGAGTCTTGCCGCTGACAACTTCGGTTACGAACCTGTCGATTCTGATTCCCTTGCATTCAGCGTACTTTTCGATTTCGTTTTTCTGGTTGTCAAGCACCTGGTGCCCTGTACTAACCCTCAAATATGCTATTATCATATTCACTGAATATAGAGAAATGATTCTTTTGTGCTAACTTTGCGGAATGACTGAACTGACTATATTTCTTCTGGGGGCATTGTGCGTCTCGTTCCTGTGTTCGATTCTGGAGTCAGTCCTTATGAGCACTCCCCTGTCCTTCATAACCCTGAAGGAAGAGGAAGGACTCAAGTCGGCAACCCTGTTCAAGAAATACAAGCACGATACTTCGCGCCCGCTCGCAGCCATACTGTCCCTCAACACCATAGCGAACACCATAGGAGCGGCAGGCGTAGGCCGGCAGGCGACACTCGTTTTCGGCTCGCAGTGGTTCGGGCTCGTGAGCGCGGTCACCACCATACTCATCCTGGTCTTCTCCGAGATTATCCCCAAGACCATCGGCACTTCCCATTGGAAATCACTCACCGGATTCACGGCCAATACTATTCACATCCTGATAACCATACTCTTCCCCATCGTGATTGCCGTGGAGTTCCTCCAGAAGATGATTTCACACGACAGGAGCGACATCAGCGTATCGAGGGACGAGATCGGGGCTATGGCGGAAGTTGCCGAGGAATACGGTGAACTGCAGGAGGATGAGAACGAAATCATCCAGAACATCATCAACATCGATGAGATTGCAGCCAAGGAGGCGATGACACCACGGGTGGTGGCGGCCATAGCACCGGAGTCGATGACAATCAAGCAGTTCTACAAGGACCGCAGGTTCCTGCACCATAGCCGCATTCCCGTATATGACGGCAACGACGAATACATCACGGGGTATATCCTGCGTATGGATGCGCTGCAGCTGATGGCTGAAGACAAATTCGGATGCACTCTCGCCGACATAAAGAGGAAGGTGGCAAGTTTCCCGGAAGAGACCACCATCGACCGGATATGGGACAAAATGCTGCGCAGCAAGGAGCAGATAGCCATAATCATCGATGACTACGGTTCATTTCAGGGTCTCCTCACTATGGAGGATATAATCGAGACCGTCCTGGGAGATGAGATTGTCGACGAACGGGATGTTGTCGTGGATATGCAGCAGCTTGCCAGGGACAAATGGCGCAAGATTCACAAGACGACAAAGAAAGGTTGATTTCTGTAGAATATGGAAGTTAGAGGTCATATAGTCGACGTTGCAGGCAAGAGGATTTATGACGGAGAGGTGCACTTCGAAAACGGGAAGATATCCGGCATTGTACCTGCTCCAGTCCCTGACGGGGCTCCTTTCATAATGCCGGGATTCGTCGATGCACACATACATATCGAGAGCACCCTGCTCACTCCCGCTAATTTTGCCTCAATGGCTGTTTCAAAGGGAGTTGTGGCTGTTGTCACAGACCCTCACGAGATAGCAAACGTGGCCGGCCTTGACGGTATCCGTTTTATGGTCGAGAACGGCAGGAATACCGGATTCCATTTCAATTTCTGTGTCCCGTCCTGCGTACCCTGCACCGGATTCGAGACTTCGGGGGCCGTCATAGACCATTCCGACATTGCCACCCTGTTGCAAAGCGGGGATTTCTGCGCATTGGCCGAATTCATGAACGCTTTCGGCGTACTGACGGGTGATGAAGAGTGCATTGCCAAACTGGAAGCCGCAAAACGGGCCGGCAAAAGTATAGACGGACACGCTCCGGGACTCGGACGGGAAGAGTTGATGAAATATGCCGCAGCCGGTATCAGCACCGACCACGAATGCGTATCCCTCGAAGAAGCCTTGAATCATCTTGATGCAGGTATGCTGGTAATCATCAGGGAGGGAAGCGCATCCTGCGATTTCGAGGCGCTGTCTCCGCTGCTGGCCGACCATCCGGACGAACTGATGTTCTGCAGTGATGACAAATATCCGGACGAACTGATGGAAGGATATATAGACCGTATGGTGCAACGTTCCGTAGCCAAGGGATATCCTCTGTGGAACGTTCTCAATGCCGCCTGCGTGACACCGGTCAGACACTATGGGCTCAAGCACGGACTGCTAAGGCCCGGTGACGGCGCGGATTTCATTACGGTGGACAACCTCAGGGACTTCAACGTTCTGTCCACCTATGTCGACGGGGTGCAGGTATATCCGGTGACAGATATCGATTCCCGACACTCCAGTCCCTCCGACACTCCCGTCAGATGCCCCGACAACTTCAGGGCTGAGAAAATCTCGACTGAGGATATCAGGGTAAGTACAAGCGGCAGGGACGTCCCCGGGATCAGGGTCATCGACGCCCGCAACCTGTCCATCAGGACGGGTTCGCTCCATATGGCTCCCAAAATCGCGGACGGCTGCATAATCTCCGATCCGGACAGGGACATACTCAAAATCGTAGTTTACAGCCGATACGGGCACAGCAGTCCCAGGACGGCCTTCATACACGGATTCGGATTCAGTGGAGGTGCCATTGCATCCAGCATAGCGCACGACAGCCACAACATCGTGGCCATAGGTTCCGATGACAGGGACATCGTGGCGTCAATCAACCGGCTGATCGAGCTCAAGGGAGGCCTTGTCGTAAGCGGCGGCGGGCACATCGACGAACTTCCGCTTCCCGTGGGAGGGCTCATGTCGGATTCGGACTGCATCAGCGTGGCACAAAGATACCGGCTGCTCAAAGAGAGGGTGGCCGGAATGGGTTGCAAGTTCAGCGCAGCATTTATGACTCTGTCCTTTATGTGTCTGCCGGTGATTCCCGAACTCAAACTGACAGACAAGGGTCTCTTTGACGTTACCCGGTTTGCCTTCACTGACATATTCCCCGACAAAGTCGAGGTAGGACCTCTTTTCGACTCGATTTCCCATTCATACGACCGCTTCAACCATCTGCTGTCCCTCAATACGGACAAACGTTGGCGGCGCAGAGCCATCAAGCCCCTGAGCCACGTAGACTCGCTTCTGGATGTCGCCGCAGGCACGGCAGACCTATCCATCGAGGCAGCCCGCCAGGGCAAGGCGGCAAGCATAGTAGGGATAGACATATCCACTGGTATGCTTGCAATCGGCGAGGACAAGGTACGGAAAGCCGGATTGCAGGACATCGTGTCGTTGATGGAAGCCAGCGCATTGGAAATGCCGTTTGCCGATGGCAGTTTCGGCTCTGTCATCTGTGCCTACGGTGTGCGCAATTTCTCCGACCTGGACAAGGGACTCCGCGAAATGCACCGGGTTCTCTCCGACGGCGGAGAATTGATGATTCTCGAATTCTCTTACCCTTCCAACCCCGTCATTCGCGCCGTATACGATATCTTCTTCTCCAAGCTGATGCCTCTCGTCGGGAAGGCACTCAGCCGCAATGCCGAGGCCTACAAATATTTCCGCGACAGCGTCAAGGGTTTCATCTGGGGCAAGGAAATGGCCGGAAGAATAGAGGCCGCCGGATTCAGGGACGTCTCCTTCAGGACAATGACTTTCGGCATCACTACCGTCTACTACGCCCGCAAATGAAAAACCGTATCCTTCTCTGGCTGCGTATAATACGCCCCCAAACTCTGTTCGCGTCACTGGTTCCGGTCCTTGTCGGCATCATTGCCGTCAGACGTTCCGGAGCCGCCATAACTTCCCCCCATCCCGTTCTGGCTGCCGCGATTACGGCAATCTGCGCCCTGGCGCTCCAAATCCTGTCCAATCTCATAAATGACTGGTATGACTTCAAGCGTGGCACGGACAAGGCCGGACGGGCCGGTTTCAAAAGAGCTTTGGCTGAAGGAGAGGTCAGCGGACGTCAAATGCTCACCGCCATATTCATCGATCTGGGCATCGTGCTTGCTTCAGGCGCCTGCCTGGTATATGAAGGCCGCCTGGTCATTCTGCTCATAGGAGTCAGCGCCATCATATTTGCCTATCTTTATACAGCCACATCCCATTCCCTGTCATACCTTGGCATAGCAGATATCTTTGTGCTCCTGTATTACGGAGTCATCGCCTCCGGGGGTACGGCCTATCTTTTGATTCACAGCTACTCTTCAACGGCGTTTTATGCCGGGGCTGTATGCGGACTGATATCTATGGGTGTGCTGATGATCAACAATCTGCGTGATATCGAGGATGACAGGGAAGCCGGCAAACGCACCATACCGGTCAGATTCGGCAAAAGAGGCGGTGAGGCCGTATTGCTCGCCGAGATACTGCTGATGCCCGTGTCGTCACTGATGGCTTTCGGATTCTCCCCTGCCGTATTCATCGTTCTACCGGCCCTTGCCCTGTATGCAGGCATTCTGCGAGCCAAGGGTACCGGGTACAACAGTTTTCTTCTGGCCAACGGACTGCTCAATGTCGTTTACCTCATCCTGTGCATCTTCTAAGGTCGAATTCCGATTATTTCACACAACACATCCGATATGAAACGCATAATTTCCACCCCTGACGCTCCTGCGGCTATAGGACCATATTCACAGGCCGTCGAACTTAACGGAACCCTGTTCGTATCAGGCCAACTGCCCGTCGATCCCAAGACAGGTGAAATGCCCTGCGGCATCGAAGACCAGACAAGACAGGCCCTGAACAATATAATGAGCATCCTCAGACAAGCCGGGCTCGGACCGGACAACGTCGTCAAGACCTGCGTGCTTCTCCAGCATATCAGCGATTTCGGCGCGATGAATGCCGTATACGCCGAGTTCTTCCCCAATGACAAGCCGGCCCGCGTCTGCTACGAAGTGGCCGCGCTGCCCAAAGGCGCTCTGTTGGAGATAGATGCCATCGCCGGCTAAGGTCGGGAGAGTTTGTCCATAACCAGGACAACAAGTTTATTGACAAGAGGCTTGTAATCCGTATTGGCATCCTTGTGATACCTGTGCGCTATGGCACAGCATACGGTGACGGCTTCGTGTCCGAGATGCTTAGCCAGTCCGGCAATGGCCGACCCTTCCATCTCGAAGTTGGTGATCTTCCATCCGTTGTACCGGAATGACTCGATGTTCGCGAGCATATCCGGCAGGGCTGGTTTCTGCCTGACGACACGTCCCTGCGGTCCATAGAACCCCGGCGCCGAGATTGTCATCCCTGCCACCGTAGAATCCTCGAACAGGGATATGAGTTTGTCAGAGGCCTTGATGAAATAGGGATTGGGAAGTTCGGGCAACCAGCCCATATGTTGCATGAAGGCTTCCTCCATTCCGGCATCCGTGATGTCCGATCTGTCGGCATACCAGTTGAGAAGCCCGTCGAATCCCACCGAATAATGGGACAGAATATACGATCCGAGAGGAATCTCGGGCTGCAGGGCTCCGCTGGTCCCAAGACGGACTATGGTCAGGGTCCTGTGTTCCTTCCTGACTTCCCTGGTCTTGAAATCGATGTTGGCGAGAGCGTCAAGTTCGGTCATCACTATGTCAATGTTGTCCGTACCGATACCTGTCGAAAGGACAGTAATCCGTGCCCCCTTATACTTTCCGGTCGCCCATACGAATTCGCGGGACTGCCCCTGACATTCAATGCTGTCAAAGAGAGGGACGAACATAGCGACTCTGCCCGGATCGCCAACGAGTACCACCTTGTCGGCGAGCTGTTCGGGACGGATGTGGAGATGGAAGACAGAACCGTCTCCGTTGATAATCAATTCGGATTCCGCTATTCTCATAATGATCGTATGATTGAAGTTGCATTATTGGTACTCATAAATGAGTATTGCTTCCTGTATTGTCATTTGGTCCGGGATGTTAACTGTAGCAAATTTAGTGAGATTCTTCAACATCTTGATATAAGGCTGATGATTTTGAGTAAATTTGTAGCTGTTATGACAATCCGCAAGGCTGCATATGATGACATCCCCCGCATAATGGAAATATGCTCGGAGGCAAGGAGCATAATGCGCTCCGACGGAAATATGAGCCAGTGGACCGGAGGTTATCCTTCTGAAGACGTCATCTGGAATGACATCAATAACGCTGTAGGATACGTCATTGAAGATGACCGCATCGATGGATACTTTGCGTTCATCCCCGGAATTGAGCGGACATATCTCAAGATTGAAGCCGGGCATTGGTTGGATGACGGTGCGCCGTACTGCACGATTCACCGGCTGGCCAGTACAAGGAATAGCCACGGTATTGCTCGGGCGTGTTTTGACTGGTGCCGGCAGCAATGCGGGAGCCTCAGGATAGACACTCACGAGGATAACCGCATTATGCGCCACTGCATAGAGGAATTCGGTTTTGTCTATTGCGGGGTGATATACCTGGCCAGCGGTAGTCCCAGACTGGCCTACCAGCTAATCGAAAAACGCGATGGAAGTCAACAATCTGCTTGACATACATACCAGAGAAAAACTGTACGACTGGTATCTGAAGAATCACGACAAGGTGAAGGAATTCTGGCTACGCGTGAACCGGGCGGACAAGCCTTCTGCAGGTGTTGTCGGGTACATAGATGCAGTGGAGGTTGCCTTGTGCTTCGGCTGGATTGACAGCACTCAGAAACGTATAGATGACGGAAAGCCCATCCAGCATTTTACACCTCGCCGGAAAGGAAGCAACTGGTGCTGGCAAAATATCGAAAGATGCTATCGGCTTATCTCCATCGGAGAAATGACTCAAGCGGGATTGGCTGTAATGCCGGATTGGAATCCGGAGGATTTCGTTGTCCAGCCCTGGGTGATTGATGCACTGAGGGAAGATCCTCTGGTATGGTCAAACTTTCAAGGTTTTCCTGACGTTTACAAACGTATTAAGCTGGACAGAATCCAGCACTATATGGATACCGGTCGGCCTGAGCAGGCCCGAAAGGCTCTTGAGAACTTCATCAGAGACACCAGAGCCGGGAAGATCCAGCGCGGCTGGGATGATGGCGGGAAGCTGAGGTGAGGTTCAATATTTGCAAGTATTACAAAGTTGCTAGACCGTAGCTGGACACTTTTTGAAACAGTACCAATGAAGTAGAAGCGACAAAGAAAATGAACCGAATCCTTTTCATCTGTCACGGCAACATATGCCGAAGTCCGATGGCTGAGTTCATCCTGAAAGCCCTCGTCCGGGCAAAAGGCCTTGAAGATATGTACTATATTGAGAGCGCAGCCGTATCGACTGAGGAAATCGGCAATCCGATATATCCGCCGGCAAAGCGTTGCCTAAGCAATCACGGAGTCGTGTTCGATGCCGGGAAAACTGCAAGGCTGGTTACTCCTGAAGACTATGACCGCTTCAACCGGCTCATCTGTATGGACTCCTGCAATCTGCGCTGGTTGCGCCGCATCATCCCTTCAGATCCGCAGAAAAAGGTCCATCTGCTGATGTCCTATACCGGCAGCGGACGGGATGTGGCGGATCCGTGGTACACCGGTGATTTCGAAACGGTCTTTCAGGATATACTTGAAGGATGCGAAGCAATGTTAAGAGTACCGCTATTGGATTTGTAATACATAGAGTTAAGGGAGCATTCGTCACGATTGACGGCAAAGGCTTCAGGCTTCGTTTCTTTCTTATGTTGCAATATGTATGGCACTTTATTTCGGGAACAACTGATTCACTTCGTATTCACTCAGCCCCAGCACACGACGGATCTGGCCGTTGGAGGAGCGGTAGTCGTAGTGCAGGGTACGGGCGAGGTCGAGGCGCTGGGCTGCGGAGAGGTCTTTTGTGGAGGCAAGGTGATATTTGTCGCGCACAGTTTTGAGCACTTGTGCGAACAGTTCCTGGTCAGTTAGGAACTCGCCGTCATCGAGCTCCACCGCGATGCCGCTGTAGGACTCGACGTTTTTGCTGACTGCTATGAAGTAATGGTGGGCATCCCGGAACATTGCCATCCCGAACTTTATTGTGCAGAAGGACTGCGGCGATATGTAGCCGTCAATGACTTGCCAGTCCAAGGGGAAGTTAACAGCCCTGCCCCTGAGCATTCTGCGTTTTTGTTCAAAGCTTTCGGCGGAATACGTTTCCTTTGAACAGATGTCATTGAAATAATACCTTCCCGTGCTCCACGGATAAGAAAACGGTGTGTAGTTCGGATCCGCGACATAGCCGTTGCGGTTGACATAAGCTATCGTGTTCCGCATTCCTCCGAGGTCAAGAATCGGCTTGAGTGACAGGCGCAAATTTCCGGCCAACGGGATGGTATGCTTCAGTTTTTTAGCAATGCATTGAAAGAATCCGACTATTTCCGTCTCCGTGCCCTGGAGGACAAAATGGAAGTGATTATTCATAAGCGCGAAAGCTATTATTTTGATTGATTCCCAAAATGTAAAAGCAGCATTGGCAATTGCGTTCATCGCAAAGGTCATATCATCAGTGGAAGTAAACAGGATTGGGGTCTCCTTCCCGGAAGTGTAGGCGTGATAAATTTCGCCACACGAATCGAACGAAATGGCACACCGTCTCTCAGCTTCAGAATAATTGCTCATAATCACATTGTGTTTGGTGAGGAATCCGGCCGTTTTCCTCACGGATTGCCGTAATTTATAGTTTAGGTGAGGAATCTGGCCGTTTTCCTCACGGAATTTAGTTCCACCCGGTTATCTGGATGAAAGGAGCGGCCACTCATTTCGAGGCGAACTCATGGTAAGGTCTCTGCGGTGAGCCATTGCGATGGGCATTATGGCGAGCTCTGAGCGTGGTGTCTGTCACGAAACAAAAAAGCCGTCCTGGCAGGGCGGCTTAAACAGTTATTACAAACTTTATGTCCTAATAAAAAATCTCACGCCCCTTCCAACTTCACAATCATTCTAGTATTCCTCCTCGTTGAAGTGTTTATTCTCAATTGATAATCAAACACTTGAATATACGGTTGTAAGTATTTTGTAAGTAAATCAAACTATCAAAGGCTATAAAAAGCCATTGACATTTTCTATTACAGCGCAATCTCAATTGCAAATTTAATCATTTTTTTCGCTCAGGCTC
>JAKSKI010000025.1 GCA_024401865.1 Bacteroidales bacterium
AAACAATGTGTTTTGTCACATATTATAGGTCAAAATCAGCCGGAAGCTGATTATCTTTTCAGTCCGGAAAATGGTCTCTATTTTGTTTCAGTTAATAATAAAGTGAATGCTCAGATATTTGCATATCTTTGCCCGGATGTACTTCAACAGACTCTGGCTACGACACACCGTCAATCTTATCGACTATGTAAGTCGGCAGGGGAATGGCAGGCCTGCTTATACCAATCTCTGCCACCACCTCATAAAATACCGGGGCGAAGATGTCCGTATGTGTGAAATTGACAGGGATTACATCTTCGGCTTTGTGGAATACCTCCGGACAGCTTCTCCTGAATACGTAACATACAAAGCCAGAACCACCGGCAGAACTCTTTCCGCAGGTACGCAGCTGACGTATTACAATATGCTCAGGTCAATCCTCAACGCCGCCGTCCGGGACAGTATTCTGGAGAGTAATCCCGCCAACAAACTGTCATCGAAACAGAAGCCCCACAGATGTGAATCAAACAGGACTTTCCTGACCATAGACGAAGTGAAAAGGCTGTCCGACGCCAAAGTCAGCGAATCGGACAGGGTGATCTGCGAGGCGTTCCTCTTCTGCTGCTTCTGCGGGCTGAGATACAGTGATGTCAGCAGACTCAGATGGAGTCAACTGCACATACTGTCGGACGGAAGATACCAGCTTGCTCTGGTACAAAAAAAGACATCCAAGAGACTCTACCTGCCATTATCAGAGAACGCAATGAACTGCATTCCCACGGGCAAGGAGCATTGTAAGGATGACCTCATATTCGACCTGCCCCCATACTGGGACATTAACAAGGCCATAGACAGATGGGCGCGGAATGCCGGATTGGACAAGCACGTAACCTTCCACGTATCAAGGCATACCTTCGCCACGATGGAACTCAGTTGCGGAGTGGATATCTATACCGTTTCCAAACTTCTGGGACACTCCAGCGTCAACACGACGCAGATTTATGCCAAAGTAGTGGACAAGGCCAAGCGCGAGGCAGTGGACAAGATCCCCCTAATCGTACACCTTGTATGAAGAAGACTCGATCCAGACGTCAGGTTCGGGATTGAGGACTCTCACCGACACCTTGTGGTGTCCCGGCTCAAGCCGGTAATTGTACCACAACTGCTCGAGACGACCGCGATAGCAGCAGGGCAATTCTACAACAGGCTGCACTACCCCGTCTACGGTAACTTCAATCCGGGCTACATAGTCAAGCTGGACATCGAAGTCATCCTTGACATACCTGCCGCAGAGCACTACAGCCTTGCCGTCGAACTCGAAGGTCTCAACATTGTCGGCAAATCTGTGCCTGAATTCATAGTTGTCCTGGGGGACGAGGCCCTCGAATCCCTGCTCCAGTCGGACGGGCTCCGGACGGGTCATCCTGATGGTGACCATATCTCCATCGGTGCTGCCGCCATACTTTTCTATCACCTTCAAGGCCTGGTTGTAAGACATCTCGTAGGTCTGCTTGAGTGACATCCCGGTATATGCGAACTCAAGGTCTTCTGCAGCCTTGAGAGGCTCGAGATACTTGGAAGGGATGTTGCTGTAGCCTTTCATCGTGGCCAATATGCCTGCAGCGGAAGCAGGATTGCAGTCCGAATCCTGTCCGCATCTTGTGGATACCTCGAGAGTCTTCTCGAAATCACCCTCTCCATACAGCAGGCCAATAAGAATATAGGCGCTGTTGATGACCGCATCGATGTTGTATGGATTAAACACGCCGCCGGGGCAGCCGACGTCTTCACCGTAATTGTCCTGTGCGAGCTGCCAGACTGCCTTCCAGTCCTCCGGATACTTATCGTGCCAACGTATGATGTCAGACATGCAGCGGTAGTACCGGCTCTCCTTGGGAATGACCTTCAAGGCCTCTTTCACTACCGTGTTGACATCGTCATATACGAATGCAAGCGAATACATTGCCGCCACATATACGCCTCCGTACCAGCCGTCACCGTAATTCATAATATGTCCGATACCGTCGGCGAAATGGCATGCCGCAGCCGGCATCGCCGGGGACATGAGCCCTGCATAATCGGCCTCTATCTGGAAATCGATGTCGTCTGCATGGGGATTGTTGAGCCAGTGACCTGATTCGGGAGGCATTATACCGTGAAGGATATTATATCTCGCCTGCTGGTTTGCGTGCCAGAGATTGTATCCCGCATTCGCAAAGGCAAGGGCAAATGAATCGACCGGCGCATCCAGTCCGCAGCTGTCGAAGACCTTGACAAATGTGAGGTCCATATACACGTCATCATACAGTCCTTTGTTGCTGGTCATCGCTCTGGTAACGGAATTCCCGTCCCAGGCTATCGAGACACTGTCAGGAATCATACGGCTGCGATAACGGAATTCGGTGGGACCGCCGAAAGTGCACCCTATTGTCTGTGCCGCCCATCCGCCTTTGATCTTGTCCTTAAGGACTTCTTTGCTGATTGTGACGTCAACGCTGTCAGAACAGCCCGCCGACGCCAGGGCAAGGAGCGCCGCCCCTGCGAGGATGTATAAGAATCTCTTTGTCATAATATTCAAATATACCTATTTTTCATATCTTTGCAATGATTAAATACAATACAATGAAAGATTTCATCAAAATGACCCTTGCCGTCATTGCCGGCATCATCATCGTAAGCATTGTCTCGACTGTAATTGCCGTGGGTATTGCAGCCTCCATCGGCGCTTCAGGCAAGTCCGTCGCCCAGCTGACCGGAAATTCCGTGCTGAAGATAGACCTGTCAAAGATCACTCTGGGAGAGCAGAGCGCCGAAAGCAATCCCCTGAGCAAGGTGCAGGGCCAGGGCGACAACTCAACCATAGGCATTCTGGATGCCGTCAACGCCATCAATGCCGCTGCAGAGGATCCTTTTGTCAAATTCATATTCCTCAAGACTGACGGCTATATGGGGGATGTGACATATCTGCAGGAACTTCGCGGCTCCCTGGCCAGATTCAGGAGCAGTGGCAAACCGGTCATTTCCTATATCGAATCCCCCACCACCGACAGTTACTACATTGCGTCCGTGGCCGACAAGGTGTATATGACCGCTCATCCGGGGGCGTCGCCCACAATTACCGGTGTCAGCACCCAGATGGTGTTCCTGAAGGACATTCTCGACATCCTTGGAGTGGAAGTCCAGCTGATAAGACACGGCAGGTACAAATCCGCCGGAGAGATGTTCGTGCGCAATACGCCCAGCGATGACAATCTTCTCCAATACAAGACACTTGTCAACTCTATCTGGGGCAGCATTTCATCTGAGATAGCCGACAGCCGCGACATTACTGTGGATGATCTCAACTCTTGCATTGACAATCTGAAACTTTCTCTCCCGGAAGACTTCCTTGACGAGAAGCTGGTGGACGAACTCCTCACCGCAGGACAACTTGAGGACAAAATAGCGACATTTGCCCAGGTCGAGAGTATCAAGGACGTCAAGATGGCGGATTTTGCGGACTACGTCGCCTCAAGGACAGCATTGGCATCCAAGGCTAAGAATAAGATTGCCGTCATATACGCTGACGGCGACATCATCGATGGCAGCGAATCGAAGAATGTGGCCGGAGACAGGTTCGCAGGCATCATATCATCCGTCAGGGCGGATTCATCCGTCAAGGCCGTGGTACTTAGGGTAAACTCCCCGGGCGGAAGCGTTCTCGCCTCTGAGAAGATAAAGACCGAACTCGACCTTCTCAAGAAGGACAAGCCGTTGATTGCGTCCTTTGGCGCATATGCCGCTTCCGGCGGATATTGGATCTCCAACAACTGTGACAGGATATTCTCCAATCCCTCGACTCTTACAGGATCCATCGGGGTCTTCAGCCTGATTCCCAACTTCGGCAAAACCGCCAGAAATCTGGCACACGTCAACTTCGTCACCGTGTCGTCCAACAAACACGGGGATATGTACGCGCTTATGAGGCGTTTTGACGAAGACGAAACCGCATATCAGCAGCGTTCGGTCGAGATGATTTACGACAAATTCACTTCTATGGTATCCGAGGGACGCAATCTCGACAAGGATTACGTGGACGGGATAGGACAGGGCCGAGTCTGGAGCGGGTTGGATGCTCTTTCTATCGGTCTTGTTGACGAAATAGGCTCGCTTGAGGACGCAATCGGATATGCAGCCGTGTGTGCCGGAGACGAAGACACTGCCAACTGGAACATCACCGCATATCCCAAACCTCAGACCACTATTGAAATGCTGATGGAATTGTTCGGAGAGAAATCAAGCGTGTCAGCGATGGTGCAGGACACTATGCTTGAAGGGGTCTTCAGCACAATGAAGGACTGGGCCGAAGCGGCCGGCAAGGGCAAGGCGGATATCACGTTCGCCAGACTGCCATACGAAATCTCGATACGCTAGAGAAGCAGCATCACAGCAAAGACATACAGAAGGAACCCCTGCATTCTGATGCGCCCGGGTGCTGACGCTTCGATAAGGGTATCCATCGGTTTGTCTTCGGCAATGGATATAAGGTCATCTCTGTCCGGCAAGGAACGGGATGACCATTTTTGTATTACCTGTGAATCGGCGATGTATACGGCGCCTCCATTTGATCTGTTGAGTGTCAGAAGAGCCCTGCGGTCTGCGGTGAATGCGTTGCAGGGAATCTCTTCCGAAGCTCCGGCAACCGCTGTCACGGGGGTGAAGCCGCATTCACGGACCATTGAGGCATAGGATTCGATGCTCTTCCAGTCATCCTGATCCATACGGAAGGGATTATTGACGGATATCACTATCACACGACCGTCCAGAAGGAGGCTGTCGCAATATTCACCGTCCGAATTGACGATAGACAATGCCGAGACTCCGGATTCGGCCAGTTCCGTACCCGGCTTGAGGGAAGTGTAATCCACAGGGGGGATATTCGCCAATGACAGGAAAGACAGTATGGTGACTGACGTCACCGCAAGGGCAAAACCCACGAATTTGGTCTTCCGGGGGGTCGGATTATCCGCGGAAGGGCAGAATTCGACGGACCAGAGACACAGCAGAACCACGTTCTTAATCAGGCTCTGGGCGTGGGTGAAATGCACTGCCTCCCCGAAGCAACCGCACTCCATATCAGGATTGAACAGCCATATTACTGCCGTGAGCAGGGTAAAACAGGCCAGCACGCCAAGCACTATCCATCTCACCTGACGACGCCATATTCCTGTCAGAACAGCTGCCCCGAGAGAAGTTTCCACCAACGCGGCCAGCCAGGCCACGGCACCGGATACGGGGTTGAGAGCCGAAAGGTGCAGAAACCTGAAATATGCCTCGACCTGAAGACCGGCCCCGACCGGGTCCATCATCTTGAGCAGGCCGGCAATGAACAGCACAAAACCGACCAGAAGTCCGCAGATTCTCTTAACAGTGTTCATCCACCACTTTTCTGATTCGTTCGAAGATATCATCGGCAGGCAACATCGAGCCTTCATCATCGGAGCAGTCCACAACTATTAGCGAAGGGTCCAGGGAAGCCTGACGCCTATACATGTCACGGACTCTCTTCTGGAAACCGAGGTCAGCCTCGTGAATATCCTGCTGTCCCTGAAGGTAGGACCTGTCATCGTCCGATAGACGCGACCCGGCCAGGCTCTTCTCCACAAAGCCTAAGGGCACGTCGAGAAATATGTTCAGATCGGGATGCGGAAGGCCGAAATCTCCGAATTCGGTATCCAAAATCCACTGGCGCAGCTCTTCCCTATCCGAATCATCTCCCAGTTTGGCGCACTGATAAGCTATGTTGGAATACACGTATCTGTCCAGCAGGATGGTCCTGCCCGAGTCCAGTGCCTCCTTGATAAGCGGAAGTGCGGTACGTCTGTCTTCCGCGAACAGCAGGGCAACCAGCTGGGGATGTACCGAATCGATGGAGCCGAACCCGCCGCGGAGGAACTTGCCTATAAGACCTCCATAAACGGCAGAGTCATATCTGGGAAAATGGATGTATTCCAACGTCCCGGTCACGGATTCGAGATATTCCTTGAGTTTCCTGACCTGGGTGGACTTGCCCGCTCCGTCAAGACCTTCCAATACTACAAGCATAGCCCTTACTTTATCAGATAAACGTCATCTCCGGGCTCGGAGAAATTCAATTCTTCCCTGGCATATCTCTCCAGGGTGTCACGGTCATTGGTCAGAAGGCGGGTCCTTGCATCAAGCCGCTCCGTCTCCCTGCGAAGATATTCCATCCTCTTCTCCTGGTTGCGGATTGTGACGCCGGCCTCAATCCACCTGAAAATATTGTCCTTCTTGACGAAGAGGAAAGCGAGCATCACGGCCGTGATGACAATCGCATATCTCACGAATGACCTCTGCTCCTTGAAATCTCCGTCAAGGCTTCTGTTCCAGATTTTCGAAAAACGTCCCATCTTATTGCTCGAACAGGGCCGGCACTTCATCGATATTGCCCTTGTCGCTCTTGAGTTCTATCCTGACGAATCTTAATACCACAAGGGCAGTGATGAGGATGCAGCAGGCCAGAATGACGAAGAATTCGCGTCCGGGCAGGACATCCCGCCAGGTATCCATATCCTTGAATTCGGGAATCCTGCTCATCACCAGCGCAAAGGTATTGTTGGTGAAATGCATCAGCATAGTAAGTTTGAGGGAACCGGTCTTGTAATACACATAGCCGAACAGGGCTCCGAGGAGGAATGCCGGCAATGCCTGCCAGGGATTGAGGTGGATTAGGGCAAAGAACAGGGCAGATATGAATATCGCCCAAAAGGGTTTGACATTGTTGCCCAACAGCCCGCGAAGCACCATACCGCGACACAGCCATTCTTCGAAGAACGGAGCGAATATGCTTACGCACAGCAAATTGACAAGGAAGTTGCCGCTCACCATACTGTCAAGGATATCCTTGAGGTCTTGAGGCATGGCGGGAAGAAGGGAAGACGCGGCATCGGCGCAGAACGCCAGGGCGAGTGTTCCCGCCATAGCGGCAAGTATATACACGAATGCTCCGCCGCCACCGAAATTGGAGCTGTCAAGCCTGGCTCCTGATCTGCGCAGGCATCTGTAGCGGCTCTTTGTACTGGCATACAGCATGGGAGGGATGAACATCACCGGATAAGCTGCCATCAAGGCCACCTCCTTGGAAGCCTCCGGACCCAGCAGCATCGACACAACGAGGTTCACTATGTTGGCAAGCAATGCTCCAAGGATGAACCACAGCAGCAGGACGAGCAGTTCAGGCACGTTGGGAACGAAATAAGTGTGACGGCCCAGCAGATTGAAATTGGATTTGGATGTGCGTCTCATATCAGCAACTATTTATACAACGGTGAAGGATATACGCCTTCCTCGACAAGTTCGGCGAACTTGGCCACCACCCCGGGACGGTCTTCCTTGAACGTGACTCCGAACCATTTTGAAGGGGTGGCGAGGACATCGCAACCGGCAACGCCCTGCTTTATGAGGCAGTCAATGGCGTAAGGAATATAGAATTCCTTCTTGAGCTCGGAAATGTTGTTCTCGAGGAATTCCTCGAACACAGCCCCGCTCTTGTCGAAATAGTCGGGGGTGCAGCACCACATATTCATCGAGCACAGGTCGCTTCCGTTAAGGACGGCACGACATCCGGATTCGGTGTCATCCCCACGTATCACACCGTCAGCCTCCCTGAGGATATTGAGATTCTCGACAACTCCGCTGAGATGGCGTTCACCGTCATAGGTGCATATTCCACGGGATACGCTTCCGTTCTCCGAAAGAGTGTTCTCCAATGCAAATCCCACTATGGCATAGATACCCTCCGTATCAGCGTGCGCGCGGCACCAGTCGCCGGCTATGCGGAATGATTCCTTGCCGTAGAAGTCATCCCCGTTGATTACCACAAAGGGCTCTTTGATGACGTCCTTGGCCATAAGGACCGCGTGTGCCGTACCCCAGGGCTTCTGCCTTTCGGGATTCAGCTTGAAACGGGACGGAATACGGTCAAGCTCCTGTGTCACGAACACAAACTCAAGGGGCGTACCGTCAATGCATCTGACGTTGCCGTATTTCTGCGCGACAGTCTGCCTGAACTGCTCGAGAAAATATTCCCTGACTATGTATACCACCTTGCCGAAGCCTGCCTGAACGGCATCATAGATGGAGTAATCGATAATTGTCTCATTATGGGGCCCGAGGCCGTCCATCTGCTTGAGCCCGCCGTAACGGCTGCCCATTCCCGCAGCAAGTACCAGAAGTGTAGGTTTCATCTTGTCTCTGTCTTTAGTATCCAACAAATTTACTTACTTTTTGTCAATCTCCCAAAAGTGAGTAATTTTGTGATTATGGAAGTACTGAGAGCTCTTTACAAGACCTACACGGGCGTACTCCCGGACAGTATGACACTGTTGCCTCTGTCAGGAAGCGCCCGCAAATACTACCGCATCACCGGGCCGGTCACCGTGATAGGATGCAAGGGCACCAATGTCCGGGAGAACAGGGCATTCATCACCATAGCCGGGCAGATGCGTTCCAAAGGCATAAACGCCCCCGAGGTGTACGCCGTTTCCGAAGACTGTATGCATTATCTTCAGGAGGACCTCGGAGACTGCCAGCTCTTCGCGATGCTGGGTCCGTCAATTAAGTCGGGCACATTCGGAGAGAGCGAACGCGAACTTCTCCTCAAGGTGATGCGGGACCTTCCCACCATTCAGCACAGGACCGCCGAAAACTTCGATTTCGGAGTATGCTTCCCCGACAGTGCCTTCAACCGCAGGATGGTTTCGTTCGACCTCAACTACTTCAAATACGATTTTCTGAAATTCACCGGCCTGGAATTCGACGAAATCAGATTGCAGGACGATTTCGACACGCTCACGGAGGATGCCCTTGCCGAAGATAACCACACTTTCATGTACCGGGACTTCCAGGCGCGCAACGTGATGGTCAGGGACGGAGACCCCTGGTACATCGATTTCCAGGGCGGAAGGCGCGGGCCCGTGCAGTATGACCTCGCTTCGTTTGTCTGGAATGCCGGGACACACTTCCCCGCTCCGATGCGCAGAGAATTGGAGGACTGTTATATGGACGCGCTGGCCGCATACGGCGACTACGACAGGGACAAGTTCCGCACAAGATACCGTCTCATAGCCCTTGTCAGGATGCTTCAGGAGCTCGGAGCCTACGGCTTCAGGGGACTGTATGAGCGCAAACGCATATTCCTCGACTGTCTGGCGCCCGCCCAGGAATGTCTGAAGGGGCTGCTCTCTGACGGATTCGAAAGATATCCCTATCTTGAATCCGTGCTCCAGAAGGTCACCGAACTGGATTTCCCCGAATGAAGGCCCTGATTCTGGCTGCCGGCTACGGCACGCGTCTGAAGCCGGTCACAGACCGGATCCCCAAGGCTCTGGTGCCTGTAGGCGGTGTACCCATGCTCGAAAGGGTTATCGACAAAGTCAGGGGCGAGGGCATTGACAGCATTGTCGTCAATACGCACTGGTTCGCGGACCAGGTCAGCAGTTTCATCGAGGACAAGGACGGCTTCGGGATTGACATCCGCCTGTCCCCCGAAAAGGACGTGATTCTCGACACGGGAGGGGCCATACGGCACGCCGCTCCTCTTCTGAGAGGGTGCGGAGAATTCCTCGTCCACAACGTCGACATTCTTTCGGACATTTCGATCGGCTGGCTTGCATCCCATATGAGGCCCGGCTCGCTTGCCGTTCTTGCGGTGCGCGAAGCCGAGGCGGACAGATATCTCCTCTTCGATGAAGATATGAGATTCGCCGGATGGACCAACGTGAAGACAGGCGAAGTCAAGTCCCCATACCCGGATTTCAATCCGGAAAGATACAGGAAATACTCTTTCTGCGGCATCCATATTCTTTCTGAGAGCGTGTTCGGCCTGATGGAGGACTGGCCCGACAAATTCAGCATAATTGACTTCTACCTGTCAGCGGCCGACCGCTTCCCCATTTACGGCGCCGTTGCGGACGGTGTCTCCCTCATCGATATCGGAACCCCCGAAAAACTCTCCGAAGCCGAAGACCTGTTTGGGAGATTGCCAAAAAGTGAGTAAATTCGCAGAATTGGTATGAAGGCCCTGGCAAAGATACTGTTCCCTGCGGCCGTCGCGGCTGCTGTCGCGGCAGGCGTGTCCAATGCGGACAACACTCCTGTCAAGACCTTCTCGGTCAAATCCCCCGACTACATATGGCATTTCGAACCTTCCAAGGACACGATTCTCTATCCGCGGGACGCATACAGGCTGCGCCGCAAAGGGAAGTTCGATGAAATAAGCGTAAAGGACAGTTCGGACAGGTCCGAAGACTATTTCCTGTCCGACACCATACCCTATCTTACCGCAAGGGATACAATCGTGGCACCCGATTCACTGAAATTGACAGACCCGTTCCGCTACAAATATTATGTAGCCCTGCTGGACTCCCTCACGCACGTTCAAGTCAGGGATTCACTCAAGCTTTCCGCTCAAAGACACCTTCTTGACCTGGACACCCTTCTGGCACGGGCGGACTCCGCAGACCGTTTCAAGCTCGATTCCCTGTATTGCAGCGATTCGACGGCAAGAGCCAGGGCCGCATTCATATTGTGGTACAGTTCACTGGACAAGGAGGCCCGCAAGAAATACGACAACGAGCAGAAGATGCTCTCAAAGAAGGCGGAGATGGATTCGCTGCGCGATGCCAAGGAGGAGAGACAAGCCATCAGGGACAGCATAACCGAGAACACTCCACGCATTCTGGTGACCTTCGCGCTGCCGGACTCTATGCTGTACAAGCGCATCATCACCTGGACGACCGACCCCGACTTCCACAAGATGAAGGTCGAGATTCCGGATACTTCGTTCAACAAGTATTTCTATGACTATCCATTCCAGCGCAAGGACGTCAATTCGACCTGGCTGGGAATGGCCGGTTCTCCGGTACAGTCATACAATTATTTCAATAGGGGTACCGGTGACCCGGCAGATTTCATCACGCCCAACGAGCCCTGGACGTTCTCGATGTCCAACCTGGATTGGTACAACACCAAGACGCCGTATACCGAACTGGCATACTGGGGCACGCTGATAGGCACGAGGTCCAAGGAATCCGACAATATTCATCTGTTCACCACCCAGAATATCCTTCCCGAGCTCAACTTCAGGCTTTCGTTCGACAGATGGGGCGGCAGCGGAATGCTGGACAGGGAGGAAACAGCCAACAAGACCGCAGTCGCGGCCGTGAATTACCTCGGAAAGAGATACAAGGCACATCTGGGCTATATCCACAACAATGTGTCAAGGCAGGAGAACGGAGGCATCACCGACGACAGTTTCATAAGGGACACCATACTGGAACTCAGGGAGATACCCATAAATCTGCTGAATTCCAACTCCAACACCCGGAAGAACTCCGTATTCCTCGAGCAGCAGTTCAGCATACCTTTCACTTTCATCAATGACCTGAGGGCCAGGAAAGACAGTTCTTTCGTAGCAGACTCCAGCGACGTAAACGACATTACCACGGCCTTTATCGGACATACGACCGAATTCACCGACTATTCCCGCAAATATGACGACATCTGCGATGATCCGGCATCCAAGGATTTCTATCGCAACACCTTCAATTACGGCAATTTCGCAAGCGCCGACTCCCAAAGGGTGGCCGTCCTCCACAACAAAGTGTTCATGAGGCTCCAGCCATGGTCCAGGGATGCCATTGTATCCAAACTTGACATAGGCATAGGGGATTATCTTCGCAACTATTACTCCCCTTCCAGGGAAGATCCCCTGATAGGGTCCAAGGTCACCCAGAACACCGCCTATCTCTACGCCGGCGCCGAGGGCCAGATCAAGAAGTACTTCCAGTGGGACGCAAAGGCCGACTATGCCTTCGCCGGAACCGATGCCGGGGACTTCGGCATCCAGGCCAACGCCCGGGTGAACATGTATCCGTTCCGAAAGGACCGCAACAGTCCCTTGAGTATCGGAGCCCGTTTCGAGACATCACTGAGGTCTCCCAATTACTACCAGCAGCATACGTTCTCCAACCACTTCCAATGGGACAACCAGTTCTCCAAACAGTCAGTCACAAAAATTCAGGGAGACATTGACATCCCCCACTGGAAGATGAATGCATCAGTCGGATACGCTCTGGTTGCCAACAGTGTCTATTACGATTCGTTGAGCATCGCACGCCAGTGTCCGGACCCCGTCAGCATTTTCACCGCGTCGCTTCGCAAGGACATCGTCCTGGGCGGCATTGTCCATCTGGACAACAGGATTCTCTTCCAACTGTCTTCCAACCAGGATGTAATCCCCGTACCGATGCTCGCGTTCAACCTCAAGTATTTCGCCGAATTCGTCGCAGCGAGGGACAGGGCCACCCACACGCAGAACGTGTTGGTGATGCAGATAGGCGTCAACGCCCTCTACAACACCAAATGGCATTCTCCGGCCTGGAACCCCAATCTCGGTGTATTCTACAATCAGAACAAGTTCCTGTACGAGAACGGTCCGCACATTGACGCTTTTGTGAACATGCAGTGGAAACGTGCCTGCATATTCCTCAAATTCGAGAATATCGGAGGCGGATGGCCGATGGAACGCAAGGATTTCTTCTCCGCGGCACATTTCGTAAGCACCAAGAACACTTTCAAGATCGGTATTTTCTGGCCTTTCTACACCCAGCCCGGCAAGAATGGCCATAGCCACAACCACGGAGACGGGGGCGGAATCGGGAATGGCGCCGGAATCCGTAATGCAGGTATGAGATCCGTTTCAAAATGAGAAAGTATGAGACCATCGCAGCCCTGACTGCAGTATTCCTCGTAGCAGCCTCGTTTGCGGGCGGCCTCATTTCCGGATTCCGTTCGCGCGACGGTTTGTCCCTGCGAGCGGCCATCATCCCCGGGCCGTCACGGGATCTGCTTCTGACAGGTTACAACTACTTCCTGCTCGAGGAATTCGCGGCCGACAGCAAATGCCGCTGCGAGATAGTCATATCGGGCAAAGGTGATTCATACCTTGATTCGCTCCCGGGCGGGACTGTGGATATCGTGGCGCTTCCCTATGTTACCCGGACGTTTCCTGACAGCCTCGGCACTCCGGTTGTCATTGACAGTTGCAGCATCTGGCTGGTATCACCGGAGAGAAAGCGCACTGCGGGCAAGGCTAAAGAATGGATAAAGATCTGTTCGGAAAGCGGAAGGCTCGATACCTTGCTCACGAGATTCAGGACATATGACCCCCGCTTCAAGGCACGCAAGGGAGGCAGATCCGCGTTTCTATCACCATACGACGATATTATCAGGCAATATGCCGACAGCCTGGGTTGGGATTGGAAACTGCTTGCCGCCGTCATTTATCAGGAATCCCAGTTCAAAATTGAAGCAAGGTCCCACAGAGGAGCCATCGGATTGATGCAGATAATGCCGGCCACGGTCAGGGCACAGTGTGACGGTGACCCTCTGAACCCCGAGAACAACATCCGCTCGGGAACGAGGCACCTGGAGGAACTAAGTAGGCTTTACAGACGCGTATCGCCTTATGAGGCGGAAAGGCGGAAATTCACTCTGGCTGCATACAACGCAGGCGCCGGGCGCATCCGTGACGTCATAAACTACTCCCGCCTCAGGGGTGTCGGCACCGCCAGCTGGGATTCGGTATCGACGGTCATTCCGGAGATGAGGGATTCGCTGAAGATAAGCGGTACGGACATGGTCAAACTGGGCACATTCAACGGTTCGGAAACGATATCATACGTCAATTCGGTGATGAGTCTGTATGATGCAATGAATGCCATATACAGCGGACAATGACAAGCGGGAGATTCATAGCTTCGAAACTTAGATTCAAGGGGACCCTGGCCGTTTGCGCGACTGCGGTATCATTCCTTGTCATCATTGTTTCGCTGGCCATTTCCTCCGGATTCAGAAAAGAGATTCACAACTCTCTCAGCGAAGCCCACGGCGACATACTGCTGATGTCCCGCATACTGCCCGGAGCATTGGATTCGATAAGCGGCATCAGGGAAATCAGGCCCGCAGTCTATTCTGCCGGAATAGTCAAGTCCGGTCTCCACGTGCGGGGAGTCAGATTCAGGGGGACGGAGCGCAGCGACAGCACTTCACTGATGGTGGACATTCCGCTCGGATTCGCCTCAGGGATGAATCTCTCTCCGGGAGACAGAATGCTCGCATACTTCGTCTCCGACAAGGTCAGAGCCCGCAACTTCACCGTACGTAATATCATTGACGACATTCCCGGAAGTGACGGCACTGTCACCATCAACGCCAATCTTGAAGACCTACAGCGCCTCGAAGGCCTGGGGAAGGACGAATTCAGCGCTGTCGAAATAGTTCTGGACGGCCCGGAGCGGGACAGGGACAGGCAGAAGGCCAAAGCTGCAGAAATAGCTTACCGTTGCGGACGCCAGGCCAGCTCCCTGTCCGAAAGATATCCCCAGCTCTATGACTGGCTGGACCTGATAGACGTCAACGTGACCGCAATCCTCATACTAATGACCATCGTGGCCGGGTTCAATATGATTTCGGGACTGCTGATATATCTGTTCAGGCACACCTCGACAATCGGCATTCTGAAATCCCTCGGTATGGACAACCGCGGCATAAGCCGGGTCTTCCTCCGGATATCTTCAAGGGTCGTGTTGGAAGGTATGGCCGCAGGCAATGCGCTCGCGCTGCTGTTCTGTCTCGTCCAGGACAAGACCCACATCCTCAAACTCGACGCGGCCAACTATTTCCTGTCATTCGTGCCGGTGAACCTGTCCCCCCTGGCAATTATCGTCACGGACGCATCCGCCTATCTCGCCATCATGCTCATGCTGCTCCTCCCGACCCTCTTCATCTCGAAGGTGGATCCGGCACGAACTATACGCAATCTGTAGATCAGAGTTGCTTCAAACGGGCTTCTGCGGCAATCTTTTCGCCCTGGGAAGGGGTCACTTCGATGAGCAGGGGCAGAAATTTCTTCTCGAGTTTGGGATTGTTGTCCTTGCGCGCAATAAGGACGCTGTTCTTGATGGCCGTATAGTCTTTGGGAGAAATCTTGAGGACTTTCTTGTAATATGAAAGCGCCTTTGAACTGTTCTTCTGAACCGAATACCAATACGAACCGAGATTGTTGAGCCAGGCAGTGTCGGAGGGATAGAGTTTGTTCATCTTCTCCGATATCGTTCTGAAAGCTTCGTATGATGCGGGGGAAGCGATTTTGAAGAACTCGCGGCAGAAATCCTGTACTGCAGCCATAAAGTAATCATGGCCTACCGGTTCTCCGCCGGCCTTCCAGTTCTGTTTGCCCGAAGCCTCGAGGTCGATAAGTGCGGCCAGGTCGGTACATACCATATCGGGACTGTCCTTCTCATAAGCGAGCAGGGCATCCAGCTTGAAGAAACGTACGTCGATGTCATCGGCATATAGTTCGGCGGCCTTGTCGATATACCTGACGGCCTTGCCGAAAATACGGTCATTGTACTTGTAGTCCGTAAACCAGTTCACCTTGTTGCCGAGAGAATCCGTGAGAGCCAGTACGGGGTCACCGCCCATATACTTGTCCATACCGGGCTTGACGACCAGGGTCTCTTCACGTGACTTGAGGAAATACAGGCGGAATGAAGCCTCAAGCATCTCCCTGCTGTCAGGGCAGGCCTTCTCCCATCTGTTGACTATATATTCGACACCCACACCCGAGGGGCCCACCGCTGAGGTCTGCCTTTCGTATTGGGCTTTGAATTCTTCGTTTGTCTGCGCAGAGGCGCATATTCCGGCCATCATCAAGGAGGCCGTCGCAATCAACAATTTTCTAATCATATATCCATAAGTATTCTCCTGTCCTGAGGGTGGAGATTGTTGCATCTGGTACCGATGTTCTTCACAAAGCCGATGGGTATGCCCCTGTAAGTGAGAGCCACGAAGCCCACGGGCGCATCAGGGAGCGAAAGGGCATCCCTGTGAAGGTAGTGCAGGGCCGTCTGCTTGTCCACCTCGTAACACGGGAAGCTGCCCCTGTCAAACTTGATGCTGAGCGCCCAGTCAGGGTCGGGGACAAACACCTTGCCCTTCATTTCCCCCTTCTTCAGGCCCATCCGCAAAGGATGAAGTACGGCGAGACGGGATTCGTCCACGGTCTCCCGTCCTGTCTCGGAAGTCTTGACAAGCGCGCCCGCCCACTGTCCTTCGCCAAGGGACTTTCCGGCCCTGAGCATATGTCCGGCAGGGGTGAGCTCCACCCCATATTCTTCGAATTCCGCAACGGGCGGAATGATTTCTCCCCCGAGTTCTCCCGCAGTCCAGCTCAGATTGTCATCATTCTCCGCCCGCTCGTAGGTGCAGGTGGAATATATCAGCAGTCCGTCCTTTTTGAGCGACGGCCACACATCGGCCAGAATGCGTCTCTGGCGCGAAGCGCAGAGCTTGACTGTATCGGGACTCCATTCCTTCTCGGCGCGGGCATCCTTGCGGAACATTCCTTCTCCGCTGCAGGGAACATCCGCCACAATGACGTCAAAGAATCCCGGCAAGGCGGCAAAGGCTGCGGGATCCGCAGATGTCACCACAACGTTGGGGTCACCCCATCTCGCCACGTTGTCATCAAGGACTCCCACCCTTTGCTTCATCACCTCATTGCTCACAAGCAGGAAGTCATCTCCGCAGATGGTCCTGAGGCTCGCGGCAAGGTCCGTGGTCTTGCCTCCCGGTGCGGCGCAAAGGTCCAGCACACGGAGCCGGCCGCGCCTTCCCTTCACACACTGCCTGAACAGATGGCCAACGTACATCGCCGAACTGTCCTGAACATAATAGCATCCGGCATGAAACAGAGGATGCAGCGTGAACACAGGGCGTTCGACAAGGATATAGCCCTCATCACACCAGGGCACACGGGTTGCACCTTTGAGGATGGGGAGCTCACTGGCAGGCCTCTTGAAAGGATTGAGCCTGACGGCTACGGGAAGATTGTCCATAAGTGCTACAGCGAAGAGGGCATCCCGGCCGGCATACGGCCTTCAGAAACATCCACGAGGCCGTCCACGATTTTGTTGAGAGCCTCCTCTATTCTGGAGCCGAGCATCATCTTCATCATAACGTTGAGTTCGGCCTCCGCCTCTATGCTGAAGTCCGTCTTCCCGGGCTCGGAAGTTTCGTCAAAGTGGATTGACACCCCGAAATGGAAGGGGGCATCCGCATCCTGAAGCTGGATCAGCGAGTACGGCACGCGGCCGGATACTCTTACCGCAATCCTGAAATTCTGGATATTGGCTGTCAGCGTGTCATAATCGGCGCTCACCATTGACTTTTTGTCCTCGGGAAGCATAGCCGTAAAATTGCGCATATCCACAAATGACATATAAAGCTCCTGGGGAGAGCGTGAGACTATGCCGTGCTTGCTTTTGAATTGGGCCATATCGTATTATTTCTTATTTTTGCTGTCAATTCCGCAAAGTTAGCAAAATGTATCGTATTTATTTCAAAAGCCGTTCGATACTGATCTGCAGTGAGGAAGAGAAACTCCTTGCAGGCAGGGAGAGCGGCTGTACGTATGTGGTGTCGGACGATCCCGATGAATGTTACAGATCGGTATGCTCGCTGTTCCGTGAAGTAGAGGCGGGTGGCGGAGTCGTCAGGGACGGCAGAGGGAATGTGCTTCTGATCAAGCGCGAAGGAGTATGGGACCTGCCCAAGGGGCATCGCGAAGTGGGTGAAGATATCCGGGAAACGGCGTTGAGGGAAGTATCGGAGGAGACGGGAGTGTCCGGGCTGACTGCCGGAAGGCTCCTCTGCATCACGCACCACTGCTATTTCCGGGACGATGTATGGCACCTGAAACATTGCTGGTGGTACGAAATGACCACCGACGGCACCGGATCACCGGAGCCTCAGACCGAAGAAGGCATCACCGAGGCCGTATGGATGGACGAAGTCAGTGCCGGCAGCTGCCTCGAGAATTCATACCCCTCAATCCGCGAGGTCTTCCGCAATTTGTGAAACTTATTGTCTGCGGTGACCGTATATAATTGGTCTATACAACAAAACACTTTATGAAACTTTCGCAATTTGACTTTGAACTCTCACAGGACAGAATAGCCAGGAACCCTGTAAAATGGAGGGATGAGTGCAAACTTATGGTTCTCCACAAGGATACGGGAGAAATCGAGCACAGACAGTTCAAGGACATCATAGATTATTTCGGAAAGGGTGACAGGTTTGTCCTCAATGACACCAAGGTATTCCCCGCCCGCCTGTTCGGCAAGAAAGAGAAGACAGGAGCCGACATCATGGTGTTCCTTCTCCGCGAACTCAACAAGGAACAGAAACTATGGGACGTGATCGTGGACCCTGCCCGCAAGATCAGGATAGGCAACAAGCTGTACTTCGGAGAGGATGAAAGCATGGTTGCGGAGGTGATTGACAACACCACGTCCCGCGGACGCACCCTCCGCTTCCTTTACGACGGTTCGTACGAAGAATTCAAGGAAGCCCTGTTCGCACTCGGGGAGACTCCCGTGCCGGAATGGGTAAAGGAGAGGCCGGAGCCCTCTGACACCGAGAACTTCCAGACGATATTCGCAGCCAACGAAGGTGCCGTATCAGTGCCGGCAGCCGGCCTGCACTTCAGCAGGGAGCTGTTTAACAGGATGATTCTCAAGGATATAGAAAAGACATTCATAACCGTTCATATGGGCGTAGGGCATTTCCGCGAAGTGGATGTGGAAGACCTTTCGAAACACCGCATGGACGGCGAGAGGATGATCATATCGGAAAAAGCCGCTTCCGAAATCAACTCCACCAAGAAATCCGGGGGCAAGATATGCGCCGTAGGCATCACTGTCATCCGCAGCCTTGAGACATACGTTACCACCAACAAGGAAATCCGAGCCAACGATATCTGGACCAACAAGTTCATCTTCCCTCCCTACGAGTTCTCGATTCCCGATGCCATCGTGACCAACTTCCACCTCCCGGTATCAACCATGCTTATGGCCGTGGCCGCATTCGGAGGTTACGAGAAGGTGATGAAGGCCTATGAGAGCGCCCTCGAAAACGATTACAGGTTCGGTCCCTACGGTGACGCAATGCTCATCATTTGAAAAAAACTGATTCAAAAACATATAAAACTTCCGTCATACCACTCCGACGGAAGTTTTTTTGTCTCTCTTGTCATATCTTGCCGCGGTTATGGACAGATTGCACAAAGAAAGAGTCAGCGCCTGCGCCCTCTTGCACATATGCGGCGATGCGCCAAGGGCCGCAAGCGGAATGATAAGGGCCTTGGGATCCGCCTCCGCCGTCTTCGAATTGCAGGAAGACGACAGGTTTTCACTTCTGGGCCCCTCCTGCCGTTTCAGGGACAGGATAAGCGAATGGGAGAGAGACAATGCCGAGAAAGAGCTCGACAGACTTGCCGGACTCGGATTCGGCTTCATCTCTTTCAGCGAAGACTGTTACCCCCGACTGCTCAAAGACTGCAACGACGCGCCTGCAGGCCTGTATATCCGAAGTTCCTCCCCTCCCGAAAGCCTTTTCGGAGGCAACCCTCCCATATCGGTGGTCGGCACAAGAGATATCAGTCCGTACGGCAAGGAATGGTGCCCGAGGATTGTCGGGGCCATCGCATCTGCGGAATCACCACCGGCCATCGTGAGCGGGCTGGCGTTCGGAGTGGATATCAGCGCCCATATGGCGGCATTGGCATACGGAATTCCCACCATAGCCGTAATTCCGGTCGGGATTGACAGCATTTATCCGCAAAGCCACTCTACGGCGGCGGATAAAATCTGTTCTTCGCCCGGAAGCGCCGTCATCACCGACTATCCCCCCGGCACCGCGATATACGCCGGCAATTTCCTCAGACGCAACCGCATCATTGCCGGAATCAGCCGCGCCACGATTCTGATTGAATCCAAGGCAAAGGGCGGAGGCACGATGACTGCACGGCTGGCGGCGGGCTACGGAAGGGATGTGTTCGCCCTGCCGGGAAGGATTGACGACGTCAGGTCCGCCGGTTGCAACGCGCTGCTGGGAGAGAAGGCCGCCGAGCCCGTCACGTCCCTTGGTCTGTTGGTGGAAGCTCTCGGTCTGGGAGCAGGCAAAGACCCCGCCGTACGCGATTTCAAGGCTGAGATAGGCCGCATCCCCGACTGCGATGAAGCCTCGGCCGAGGCCCTGTCTTCCCTTGCCGGAACCATAGCCGCAAACAGGGGGATAACCACCGACGAACTTTGCCGGGTGACAGGATTGGAATATGGCACCATCATCTCAATGGCACATATCCTCGAATGCGTCGGGATAATCGAAATCGACCTGTTGCAAAGGTGCAGCATTCACGTCAAAAAACGCTAACTTTGCAGGTATGGAATTCGTAGACACGCACACGCACATAAGTGACGGGGCCTTTGACGGGTATGAAGACAGGTTCATATCCAATGCGCAGGCCGCCGGCGTTCGCCGTATGCTTCTCGCGGACATCGACTCATCCGAACGCGATGCCATGTTCGCGGCGGCCGCAAGACACCCGGGCACGCTGTTCCCGATGCTGGGACTGTATCCGGGGTCCGTGGACGGCAACTGGAGGGACGAAATCGACAGGATGCTTCCCTACAGGGACAAAGGCGTCGTGGCTGTCGGCGAAATCGGGCTCGACTACCATTACGGGAGGGAGCACAGCCGGGAGCAGAAAGAGGCGCTGGCCGCCCAGCTGGGTCTTGCGGCGGAATGGCACCTTCCCGTAAACATCCATCTGAGAGATGCCACAGAAGACTTCTTCGACATTCTGGAGGCCCACGCGCATCTCGGTCTGAGAGGCAATCTGCACGCTTTCAGCGGAAGTTACGAGACATTCCGGAGAATGCAGAAATATGGGGACTGGTATGTCGGAATAGGAGGAGTGGTGACTTTCAGGAATGCCTCCATCGCCACGGATCTGGTCCGGATTCCCGATGACAGGATACTCCTGGAGACAGACGCCCCGTACCTTGCCCCCACTCCGCTCAGAGGCACGCGCAACGAAAGCGCCAACATTCCCCTCATTGCGGAAGCGGTGGCCCGCATCAAGGGCACTGACACGATTTCAGTGGCCGAGTTCACCACGCGTAACGCCGAACTGCTCTTCTCTATTTGACATAAGCCATTAAATATCACGAAGAAGAGGCTTAGACCCGGCATCAGGAAGGTCCTATGGTTGGGACAATTATCAAAATTATTGTTGTCAAATGAGATTTTTTTGCTAAATTGCAACGATTTTAGTGGACAGAAAATCAACTAAACAATACATTATCAATTAAAAACTCAAAAACACTTATGAAAAAATTTTTCATGTTTTTGGCAGTAGCAGGCGTAATGGCCTTCTCTGCAA